>JALHPI010000007.1 GCA_022842585.1 Minisyncoccota bacterium | reverse complement strand
TATTCCGGCTTTCGATTCTCAGGCACAAAAGGAAACTATTACTTTTGTGCGGGTAGGGAGAATCGAACTCCCGTCTACTGCTTGGAAGGCAGTCATTCTACCACTAAACCATACCCGCATATTAGGAAACCCCACTAGCACGTATTTGACACTCTTTTCTTATTACGCGCTGGTGCACCCGGCAGGATTCGAACCCACAACGACTGTTCCGAAGACAGTAATGATATCCATTTCACCACAGGAGCGAAGTGAGGGTCTATGAGTGTACAGCTCCGCAGGCCCAACTACAGCAGATTAGCACACCTAGCTGATAGAATAGGTATATGCACTTCCCAGTTCCTATAGAAGTACGCTCCGTGGCTGAAGGACTCCGAAAAGAGGGCTTTGAGGCCTATTTGGTGGGCGGATGCGTGCGTGACCTCTTCATAGGCAGGAAACCAAAGGACTGGGACATCACCACGAACGCAAAGCCTGAGGATATACAGCGTATCTTCCCCGATTCCTACTATACAAACGAGTTTGGGACCGTAGGTGTTCTACGTGAAACGGACGACGAAACAGTCAAAATCATTGAAGTTACTCCCTACCGCACAGAGTCGGAATATACGGATAAGCGCCGCCCGGATAAGGTGGAGTTTGGTCAGAGCCTCGAGGAAGACTTGGCTCGGAGGGACTTCACCATAAATGCCATTGCCTATGATGAGTCTAAAGGACAGATAATTGACCCTTATAAAGGACAAAAAGACATTGAGGCTAAGGTTCTCCGTACAGTAAGAGACCCCGAAGAACGCTTCGAGGAAGACGGTTTGCGCCTCATGCGGGCCGTACGCCTCATGGCAGAGCTCAATTTTGCCCTAGATTCAGATACCGCATCGGGAATACAGAAAAAAGCCTCTAATTTAGCTCACGTTTCACGTGAAAGGATACGGGATGAGCTCATACGGATACTTAATTCTGACCAGCCGATGATGGCTTTGGTGCTTGCACAGCAGTTAGGAATACTTGAAATGATATCTCCAGAAATTGTGCGCGGTATTGGTATAGAGCAAAACCAAGCCCATAGCTACGACGTATTTGGCCACCTGATGCGTTCTATGCAACATGCCGCAGACAAGGGTTGGAATCTCGATTTGCGCCTCGCAGCCCTGTTGCACGACGTCTCTAAGCCTGAGACCCGCCGCTGGTCTAAGGAGAAAGGAGACTGGACCTTCCATGGGCATGAAGTGGTTGGTGCACGTGTAACGGAGAAGATTCTCCATGACTTGCGCTTTTCACGTGAAACGACTGAGAAAGTGGTGAAACTGGTGCGTTGGCACATGTTTTTCTCGGATCCGGACCAAATAACCCTTTCAGCAGTCCGTAGGATGATACGGAACGTAGGTGAGGAAAATATATGGGATTTGCTCAATCTACGCATATGCGACCGCATAGGCACTGGTAGACCAAAGGAACAGCCGTTTAGATTCCGTAAGTACAAGGCGATGGTAGAGGAGGCACTTCGTGACCCTATATCCGTAGGGATGCTCAAGATAGATGGGAATACCATCATGGAGACGTTCCACGTGAAAGCAGGGCCTCGTATAGGCTGGACTCTGAACGCACTACTTGAAGATGTCCTTGAGGAACCTAAAAAGAACACCAAAGAGTACCTGCATAAAAAGACTGCTGAGTTGCTTGAGCTTTCTGATACTGAACTTAGGGCAAAAGGTGAGGCAGGGAAGAAGGTTCGTGAAGAAAAAGAAGAGGAAGAGCTTAAAAAGATTCTGGATAAGCACCACGTTTGTTAAGAAAAAAGGCCCTAATGAGGGCCTTTTTTCTTCAGCTTTCACGTGGAACGTGAATTGATAGTTAGGTATGCGAAAAGCCGTCGAGCCTGTTTTGGTACCAATAAATGGGGCGGGCAATATGTTTGGCAGTACCAAGGAGAATGCGGCTGACGGCTTTTCGCGTCTGATCCTTTCACGTGGAACATGTGCAATTCCCAATGTTTTTATAGGGGATACGCCCCGAATCGTTGGAAGGCACGGACTAGCGTGAGGGATGTATACGGATTGAAAGAGCGCGCAAAGAACAACTTCAGAACTCTTCAACTATCATAGAATGCTTAAAGACAGAGTAAAGGACATGCCTGTGCATAACTGTCCTTTATGTCCTATATAGCCTAAAGAGTGATGGAGACAGGGCAGTGGTCTGACCCATACACCTCTGGGTGTATTTCCGCTTTCTTCACTTTCACCGCTATTTTCTTAGAAGCGAAGATGTAGTCGATACGCCATCCTACGTTTCTCTCCCGTGCGCCCCCGAAGTGGCTCCACCAGGTATAAAAGCCATTTCCCTTAGAGAAAAGACGAAGCGTATCCACGAAACCGGAATCCACATATGCCTGTATGCCTTCGCGCTCCTCGAGCGTATAGCCTTTTTTGCCTTCATTCTCCTTTGGGCGAGCGAGGTCGTCTGAGGTGTGTGCCACATTCAGGTCCCCACAGAAGATAACGGGCTTTTCTTCCTCAAGTTGTTTCATGTATTCGAGGAATGCAGGGTCCCACTGCTTGTGGCGAAGCGGTACGCGGGAGAGGTCGTCCTTTGCGTTTGGGGTATAGACGGACACTACGAAGATATCCCCTATATCCGCCGCTATCACACGCCCCTCCTTGTTTGGGTCCCCATAAGGGTCCTTTTCCATGCCATATTTTTCCGTAATGTCCTCGGGGAAACCAAAACGCACATCATGCGGGGTAGTTTTCGTGAAAATAGCGACGCCGCTATAGCCCTTTTTCTCCGCAGAGCACCAGTATTCCTCATAGTCAGGCAAATCCACCTCGGACTGATGCTCCTGTGCCTTGGTTTCCTGGATACAAAACACATCCGGCTTGTATTTCTTCAGAAAGGGGAGGAGCAAGCCTTTCTTATGCACGGCGCGTATGCCGTTCACGTTCCACGAGATAATACGCATAGATGCACTATAGCAAAGCTATGGCTTAGAAAGTTTCCACAGCGATTCAAAAAATTCTTTATACCCTTCAGCGACTGTTTTGTTGGTGATGGTGAATGAAAGGACCGGGTCACCGAAGATATTGAACGTGAGGTTATCCGGCCATATGTCGGTATCAACGAGCCCTGTGGAGGTCCCGGGGAAGATGCGGTATTCCCATAACTTTCGCCATTTGCGTGCCTCTGCGAGGCGTGGACGCATCGACTCCATGCCTATATAGCGAACGCGAAGTCCTTTCTTAACCCTCGCCGCCTCAAATTCATCGCTTTCTCCTTCGCCTAGCGTTGCGAGGAAGTTTTCCGTTGGACCGCAGATTGCTACCACTTCACTGTCCTGCGGAACGCGCTCGAGCATATCGTACTGATGCATCATGAACGCAGTCTCTCCTTGGAACACCTCAAAGTCTTGTTCATGTTTGCCGCTATAGCGCTCCTGAAGCTGGCGTGCGATGTTTTGCGCCGCTAGGCGCTTCTCCTCGACGATAGAGAGAAGGCGAAGCGGGGGATTGGCACTGAATTTCTTCCGACCGTTCTGAATGACGTGCTTGGCGAGCCCTAACTGCTCGAGACGCTCGAGCGCCACATACACGAACTGCCCGTGAAGGCCCGTAGCGCTTATGAGCTTCGAGGAACCGACGTCGTGGCGGGGCAGAAGGGCAAGGTACACCCGGGACTCCTTCTCCGTAAGGCCAATGCTTTCCAGTTGCTGGAGTAAATCCTTGTCAGATATTTCATCAGTTTTTCCTGACATATTTCCTAAATACTATATATTTGCTCGTTTTAATGTCAATATTTTATCATCACATATATTTGACATTACGCAAGTATAAAGCCATACTTTATGCAGAAGTAAAGTCATTTCCAGAGGAGGAATACATGACATACCAGGTCGGCGTACTCGTGCAGTACGTAAACGAAGAAGATCTCGAGATTCATCTCGTGACCTACTTCGTGGCTTGCGCCCCGGTGCGCCTTTCATTCATGGAGGTCAGGAGAGATTTTCCTAACGTCCATGCCTGGATTGAGCATCAGAAGGATAGCGAGCCTGACTGGAGCTATGAGGTCTTTATCCGTGTCGCATAGACACGAGTAAAGGCGCTTGGCTCGGGAGAAGGTAACTTCTCCCCTCTATTGGGTTCTCGAAATCAATCGAGAGCCCATCGAGGAGAACGGCATGACTATGCAGCTCGACACCATGAAGCAGTTCCTTGAAACGCTTCCAATCGAAGAGCTTCGGCTAGCACCCGGAGCCCAGCAACGCTTGCTGGCGGACGGCAGGAAATCCGTAGCGGACCTGCTTGCGATGAAGCCCGACGATCTCGCGGTCCTTATCGGCGAGGACGACTTGCCGATGGGCCTCGGGAACAAGTGCTCCTACTGCAGCACCGCTTTCGAAAGCTACGGCGAAGCAGCCGTCTGGCTCATCGAAAACGCGCTTTCGCCCTTGCTTGGTTGGGAACTTCTCAAGCAAACAAGGCCGGGACGCAACGAGATGAGACGCAGCAACCGTCTTTGACGGAACTTGGGAGAAGGCAACTTCTCCCCTCTATCGGGTTTTCGAAGCGATTCGAAAATCCGTCGAGCAATTGTTCTTACTAGGAGAAATGAGATGGACATTGCAACGCTGCCGACAGCGAACATCTGGCTGGAGAAAAACCAACGCATGCTCCCGTTCGTCCTGGCTCACGCCCACAAGGACGACCAATCGGAGCAAGGGGAAAAGAAGACTCTTGTCTGGGCAACCGGCGCCGGAGGACACTTTAACCTTCTACAGGATCTCGCGATTCATATCGGCGAGCCGCGAGAACTCGTCATGAATCGCAGACTACGTCGGGTTTCAGTGAGCGGCGGAGGGTTTCTCAGGATAGATGTGGACTGGAAGCGAATTGAGCTGTACGGAGAAAGCAGGACATACGGAAGGGAAGACGACCGAGCACTTTCGGTCACTCTCATACGGAAGCAATATCCGGACTACACTGTTAGCTCAGACTGAAGACTTGCCGCCGACGCTTTCGCGTCGGCGGTTTCTTTTCATACGCCGAAGGCCACGTGCTAGCATGCGCGTATGCAAAGCATTGAAAAAGCAGATAGAGAGTCATTTGACGCGCTCGTCGCCGAGCTTGCGGCCAAGAATTATGCAGAAATACCGTGCACACTCTCGCGCGCAAAGCTTGAAAGCGCCGCCGAGCGCTTTTTCGACTATCTGACCGTCTCTCAGGAAGAAAAGGAGGCTCTCCACTTCTACGACCGTCCGGAAAACCGACAGGGAATAGGGTACGTACGCAAAGCAGGGGAGGAAGACGAGGTAGGACGGATGGATTTCAAGGAATACTTCCACTACCATCCGAAGCTTTTGAAGGAATTCGCCGGAAGTAACCTCCTCAAGAACCCGAAGACCGCCGCATACCTTGAAGCCGCAGAAGAAATACACGCGGAGGCGTTCCGCGCGAGCAAAAAGCTTTTTGAAATCATCTCTGTGGAGTTTCCAGAGGTGTACGGTCGTTTCTTCCCGAGAACCGAAGAATATGTGGAGTATGCGGCGCTCCGCTTCCTCAAGTACGAGCCAAGCGGGGAGGGGAATTTCCTCGCACGTGCCCACTACGACCGCGGATGCGCCACGCTCGCGCTCGCAGAGAGTGCACCCGGGCTCCGGATAGGGAAGGATGAAGCGGCACTTACACCCGTGGAGCACAAAGACGGCATCGCGCTCTTTATGCCTGCATACCAGCTTCCAGAACTCACTGACATGCGCTTTCGCCCCGCGTGGCACGACGTCGTACAGGCTTCAGAGAACGTATTTAGAGAAAATGCGGCGCGCTGGGCCATCGTGTACTTCACGGACGCTGAAGGCGCGCACGTGCCCACAAAGGAGGAAGCACATCAGGTGATGGGGTAGTATTACTCCATGAAAAAAATTGTAGTCGTGGGCGACCTTGGGTTTTCAACAGAGCAAAAAGAACGTCTTGGGGCGGTGGGCGAAGTGTCGTATATTCCGATTCCTGATTCTTCGGACAAATGGCTCGAGGAAGTGCGGGGAATGGATGTCATTTGCAGCGACGGGGACTATCTTCTTGAGAATCTCGAGCAGCTGGAGAATGTCTTGGTAACGTACCCCTATATAGAACTCGGGAGTTTCGATTCTAAAAAACTCGCGGAACGTGGCGTATATGTCGCGAATACTTCCGGGAGCAACCGGGACTCCATTGTCGAGTGGGTTATGTTTATGGTGTTGGCTCTCTTCCGTAAGTTCATACCCACAGTGCGCACGACCGCGCCAGTGCCGTTTGCCCGACACCAGAGTTTAGTAGGAAAACAGGCATTAATTGTAGGGAAGGGGAGTATCGGCACTCAGATAGGGAAAGTATGCGAGGCGTTCGGTATGGATGTCGACTTCTTCGGACGTGGCGACGATATTAGAAAGAAAGCCGAGTCTGCAGATTTGGTCATAAACGCACTCAACTCAAACCCTACGAGTAAAAACCTTATCGACGAGAGTGCGTTTATGGCATTTAAGAAAGGTTCATACTTCGTTTCGTTCGTGCGACCTCACACATACGACGCCGCGGGCCTTATAAAAGCAATTGATGCTGGCATCGTCGCAGGAGCTGCGATAGATTGCGACCCACAGCCTCATGGCGACATAGAGAATGATTTTTATAAGATGATGTTTGCAAACGAAAAGATACTCGTAACACCACACGTCGCATTTGCTACAGAGCAAGCAGGCGCCAACGGAGCCGAGTTCCTTATTCAGAACGTTGAAAGCTACCTTACCGGTACTCCGAAAAACATCATCCTTAAGTAGTTAGCGATTCTTCCCGTGGAACTTCTTATGCACCTCGCGCAGATGGGCGTCGGTGACGTGCGTATAAATTTGCGTCGTGTTGATAGAAGCGTGACCGAGAAGCGCCTGAACGGAGCGGAGGTCAGCGCCATTTGATAGGAGGTCGGTCGCAAACGAGTGGCGAAGCACGTGCGGGGTGACTTTTTTCGTGATGCCTGCCTTTGCCGCATACGTCTTTATCATCCGTTCCACGGAGCGTGGCGTAAGACGGGTAGGGGCTTTCTTAGAATTTTTTCCGACCGTAAGGATGTTTACGAAAAGCGCTTCTTCCATATCCTTCCGAGCTTTGAGATAGCGGGCGACTGCATCCTTTGCGGAAGGGGAGAGGAATACCACGCGCACCTTGTCGCCCTTTCCGCGCACCGACACCTCGTCGCGCGAGAGGTCTATGTCGGAATTGAGGGCGCAGAGCTCGGAGACGCGAAGTCCGGTAGAAAAGAGGAGTTCGAGCATCGCCTTATCGCGCAAATGGCGCTGATCTGTACCTTCTGCCGCTTTCAGAAGCCGGCCAAGCTCTGCGTCCGTGATGAGGTCGAGCGAGCGCTCGGGAAGTTTCGCGAGCTCGATACGCTCCGGGGAGATGGATTCCATGCCGCGCTTGCGGAGGAACTTCAAGAAGGCACGTATGGCGATGAGGTAGTAGTTCTGCGTCCGACGCTTCATGGCGCCTCCAGCCGTACCTTGCTGACGGTTCAGCCAGAGACGAAATTCGCGGATTTTCTCCTCGGTTATGTCTCCCAAGCCCTTTATCTGACCCCATTCCATAAAGCGAGTGAGGTAGTGGTCGTAGTTTTCTACCGTTTTCACGGCACGGCCGCGCTCAATCTCGATATATTCGAGAAATTGCCGTTTCATCGTGGCTGCATCCATACATATAAGTATATCCTGCGCGTCGCACAATATCGTACATATCCTTCATATGTATCGTTTATTGATATACTAAATACATATGGAACTACCTATCGCTGTCCTTGCGGTTATTCTTTTTATTATTATTTCGGGCATTCGCCAGATAAACCAATACGAACGTGGCGTGCGATTCACTATGGGTAAGTTTTCAGGAATTATGAGTCCGGGCTGGAGCGTCATCATCCCCGTCTTCCAGAGCTACCAGAAGGTGGACATGCGCACTAAGGCCATAGACGTGCCTGACCAGAACGCCATTACCCGCGATAACGTCTCCGTTCAGGTAAATGCCGTTATCTATTACAAGGTATCGGATGCGGAGAAAGCCATTATCGAGGTGGAGGACTTCCGCTATGCCATTTCCCAGTATGCCCAGACCACGATGCGCAACATCGTGGGCGAAGTGACGCTCGATGAGCTCCTCTCCGGCCGTGACCGGATTGCAGACAGAATCCGCGAAATCGTCGAAAAAGAGACGGGTGCGTGGGGACTTACGGTTCAGAATGTGGAACTTAAGGACGTCAGCCTGCCGGAAGACATGCAACGCACCATAGCAAAGCAGGCGGAAGCGGAGCGTGAAAAGCGTGCAGTCATCATCAATTCCGAAGGAGAGCTCGCAGCTGCCCAAAACGTCTCACAAGCGGCCAAAATGCTCTCAGAAGTACCTGGCGCCCTCCACTTGAGAACCTTGCAATCGATAAACGACATCTCCTCAGACAAGTCGAATACCATCGTATTTACCGTTCCTCTTGAGATACTGAAGGCTATTGAGGGATTCAAGAAGCCCTAGGGAGCCAAGGTAGCACTAGGAAACACTTGCTCTTTTTAGCAAGGTGTGCTAGAGTACGGGGACCATGCTAACCAAGCGCGTAAAGACGGCCGTCGTTAAAGATTCGGCCCGCCATGACTCTGACACCGGTTCTCCGGATGTTCAGGTTGCCCTACTTAGTCGCAAAATCGAAGAATTGACCAAGCACCTCAAGAAAAACCACAAGGACAATCATTCCCGCCGTGGTCTTCTCCAGATGGTCGCTGACCGTCGTTCCCATCTCCGTTATTTGGAAAAGAACGACAAGCGCCGCTATACGGCAGTAGTCAAAAAACTCGGCCTCAAGAAGTAATCCGCCGTAAAGGGGCAGCTACTTCGTTACGGGTCCCGTTCGTTTTCTCCGTCGTATACCCACATACGCCTCCAAAAACGAACTTCCCGTGCCTCGTATCTGCACCCTTTCCGGCTAGGATTAAGGACGCAAATGCTAGTATGATATAAGCGATACTTCGTTCGCTTTTTAAAAGATTTTTAATATTTACTTTTTATGCCCGTTATAAAACATCCAGCGCAGCGCGTTGGCGTCTTCATAGACACACAGAACCTCTATCACAGTGCTAAGCACCTCTATAAATCCCGCGTAAACTTCGCAAACGTCCTTGCAGAAGCAGTGGGGAACCGCGTCCTCGTACGCGCTATCGCCTACGTCATCTCGACCGACAGCGGGGAAGAGACCGGATTCTTTGATGCGCTTACGAAAATCGGTATCGAGACCAAGGTCAAAGACCTCCAAATCTTCGCAGACGGCGCCAAGAAGGCTGACTGGGACGTAGGACTCGCAATTGACGCCGTAAAGCTCGCCCCGAAACTAGATACCATCATCATTGCCTCAGGTGATGGCGACTTCGTGCCGCTTATCGAGTACCTAGATATGAATGAAGGGTGCCAGGTGGAGGTTATTTCTTTCGGAAAGTCTTCTTCCGCAAAACTAAAGGAAGCGGCGCACGCATTTACTGATATGTGTGACGACCCAAAGAAGTTTCTTATCGGTCATCGCGGTTAGAGCTCGTTACCATTTAGGTTTTCCAGAAATAGTAGGCACGCATAGTGCGCACTGCGGTTATACTTAGTCATAGCCCTTTATGGATGACCCTGTCGTACCCAAAGACGATGCGCCTTCGCCAGTGCAGGAAGATTCGAAACCGGCGTTTCGAACCTACGCAAGCGACGTTGCACATCTGACCGGCAAACCGCTTCCTCCAAACGTAAAAAATACGCCGGCACCCGTCCCTACTACTCCCGCACCTCCTCCTCCGGCAAAGATAATTCCGAAAGCGCCAACGACCGAGGAATCGCGGGAAGCGGTGCTTGAGCGCTTGCGCGCAAAAGCAGCGGGGAAGACCGTAGCCGTACCGGCCGCTCCCGATCCTGTCCCAGCCCCACCAGCCCCGTCGACCGCCGAGACACGGGAAGAAGTGCTAAAACGTCTCCAAAAAAATGCAGCACCAAGGCCTGCGCCTACAGCATCGATGAGACCCCCGGCACCGCCTCCGCCTCCCGTTGGCATTCCGCCCGTAACGAAAAAACCAGAAGTGGTGCAAGCTCCTGCCGCAGTCCATACGTACAAGAGCGATTTCTCCGAAAAGGCGAAGACGGAACGTGCGACTCCGATTTCCATCCTCGCTGCGGAACAAAATGCACGGGGAACCGCACTCCAGCCGCATCAACTGAAGGCGCCGAAGAAAAATTACGTCCCAATGATAGCGGGTGCCGTCGCGCTTCTGATTGCCGGAGGTGCGAGCATCTATTTTTCCGTACTCTTCGTCACCGGGCGCCCACCGATTATCGTCGCTCCGTCCGTTCCGTCCCTCATCTTCGCCGACGTACACCGAGAACTAAAAGGAACCGGGTTTGAGCTTCAGCAGGGACTCTCCGAACTCCGAAACGAAAATCTTCCTGAAGGCGGCGTGGCGGTCGCGTACGTAACCTATGCATCTACAACAGGGAAAAATACCACTGTGATGCTACCTGCTGAAGGGGGCGCACTTATTTCCGGCATGGGGCTTTCTGCACCGGAAATCCTTCTTCGCAACGTCGAGCCGCAAAGCACGGTAGGTGTCGTGCGCGCGGATGCCGAAACCCATCCGTTCTTCATGTTCCGTGTCGCTTCCTATGAGCGGACCTTTGCGGGCATGCTGCAGTGGGAGAGCACTATCGCGCGCGACCTTTCCCGTTTCTATCCAGACTATCCTGAGGAAGCGCCTCTTGGCACTTCTACTGCTACCAGTACCCAACGTGCTCCGATACGCATGCCGCGCATATTCATAGACGCGGTGATAGATAATCATGACGTGCGTGTCTTAAAGGACGAACAGGGAAGACAGCTCATGATCTACGGGTACCGCGACAAAGAGACCCTCATCATCGCGCGCAGCGAAAAAGCGTTCTCGGAACTGCTCGCACGACTTTCCTCGACCCGTTCCAACTAAAAAATCGCAGTGTGCTACACTTTCGGCTAATGAAAGACACCACCGCATATAAAAGCGTGCTTGAAGCTGAAAAAATCCGCCTTGAGGAAGAACTTTCGACCGTAGGCCGACGGAACCCTTCGAACCCTGCGGACTGGGAAGCGCTTCCGAGCGAAACCGGTCTTGAAGCCGACCCAAGCGACACTGCCGACCAGATAGACGGGTACGAGACGAATACCGCGATTCTGAAAGACCTTGAGACCCGCTACAATGAGGTATTGGGTGCGCTTACTCGCATAGAAACCGGGACGTACGGTATTTGTTCGGTTTCGGGCGAAGAAATAGAGGATGACCGTCTCGCCGCCGACCCGGCAGCGAACACTTGCAAAGCACATCTCACGAGTTAGCATTTGACCGCATTCACGTATACTTACCTTATATGAACACCCTATCGGTAAAAGAATCTCTCGCATTTGGTTGGAACACCTTCAAGGCACGTCCGTGGTTTTTTGTGGGAACGTTCGCGCTGTATGCCGTCATACAAATCATGCTGTCAGTAGTGCAAAACTATCTTCCGGGTTTTGTAAGCTTCTTGCTCTCAATGATCGCTTCGACACTCCTCTATATCGGCCTCATCACCATCTACCTCAAAGCACACGCCGACCCGAAATCGCCGGAGTTTTCCGATTTCTGGCGTCCTGAGCTTTTTTGGCGCTACCTCGCCGCATCCATCATTCTTGCGGTCATCGTCATGGTCGGTTTCATCCTCCTCATCGTACCGGGCATCTTCCTCGCGCTTGCGTTTGCGTTCACCGGCTACCTCGTCGTCGATAAGGGCATGAATCCCGTTGCGGCTTTGAAAGAAAGCGCCCGCATCACGAAAGGGAACCGCTGGAAACTTCTCCTGCTCGGAGTCGTGTTGATCGTCCTCACGTTTCTCGGCGCTCTCCCATTCTTCCTCGGACTTCTCGTAATCGGCCCGATATCGATGCTTGCCGGCATCCATGCCTACCGCGTACTTGAAAAAGCAGCCGAGACACCTGTGCCAGCCACCGCCTCATCAGACGAACCACCCGCCTCGGTACCAACTCCTGAGGCATAAGCACTTGTCCTCCTATGGGTCTATCCATTAGCGCGCATACGCCTTCGCGCGATACGGGCATGTTGCCACTATTTGAATCTCGGGAAATCGGGAAGGCGTTCGGGACAACCGGAACAGCTTTCGTCATACGCGAGGGTCTCGACGCGTCTGGCATCAATCAATTGAAAAAGTACTCGCTTGATACGTCGGATGCGGAACTTCAAAAAACTTCAGACTTTGAGCGGTTCGGCAAAGGCTCCTACGAAGATTGGTATCGCTCGAAGGAACGGACGTTGTTTGCACTCATAGAAGAAAACACGGGTACGCTTGCAGCCCTTGCGTGGTTTGGCCCTAAGCCACTTGGCAGGAAATCAATGAAGCACCTCTCGGCAGATGAGCGCGCTGAAGATGAGCGCGCGATGGATTCACACAATTGGCACACCATCGTCTACCGTTCCTACCCGCCGTTTCGGGGTACCGGCATCATGAAAGACTTCGTCCGCTTTTGCATGGATACGTACCTGAAGCGTCATCCGAAAGCGAAGCTTTGGGCGGGCATCTATGGAGCAAACCCGGCAAGCATTGGTCTTGCGACCGGGCTCGGTTTTGCTATACGTGAGTCATTTGCTTCCGACACGGAAGAGACGATTATGGTAAAAGAGTAGTATGCCCAGAGTAAAACTCACCGAATATCAGGCGAAGCGTATCCTGCTCGGCGACGCCTATAGCGGTGTTTCGTTTTCCTCCGGAGAAACGCCTACGGTCTCCGGAGACGGACCGTTCGTGGTGAAAGTAGACCAAGGTATAAAGAAGCGCATGAAGCAGGGGTTGCTTGCGCTCAACGTTGCCGGAACAGACTGCGTATCGGCGACGAACGCATGGGAAGGGAAGGGATTCGCGAACTTTATCGTGGAGCCCATGCTCCCGCACGATGCGTCGGAAGAACGCTACGTGTCGTTTGAGCGCGTGCGCGACGGCATCCGCGTACTCTACGCGCGCGAGGGCGGTATCGAGATTGAAGAACACCCGGATAAGGTCGAGACATTTCTCATACGGGGTGCAGGCGATGTTTCTGTGGTTTCTACCAAAACCGGCATACCACATACATTCATAGAGTCTGTTTTGAGTGCGTTTGAAAAAGAATATTTCGCGTTCCTTGAAATCAATCCGCTTGTCATACAAAACGGAGAGATACACCTGTTGGACGCGGCGGTACTCGTTGATAGCTCTGCGCAATTCTTCGCAAACGGCTGGAGCGCAAGCGATATCGTGAAGCAGGCGAAAAAGCATCCGCGCGAAGCGGCCGTAGAGGCGCTTGCCGAAACGACGCCAGCCTCGCTCAAACTGAATGTCATCAATCCCGACGGTTCGCTTTACTTCCTGCTTTCAGGCGGCGGGGGTTCCATCGTCATTGCTGACGAAGCAGAGCTTCTTGGGATGGGGAAGGAGATTGCAAACTATGGGGAATACAGTGGCGGACCTACCCGCGAAGAAACGTACCTGTACGCCAAAGAAGTATTTGCACTGATGCTTGCTTCTTCGGCACCGAAAAAAGCGCTGGTCATAGCGGGTGGGGTCGCAAACTTCACGGATGTGAAAACGACGTTCGGCGGCATCATTGATGCGCTCACGGAATACGCTGATGCGCTTCGTGCCGGAAACGTACGCGTCTACGTACGCCGCGGAGGACCAAACGAAACGGAAGGGCTTGCACGTATGGGAACGTTCCTTGAAAAGGAACGTCTGCTCGGCTCCGTGTACGGTTCAGACGCGGTCATCACGAGCGCCGTTGATGACGCCATAACGTACTTGAAATCATGAAAAGCTTTTTGGAACAAGTCCGTGCGGGAGAAGACGGTGTGCTCGTGATGGGGAACCACCCGCGCATTATCCAGTCCATGCTTGATTTTGATTACCTCTCTGGAAAAAACGCCCCGAGCGTACGCGCCCTCATTACCGGGAACCGTAAAGCGCTCAAGTGCTTCTGGGGTAAAAAAGAAATACTCATACCGTGCTACGCAAACGTGTCACTCGTGCCGGAAGAGCGTGCGAAACGCGTACGATGGATGTTGAACGTACAGTCGGGACGACGCGCGTTTGACTCGACCGTTTCTTTTTTTGAGGCATTCCCCGAAGCATTTGGTGGCACTATCTTTGCGGAAAATGTCCCTGAGAAACACGCGACCGAACTCATTGCTCGATACGGCGCGACGAAACTCCTGTCAGGCCCCGCATCAGTGGGCATACTTGTTCCACGCGCGTTGAAGCTTGGTGCCATCGGCGGCGTGGATGCCGTACAGATAGAAAAAAGTCATCTGACCTTAGAAGGTTCTATCGCCGTTGTCTCTACCTCAGGTGGTATGACGAATGAGCTGATTCACGGTGTGGCCGCAAGCGGGAAGGGGGTTTCCTTTGCGCTTGCGATTGGTGGCGACCGGTTTCCGGTCGCATCCCTCTCCGAAGTGCTTGCGGTCATCGAGAACGACCCGCATTCAAAAGCGCTCGCGTACTTCGGAGAACTCGGCGGCGTGGATGAGTACGAGATTGTGGAACTTCTAAAGTCAAAAAAGTTCACAAAGCCGGTCATCGCATACATCGCGGGCATCATCGACGAAGCGTTTGACGAGCATATGCAGTTCGGCCACGCGAAAGCGCTCGTGGCTCGCCAGGATGAGAGCGCGCGGGCAAAGCGCGAGGCGCTTAGGGCCGCTGGTGCGATTGCACCCGACACCTTCCCTGAATTTCTTGCGGCATTTCGAAAAACGCCTGGCGGGGATATAGTGGCACCCATGGGTATAGCTGACGACTTGAAAAGCCGACGCGAGAGCATTCTTTCCACGCGTGAAATTATCAACGTAGACACCGCTCCCGAGTACGTAAAAAACGGCGCGCTCGTTTCACAGACGGGCTCGTTCAGCCGAAACATACTTTCCGCACTGCTTGCGCGCAAACCGAAATCGGAGGTGACGGTCGCATTCGCGGACGCGGTCTTTAGTCTCCTTATCGACCACGGCGGAGCGGTCTCAGGTGCCGTAAACACGATGGTCACCGCGCGCGCAGGCAAAGACATGGTGTCGTCTCTTGCATCAGGCCTTCTCACCATCGGTCCGCGGTTCGGTGGCGCCATCAATGAATCCGCGCGCACGTGGAACGCGGGCTTCGCTTCAGGCGTCACCGCGTCTGCATTCGTCGAGCAAGAAACAAAAGCCGGCCGCCTTATCCTTGGTATCGGCCACAAGAAATACCGCATCGGACTTCTTGACCCGCGCGTCGCTGCGCTCTCGCAGTTCGCTACACTCCTTAAGAATCATCCGCGCTATGACTTCGCACGTCAGGTGGAAGAGGTGACGACGGCGAAAAGCGGTTCGCTTATATTGAACGTGGACGGCATCATCGCATCTCTTTTCACGGACATTCTTTCCGAATGCGAAGGTTTCACCGACGCAGAACTCAAAGCACTCATCGACGCGGAGTTCTTCAACGCATTGTTCATCATTCCGCGCACGGTTGGATTCATTTCGCACTTCCTCGAACAAAAGGAAAACGATGAAGGCCTCTTCCGCCTTCCGGAAGACCTCCTCTTTACCCGCAAGCCGGAAAAATAATTCTCCAAATGATAACGATTATTCGAAAGTCTGAGACGAAACAGGTAGCAGAACACTCTGTCTCTACATTTACTGAATACCCATTGCCGTTTGAGTCACTCTCAGTCGGCATTTCAGAAATTAACGGTCGGTATCCAGAAACAGGATTCGACGTTGATATGAGCATTGAGCAAGTATGGTATGTCGAGTCAGGAGAGGGAAGTATTGAGATGGAATCGGAAAATCTAAACGTGTCGGCGGGCGATATGGTTCATATTCCAAAAGGAAACGCATATGCGATTATTGGGAAAAATTTGAAGCTTCTGGTTTCCAGCAGTCCTCCTTGGACTAGCGATCAACATACGCATTTAGATACCTAGGCGGTGTACAATGCCCCTACATGCCAGGCGGGGCACCGAAGAAAAAAGAAACGGGCGGATACGCAAAACTGTATGCGGCGCAGCCGGTTGGCGGAAGTGCCGAAATCGTCGAAATAGAAGCCGACCTCACGCGTGGACTCCACGCGTTTTCCATTGTCGGGCTTGCGGATAAAGCAGTAGAAGAAGCGCGCGACCGCGTCGCCGCAGCTATCCGGCATGCGGGATTCAAGTCACCCAAAGCCACGAACCGTCGTATCGTGCTATCGCTTTCTCCCGCGGATTTAAAAAAGGAAGGCTCGCACTACGACGTCGCGCTCGCACTCTGCTACCTTGCCGCGGCGGGTGACGTGGAGCTCCCGAAGGAGCCGGCTTTGTTTGCGGGAGAGCTCGCGCTTGATGGCACCATACGCGCGGTGCGCGGTATCCTCCCGCAAGTGGTTGCGGCAAAGCGTGCGGGCATGAAAGCGGTATTCGTACCACCGGAGAATGTGCACGAGGCGCAACTTGCCGAAGGCATGCATGTGTATGCGCCAAAAAATTTGAAAGAGCTTGTGTCTCATTTGCAGGGCTCACCAACGCTCGCACCGAAAGCACGTGAAAAGATACCGCTCATCCCGCCACCTTCCATAGACCTATGCGAAATAAAAGGGCAGGAGAGCGCGAAGCGCGCGCTTGAAATCGCAGCCGCGGGCCGCCACAACCTCGTACTCTACGGGCCTCCCGGAACGGGGAAGACCATGCTTGCCCGTGCGCTTCCAGGAATACTTGCACCCCTAACCCCGGACGAAGTGCTTGAGGTCACCGCCATACACTCAACGGCGGGAGAATTGCGCGAGGGTGCCGTGTACTGGCCGCCGTTTCGTTCTCCGCATCATACGACCTCGCACACGGCCATGGTTGGCGGAGGCGCTGTACCAAAAGCGGGCGAAGTAACACTCGCGCACAAGGGTGTGCTGTTCCTCGATGAGTTTGCAGAGTTCGAGGCGCGTGCGCTCGAGGCACTCCGCCAGCCGCTTGAGGACCGACAGGTCACCGTATCGCGCGCCCGCGGAAGCATCACCTTTCCCGCCGACTGCATGATTGTCGCCGCGATGAATCCCGCCGACACCTTGACCGCGGACAGCGAAGTAGTCGTACGCCAAACACGCAAGCAGGCACGCAAAATTTCGCGGCCGATAGCCGACCGGCTCGACCTTTGGATGGAGGTACCGCACCTACCGCATGAGGTACTCGCGACGCTCGCAGAAGGGGAGAAGTCGGAGAAAGTACGAGAGCGCGTACTGCGTGCGCGCACAAAGGCGCATGCGCGTTCCGGAAACACAAATGGTCGCTTGAACGGCAAAGAGCTTGATGAAAATTCAGGCTTCACCGCCGCCGCAAAAGAAGCGTTACTTGAAGCGGCAAAAAAACTCGACCTTTCGCCTCGCGCGTATCACCGCGTGATGCGGGTGGCGCGCACGGTAGCGGACCTCGCCGATGAGGAAGAGGTTTCGCCCGCACACATCATGGAAGCACTGCAGTATCGCCCCCGCGGCATGTTCGGCTTCGAGTAAATAAACTGCACTACCTGGGAAAGCGAGGAAAAGTGTCGAGATACAAGGCGTGGGAAATCCGACGAGTGACCAGTACAGCTAGTACCGCGAACGAGTCGGATGGGACCCAGAACGAAGTAGCTCGAGACTTTAACCGCTTTACTTGGCGAAAGGGTTTTTCGCGCCACGCACTTCAAAGTGGAGATGGTTTCCCGTCGAACGGCCCGTATTTCCTACACCACCGATACGCGTACCTTTTTCAAGCGTCTGACCGACCGAAATACTTACACTGCTTAAGTGCGCATAGAGCGTCTGCGTACCGTTGTCATGCTTGATAACGATGTAGTTGCCGTACCCGCCGTTATACCCGCCGTTATTCTTCGCGACGATGACGGTGCCTCCTGCCGAAGCGTAGACCGGGGTACCGTTTGGGGCACCGAGGTCAACGCCGTTATACCCGTGGATACCTTGGGTAATGCGCGCTCCGGGAACAGGATTACCGAAGTAGCCGGTAAGTGCAGGAAGTGCCGTAGCAGTACGGGTTGGACTAGATGCGGGCGCCTTTGCTACTGTCTTTGGCGTAGAGAGGTTCCCGCCAGGGATAATGAGTTCAGTACCTGCCGAAAGAGGCGAGGTAGGGTCGATTCCGTTGAAAAGCGCGATTTCCTCTACATCGGCATCAAAGAGTTTCGCAACGTCCGAGAGTGTGCCGCCTTTTTTAATCGTGTAGCGTACCCCCGACACAGGAAGGATGAGGAGGGTATCGCCGACCTGTATGGTTTTCGCATCTTTTATGTCGTTTGCCCAAAGGATGGTGTTTGTGGACACGCCGAACATATCCGCTATGCCTGAAAGCGTATCTCCTTCACGTACCTCATAGAGGGAAATACTTCCGCCGGATGCGTTGCTTGAGGAAGGAGGCAGGGTACCATCAGGGCCTGAATTTGGTATGAGAGCCGAACCGCTCGTTATCTCAATATCCATGTCTCCCTTATGAGGGTTCGGGTCGCTGTTTGTAGCGGCGACCAAAAGACCGATACTTGCGTCATGGATAATAGGTGGCTCCCCAGAATCCTCTGCCTTTGCAGTGAAAAACGGCCAAGAAGCTACCGCTTTTACCGGTACCAGTATGAAAAGAAGGGCAACGAAGACTCCTGCGACGGTTATCGCGAGAGGGACGAAGTATGTGTTCTTACGCTCGCTTTCGGGCCGAGTATAAGAAGTATGAGTTTTGTTTGAGATAAGGGGTATCAGGGAACTTCAGGCGTTTCTTTCGCGTACAAAAATGGCTTAGGTAAGCCATTTCTTGAGTTCAATCGTATCTACCGACTAGGGGAGTATACCGTCTCTCCAAAGAGGGTCAATGAGGGTGTTTTTTGGGTGGGGAAAACTACTTTTGACCTTATTTTAAGCCATTTTTTCTGAATTTAGCCAGGAGAGAGTATAGTAGGAGGGAATGGACTATCTCGATGGGCTCAACGAACGCCAAAAGGAGGCGGTGCTTCAGACTGACGGACCGGTCTCGGTGCTCGCCGGCGCAGGCTCCGGGAAAACCCGCGTGCTCACCACCCGCATATACCACTTAATACGCACCGGTGTGGCACCGGAGAAAATCCTCGCCGTTACCTTTACCAACAAGGCCGCCCGCGAAATGCGCGAGCGGCTGGGGGCCAAGCTTGGGGAGCAGGTAGCGGTGTGGAAGAAGGGTTCCATACCGTTTGTCGCCACCTTCCACGGCCTTGGCCGGGAACTGCTTGAAACCTACGGACGCTCCATGGGTATCCCTCGGCATTTCACCATTTTTGATCGGGACGACTCCGAACGAGCGATAAAAAACGCACTCAAGGAGCTCGGGATAGACCCGAAGGAGCTCGCTCCACGCGCAATTCTCTCCCTCATCTCAAAAGCAAAAGGGGACGGGATGACTGCAGGGGAGTATGGAGAAAAGCACGGGCGCCAAAGCTTCCGCGCACGCGTTACAAGCGATGCGTGGCACAAATACGATGCGGCACTCGCGAAAGAAAAAGCGCTCGACTTCGACGACCTGATTGCAAAATCGGTGCGTCTTTTAGAGACAGATGCAGAAGCAAGACGCCTCGTGCAAGAACGCTTCCACTATATCCATATCGACGAATACCAGGACACCAATGAACTACAAGGGAAACTCGCGGCGCTTTTGACCGGCGACCGGAAAAATTTGTTCGTAGTGGGTGATATCGACCAAACTATATACACGTGGCGCGGAGCGACCATAGACAACCTGCTTGAGTTTGATCGCGCGTATCCTTCTGCGAAAACCATCGTGCTCGAGCACAACTACCGCTCAAGCTCGACCATCGTAGAAGCGGCAAATCAAATCATAGAGAAAAATAAAAATCGAAAAGAGAAGTCGTCAGTCACCGACAACGGCCCAGGCGAGCGCATCCAAGTGCATATGGCGGGAACTGCGGAAGAGGAGGCGCGGTTTGTTGCAGAAGAATCAGCACGACGCATACGCGAAGGCGCAGAGCCCGAAGACATCGCGGTCTTGTACCGCACGAACTTCCAGAGCCGTGCGCTTGAAGAAGCGTTTTTACAACGCGGGATTCCGTACCGCCTCCTTGGTACTCAGTTCTACGACCGGAAGGAAGTGAAAGATGTCATCGCGTGGACGAGACTTGCGCTTGATCCTTCGAGGGAAGCGGACCTGGTGCGTGCCGTGCAGTTTCCCGCGCGCGGTATCGGGAAAGTAACGCTCGGAAAAATCATCGCGGGACAGCGGGACACATTCAAACCGGCGGAGCGCGCGAAAGTGGAAGCATTTGAAAAAACCGTTGCCAATCTCCATGAAGCGGCAAAGACGCTTCCACCTTCCGAACTCATCCGTCTCATCATTGAGCAAAGCGGTATGAAGGCGGCATATGAAAAGGGAGGGGAAGATGATTTGGAGCGTCTCCTAAACGCGCAGGAACTTGCGACTATTGCGAGCCGGCACGACGAGACACCGGGAGAAGAGGGCGTTGCAGCATTCCTCGCAGACATCGCGTTAGTTGGCGACCAGGACGAGATGGACCGCCCGAAAAGCGACGACCGGAAAACCAAAAAAGGCGTCACGCTTATGACCGTGCATGCGGCGAAAGGGTTGGAGTTCGATATCGTATTCGTGACCGGCATGGAGGAGGGGCTCTTCCCGCACGAAGGCATGAATCCGGAAGAAGAGCGCGACCAGGAAGAGGAGCGGCGGCTTTTCTATGTGGCAGTGACTCGCGCAAAAAACGCGCTCTATCTCACGCTTGCGCGCGTACGCCGTATCTACGGTACCGACTACCTGCAGGACCCGTCGTCGTTCCTAAACGATATCCATGGCTCGCTGGTTGAGTACGCATATGCAGACCGGCCAGGCGAGGATATTATCGAGCTATGAGGCCGAAAAAATCATTAGGTCAGAACTTTCTGATGCATGCACGCATCGCTGAGCGGATTGCGGACGCCGCAGGACTTTCAAAAAACGATACGGTACTTGAGATAGGTCCGGGAACAGGGAAGCTTACCCGTGCACTCTTGGCGCGCGCAAAAAAAGTCATCGCTGTTGAGGCGGACCACGAGCTTATTGCGCCACTACAGGAGACATTTACGCAGGAGATTGCAGATGGGCGGTTAGAGCTTGTCGAGGGGGATATCCGCAATTTCGATATCACCATGCATCTGCAAAATTCAAAAAAACGCCCGAATGCGAGGCGCGGGAAGACGAAGAGCGAAGACGTATTGATATACGGCGAAGCGATGAGTCGGGACCCGCAACAAAGCAGTCGGGATGGTTTTTTGAATTATGCGGTGGTTGCGAATATCCCCTATTACATCACGGGCGAAATCATCCGCACGTTCCTCACTGCCGCACACAAGCCGACCTCCATGACGCTCTTAGTACAAAAAGAGGTGGCGGAACGCGTCGCCCGCTCCAAGAAAGAGAGCTTGCTCTCGCTCTCGATAAAAGCGTATGGGGTACCGAAGTATCAATTCACCGTCCCGCGCGGCGCGTTTGTGCCTGCGCCAAACGTCGATTCCGCCGTCCTTTCCATATTTGGAATACGCTCCGATGCATTCGCTTCAAAAAAGGCCGAAGACCGCTTTTTTTCCATACTTCATGCGGGCTTCGCGCATAAGCGGAAGCTTCTCGCACGCAATCTCGAGGCGATAGCGTCTCCAGAACGCATCAAAAACGCATTTGCTTCCGCAACACTTCCAGAAAAAGCACGTTCTGAAGACCTTTCGGTATCCGATTGGCAGACGATTGCAAACGCACTAGAGTAGCAATACACACACGGGCAGGGATGGACGCGGGTGCGTGGTACTATTTTAGTAACTTTTATGACCCTTTCACCAAAAATTATTCGCATCTCACTTGCACTTTTGGTATCGCTCTCCTTTATTGCGGCAGGGTACTACTTCTCCTCACCGCTTCGCACCAGCATCGCAAACGCGACGTCTACCGAGGAACTCCTGAAAGCCTATGCCGCAAAGGATACGGATAGTGACGGGCTCCCGGACTGGCAGGAATCGCTCTATGGCACGGACCTTACTAACCCTCACTCCGTTGATCCAAAACTTACCGACAAGGAGGCGGTAGACCAAGGGAAAGTAGAGCCGAAATTCAAGTCCGACACTCAATCAATAGCCACTCCCGCGGCCGACGACAGCTTCGGCGGTGCTCCGAGCGCGGCTCCCGGGAGTCTTACTGAGCAGTTTTCACGAGCATTCTTGGAGAGTTACCTTTCAGCAGGGGGAGGACAGGTTTTAAACCAAGATGATCAACAAAAACTTATAGAGAATCTGCTTAAGGTATTCACCACTAAGGCAAGCGCACTCGTTGCTTCAGAGTACTCACTTTCTTCAGTACGCACCTCACCAGATACGACTATCGACACGTATTCAGATGTGCTCTACCAAGCACTCACCGTACACGAGGTACCACAGGGGCAAGGAGACCCTGTAGCATTAATGCAGGCATTTTTGGAAGATAATGATGAGAGCGCCCGTGCACCGCTCGAAGGACTCGCGCAGTCATACGCTGCAATTGCCAAAGACCTTGCCCGCATGCCGGTACCGATTGAAAACAAGGAAGACCATCTTCTGCTTTTACAATCGTTTGACACCCTTTCGAAAGCCACCTTACTTGTGGTGTCGTACGAAAGAGACCCTATCGCCACTCTCGGCTCACTTGCCATATACCAGCCAGCCTCAAAAAACATAGTAGTTGCGCTAAAGGGTATCGCGACAACTATTCTCAAAAACGGCGAGCCGGCTCCGGGAACTGTTGAAGCCTTTCTGGTAAATGCATCACGCCTATCTGACACACCACAATGACCGCATCTCATACCATCGGTAGAAGAATTGTCGCGAGCGTACTTGCACTGACTGTTGTAGGGAGCATCTTCTATGCGCCTTTTCTTGGTGAGCGTTCCGTCCGACACGCACAGGCAGTGGGTGCCACAGTAACCATTGAGGCACCTGGACCACTTTTAGCGGCTGTTGCGGGCACTTTAGCAGTAGAAACGTCCGGTCTCACTATCCAACAAGTATTGAATGGCGTTGCATGGGCGGTAGCAAAACAGGCTATACGCACGATGACCCGTAGCGTAGTGAATTGGATAAATTCTGGGTTTGAGGGTTCGCCAGCGTTTGCGACCGACCTAAACCGCATGCTTAGACAGATGGGGGACGCGGTTGCTACGAATTTCGTTACGGAGCTTGTAAACAATACCTCCATTAATTCACCGTACCTCGAGCGTGCGTTAAGTACGGTTGCAACAGGCTATCTCTTATACACGAGTCGAGACGCCATCGTAAGCCAATTACGGTACACGCTTAGCGAGTATTCGCAAAACGAGGAGGCGTTTCGTCGGGGGCAGTTTAACCAAGGCGGCTTTAATGCGTGGTTTGCGGCCACCCGTGATTGTGGCAACGATCCTTTCTGTGTGGAAACAAGTACTCGTGATGAGCTTATGAGACGGATAAATGCCGATACGCGCGGACGGCTTGAGGAGCTTGGTTGGGGGAGGGGATTTCTTGCGTGGAGGAATTGTCCGGATGCACCCCAGGCAGAGGGAGCTGACTCGGGAGGGACTCTTACTAGTTTATCTGACGCAGACTCGTCTATTGACTGTCCTATAAGTACTCCGGGATCTGTTATAGAAAACGCACTTATACAGAACCTTGATTCACCACTACGTGAACTCCAGCTTGCAGACTCCATCAATGAAATTGTCGGCGCTCTTGCAAGCCAGCTCGTAAGCCAGGTCCTTGGGGGCACGGGGCTTCTTGGTACGTCTCAACCAAGCACAGGAGGTGGTCGTTCATACCTCGAACAAGTCGCGGGACAGGGTACTCCTGCAACTCTAGTCGACGGATTTGAGCAGACCGTACGCGCGGAACAGTCCCGAATTACTACGAACCAGGCTTTGTGGCAAACCTTCCGCGCTACCGCAGCCCGAGCAGTTTCTGCATGTACAAGTGGAGTTGGTAACCCGCAGAAAACAACTAATGCGACCACCGCACTAACCCAAGCAGACGCAATGCTTGCGCGCGCCACGCGGTCTCTAACTACGTTGAATGGCATCATTACCGATTTGGGTCGACTAAACACCCTTACCGGAAGCGCGCGTAGCGCGCTTATTCAACAAATGACCACCGCCTATAACGGTGTACTTACGTCAGGCGGTGTTGACGCTCCTACCAGTACGCTCACAGAGCTCATAACCGATATCGCAGATAACGGGTGCGAATAATACCTATGAGGCGCCTGCTTCTTTCGGTCTCAGATTTTTTCTCTCAAAAGAAGGGCTTTTGGGCGGGTACGTTTGCCTTCTTTTTTATTTGCTCCCTAGCACTTTTGCCAGCGACCGCACACGCTAACGTTCTGGATGATTTTGGGGCTTGGCTTGGTGATACTACTGCTGGCGCAGTTCTTGGAACAGTCACCTCCCCAATCACGGTAGTGATGTGGATTATCTTCAAGATAACCAGTGTTCTGCTAGGACTCGCGGGTATTATTTTCAACTGGGCAATGCTTGTAGTCGTGTTTGATTTTTCTACATACTTCGGTAACTCCCCAGGTATGACGCTTGCATGGGGGATACTGCGCGATTTCGGAAATATCGCCCTCTTGTTCGGCTTCGTCTTCATGGGCATTGCGACCATCCTTGATTTACATAAATACCCATGGACCCATGCGCTCCCAAAGCTCGTCATCTTCGCCGTGTTGCTGAACTTTAGCCTCTTTGTAAGTCAAGCAATCATTGACTCTACAAACGTTGTCGCCGCCTCGCTCTACCAACAAACCTACGGACCGGCGCAAACATGCCCCGACGGGGTGGCGGGGGTTGCCTGCGCTATAAATAATGGTCTTGCGGGAACTATCCTCCAGCAGATACAACTATCATCCCTGTACGACGCCGAAACGCTACAAAACACATTGAGTGGAATAGGCGCCCAGCTTTCACAACCAGTGGAGAATATTTTGAAGTATGTCTTACTTTCGCTCGTGACTACGGTCGCTGCGGTTGTCTTCTTCGGCGCGGCATTTATGCTTATTTCTCGGGGTATTACGCTCGCATTCCTTATGGTGATTTCTCCTATCGGGTTTGCGGGTATGGCTATTCCATTCCTTGAGAACCTGGCGAACAGATGGTGGAAAAAACTCATAGACCAAGCTCTCTTCGCTCCTGTGTTCTTAATTCTCCTTTTGGCTTCACTTAAAATGAGTGACGGTCTTAATCAACTCATTGGTGATGGTGGGCTTTTGGCTGCACTGTCGTTGCAAGACGTAGGCAATACCACTGGTGTACTCATGTTCTTTATCATCACCATGGGCTTCATGGTCGCCTCACTTGCGATGGCCCAGCAGTTTGGCATTTATGGTTCCGACGCAGTAATGAAAAATGCTCAGGCGGTCATAGGAAGGGTAGGAGGAGCACCACTTGGGGTCATGGGGTGGATGGGTCGCCGGACGCTTGGTAGCGCTTCACTTGCGGCGGCAAGCGGCATACGCAACAGCCGTGTAGGAAAAATACCGATTCTCGGTAGCACGCTCGCCGGCATAGCCGACCGCGGTGCGCGCGCAAGCTACGACATACGCGGAAAGAGCAGCGGCTTAGGCCAGGCGAGCGACGCAGCGCAAGGTGGCCGTATCGGTGAAATCGAAGACGCGAAGAAGCGCCATGTAGAGTACGACGCATCACTTGCGAAGGCGGATAAGGATAAATACGAGAAAGCGAAGTACGAAAAAGAAATTCTTGGCGGGCAGTTGGCTAAGGGTCTGGCGTCCGGTGCAAAACTTGGCGGTACGTTCAAGCAGTACAACAAGGAGCGCGATAAGATGCAGTCCACGACGGAATACAGGACTGTACAGGAACAGGAGAAGAAAGCTGAGTTTGATGCAAAAATAAAAGACTGGAACGATGCGGGTGCGAGACTTAAAGAGGCGAGTGCGAATCTTGCAAAAGCTACCCGTGACCTTGATTCAGAGCAGGTGCGCTCTCAAGAAATTGCGGCGAAAATTACCGAGCATCAAAATAATTTGAATGCTGCTGCGACACCTACACTAGTTGCTAAGCTTCAAAGTGATTTGGCGGCAGCAGTGGCGGGGAACGCGACACCGGCACAAGTTACCCTGCTTCAAAATAATTTGGCGGCGGCAACGGCATCTCTTGCAAAAGTCGGAGAGATTACACAAAAACTAGCTGCAGAGCAAGCAAAAGAATCACAAAATTCAAAACGGATACTTGAGCTCGATAATGAAAAGAAGAAGTATG
The DNA here is from genome assembly GCA_022842585.1 of Minisyncoccota bacterium. Taxonomy (GTDB): domain Bacteria; phylum Patescibacteriota; class Minisyncoccia; order Phycocordibacterales; family Phycocordibacteraceae; genus C7867-001. Next base: position 11,031 of record JALHPI010000007.1, on the reverse strand, counting down.
CAGGAGAAATTTCTACTGAAACGAAAGAACAAGAGCGGTTGGAGGATTCTATCAGCAGTCTCGGGCACGATATCGTCGGACTGAGAGAAACCATAAAGGCGCAACGAACCGAGTATCGAAGAAACGTGGAGGCATTGCGTGAACGGAACGTTCAAGGTTTCAGCATAGTCGACCGCGATGCACTTCGTGACGCAGCTATGAGTATGAAGGGTGCGCAAAAAGCGTTTAAAAATCTTAATGATGAGCTTTCAAAGACGCTGAAGGCAAACCTGAATACGCGAGGCCTCAACATCCCTAACCCTTAGCTCGTATGGACAACGACCATAATCTCGACGACCTCCTTGTGAAAGCATATGACGCAGCGCCTCCGCAGATACAGGCGTTCATAGACGACGAGCGTCTCGCTGACTTCATGATAAATCTGCAGATGACGAAAAAAATGCAGGTGGACGTGGCGGGGGAGGTGTCAAACCGCATACTCCTCACACTCCTTGGTGTACTCTCTCCAAACGAGCTCCCGGCGGAACTGAAAGCGGCAGGCGTGCCTGACGAACAGATAGACGAGGTGCTAAAGGCTGCAAACGATGCTATCTTCCTCCCGCTTCGCGAGGAGATGCGTACTGCGCCACAGACACCTGCACCGCAACAAATCCCAGCACAAGCCCCAAGCTCACCTGCGACACCGCTCGTATCGGTGCCAACCCCTATTGCCATGCCACAAGCTCCGGCGCCACAACCCGCAGCACCTATCTATACGCCTCCGGCACAACCGCCAATGGCTCCAGAGCCATATATCCCTCCTGCCCCTGTCGCTATGCCAGTAGCTCGCACGATGGCGCATGATGTGGAGGCTATGAAGGATGGTCATCAACCATCCGCATGGACTCCGCCCGTAGCGCCGCAAAACCCTTCTCCTGCTTTTTCCGTACCTACCTCTTTCTCGCAACCACAAGCTCCCGTAGCCTATAAAATGCCACAAGCAGTGCCTCCAGCGCCTGTTTTCACTCCGACTCCAGCCCCGATGTCGGCCCCACAACCTCCGCGCCCGGCGTATGTCCCACCGCCGATAAACGCGCTTCGCCCTGATCCTCTCACACCGAAACAACCATCGTCCGACACCTTGCCGGAACGCAAAGAAATAACGGACACCCTAAAAAAATACGGCATTGACCCGTACCACGAACCTTTGGATTAGCGCTACGTTGATGGGGTATACTTTTCGGTATGTCAGCAGAAGGACCTCCTAGACAAAGGCACATTTGGCCCCCAAAGAATCCTGAGGGGAAAAAAGAACACTTTTATACGGTGCTCGGTATTACGGCGGAAGACGCGAAAGATCCTAAAAAGTTAAAAACCGCGTACCATAAAGCTCTAATAAAATATCATCCGGATGTACAGAATAATTCGAGAGCACATTACGATGTTATAGAAAAAGCATATGTTGAAGGGGTGGCTCGCATTGAGAACAGGTGGGACGAGAGGGGGGGTGAGGCTCGACCGAAAGAAACGCTCCAAACATTGCGGACCGAGCAATTGAGTGTGGAAGCGGACTTGAAAAGGGAACAAAAAAAACCAAATTCTGACCCTGTAAAAATACAACGGTACCAAGAAAGTCTTCGACTCATCGCCGTACGAGTGCAAGCATTAGAGGCTGAAGAAGCAAGGGTTGCTGCCGCAGAAGACCGTGCCCACCAGGAGAGAATAGAAGCAGAAAGAAAGGAGAGGGAAGAAGCGGCAGCCAAAGAAGAACAGGAACGCCTGGAACGAGTTGAGGCGACGAGAAAACAGGAAGAGGCGGGTGCCTCCGAACAACCAGCTGAAACAGAGGGTACACAAACCGAAGAAGAACCGGTGGTCACCGGTAAAGCCGTAGTTCCCCAGGGGGAAGTTATTGACGATCCTACAGAACCGCCAAGTCAGGGCGTAGTGGTCGTACGAGAGTCACCCGAGGAAGAAGCAACTGAAGAACCGGGGAGAGCGGTAGTTGTAGTAGAGTCATCATTTTCGGGAGACATTGTTCCCGCAAGTGCTGAAACTCCTACACAAAATGGAGCTGTTAGCCTCTATGAAGAAGATGAGTACTTGCCTGCCGCAGGAGGTGGGGGAGGCGGCGAGGGCGGAGGTGGGGATGACGATGAAACAGCCCCCGAGCACCCAGAAGAACGCGGGCCGCACACTGCACATGCACACGCGCACGACGACCATGGGCATGGTGATCACGGGCACGGGCACGGGCACGATTCACATGATAGCGGACATGGTGAGGGAGGACATGGTTCGCATGCACATGGCGAAAAGAAGAAAGGCCTTTTCGGTGCTTGGATGAGTTTCTTTGGTTCGCTCTTCTCGTTCCCCGGAGAAACGGTTAAAGGAATTAGCGCCTTCTTCGGAAAGGGTGGGGGAGGTGGTGGAGGCGGAGGTGGCGAGAGTCACGGACACTAGCGTTCACAGCACTCTGTGCAAATCGGTATATGCGGACTGCTATACTGAAAGCAAATGGAGTACCAAGTCCCGCAATTTATCGAGGTTGAAGACAAGATTTTTGGTCCACTGACCATAAAACAATTCATATACCTCGCAGGCGGGGCGGGGATTGTGACTATTCTGGTGCTCTCCCTTCCGCTTGTATTCGCAATCATTCTCGGCGCCCCTATCGCAGGTCTTGCACTTGCGCTCGCGTTCTACAAGGTAAACGGAAAGCCGTTCATAGAAATACTTGAATCAGGTCTTGTCTATTTCCTCGGTGGTCGCCTCTACCTCTGGAAGAAGGAAAAGGAGCAGGTCGCACCGAAGATAGAGGTAGCGGCACCTGCACCCCTTCCGAAAGCACCGCTTTCGCGTCGCAAGCTTGAAGAGCTCGCGTGGTCGCTTGATGTGCGCGATACCGGGCAGAACCCGCAATAATATATGCCCGAAGCAAAATCAGCCCAGTCATTTGTACCGGTAAAGGAAGTACGCGATGGTATCGTCATCCTAAAACAGGGAGGGTATCGAGGTATTCTCATGTGTTCTTCCGTAAACTTCGCGCTTAAAAGCGAGGACGAGCAGAAGGCCGTCATCGGCGGGTTCCAAACATTTTTGAATACGCTTGATTTCTCGGTGGAAATCGTCGTGCACTCCCGCCGCATGGACATCCGTCCGTACCTCGCACTCCTTGAAGAGCGTGTGGATTCCCAGGCAACGGAACTGATGCGTATCCAGGTGCGCGAGTACATACAGTTCGTAAAGAATTTCATCGAGGGCTCGGACATCATGACCAAGCTCTTCTATGTCGTCGTTCCGTTTGAACCGGCCGGCATCACTCAGATTCCAACTTCGTTTCCTTTGTTTGGCGGGAAGCCTGCCGCGCAGTCAGAAGGGATGTCGCAATCATTTGACGAACATAAAGTGCAGCTCGAACAGCGCATGGCGCTCGTCGCCTCAAGCCTCAGCTCAAGCGGGGTGCGTGCGGTACAGCTTGGAACCGAAGAGGTGATAGAGCTTTTGTACCGTTCGTTTAACGTCGGCGCGCTTGAGACTCCGATACAAATGAACCAAAAATAATATGGCCCTCCTCGACTTTCTCAACAAGAAACAAAAAGACGGTGCGGCTATGAGCATGCCGCAAATCGTCCCGGTACTCCCAAAAGACATCTACGCGGAGGGTGCCTTGAATCTCGCAGATACCATCGCTCCCGCCGCACTAAAGGTAAGTGCAAAGGAGATAGAGCTTGGCGAGCAGTTCGCCCGCTCGTTCTATACCATTTCCTACCCGCGTTATCTCACCGATAGCTGGTTTACCCCTATCGTGAACCTCTCACGCGTCTTTGACGCGGGCATTTTCATACATCCGGTAGAGACTGAAGCGGCGCTCCGCAGTTTCCAAAGGAAAGTCGCCGAGGTGCAGAGCCAGATAGCGGACAGGGAAGAGAAGGGGCTCGTGCGCGACCCGATGCTCGATACCGCCTACCAGGACCTTGAGGCGCTTCGCGACAATCTCCAGCAGGCGCAGGAGAAGCTGTTTGAAGTGGGTCTCTACCTCACCATTTACGGAAATTCCAAAGAGGAGCTCGATAAAATCGAGGCGGACGTGCGCGGTATCCTCGATTCCCGCCTCATCTACACGAAGCCGGCACTCTTCCAGCAGGAACAGGGCTTCCGCTCCACGCTTCCTCTTGCGCTTGATGAGCTCTCCGTAAATCATAAACTGAATTCCTCTCCGCTTTCTTCCATTTTTCCATTCGTTTCCTTTGACCTCACGAGCGATAGAGGCATCCTCTACGGCATCAACCGCCACAACGCCTCTCTCATCCTCTTCGACCGCTTCTCGCTTGAAAACTACAACTCTGTCGTGTTTGCGAAGTCCGGTTCCGGTAAATCTTATGCGGTGAAGCTCGAGATTCTCCGCTCACTGATGTTTGATACCACTGTCATCGTCATCGACCCGGAGCAGGAGTATTCCTCGCTTGCGGAGGCGACCGGCGGGCGCATGTTCAACATCTCGCTTTCAAGCGAGCACCATATCAATCCGTTTGACCTACCACCCGTGAAGGAAGATGAGAACCCGTCCGACATCCTCCGCTCAAACATCATCAACCTCGTCGGTCTTTTCCGCATCATGCTCGGCGGCCTCACTCCGGAGGAAGACGCCATCGTCGACCGCGCCATTACGGAAACGTACGCCTTAAAAGACATCACCGGAGATGCAGACTTCACCGGTGTAGAAGCACCGCTTCTCTCCGACTTTGAGAACGTGCTTTCGGGTATGCAAGGCTCGGAGTCCCTCGTCCAGCGCCTCTCCAAGTACACGAAGGGCACCTGGGCCGGCTTCATAAACCAGCCGACGAACGTGGATATCAACAAGCAGTTCATCGTTTTCTCGGTGCGCGATATGGAGGACGAGCTTAAACCGGTCGCAATGTACATCGTGACCCACTTCATATGGAACGCGGTGCGCCATGAATTGAAGAAACGCCTTCTCATCATCGACGAGGCATGGTGGATGATGAAGTCCGAAGACACCGCGTCCTTCCTCTTCAGTCTCGCGAAGCGCGGACGTAAATACTACCTGGGTGTCTCCACCATCACGCAGGACGTGGAAGACTTCCTCCGAAGTCCTTACGGCAAGCCTATTCTCACGAACTCATCCATCCAGCTTCTCCTGAAACAATCACCGACCACTATCGACCTTCTGAAAGACATCTTCAACCTGACCGACGAGGAGAAATTCCTGCTTCTTGAATCCGGGGTGGGGGAGGGGCTTTTCTTCGCGGGCTTGAAACACGTCGCGATTAAAGTCGTCGCGTCCTATACCGAGGACCAAATCATCACGAGCGACCCGTCGCAATTGCTTGCCATAAAGAACGAAAAGAATCGTCTTGAAACCGGAGGTGCTTCGTAAGGTATGGCGGAAGAGCCGAAGAAACCCTTCAAACTAAGCCCGAGCCCGATGACGGCGGTGCTTATGATTGCGTTTGCAATCTGTATTGACGCATTACAGTTCTTTGTGGGTCTGGCATTGACCGCCGTACTAGGAGTGGGGCTTGTGGTCGCGTGGATGCTCAGCCTTCTTGCTTTCGTCGTCCTATGGATATGGTTCAAGCTCGCTGACAACAATACCCAAAACCACTTCATCCTGATGCGCGTTCTCGCGTATTACGGAGCCCTCGTGGTTGAGTTCATACCGGGATTAGACTTTTTCCCTGCCATAACGTTCGGGGTGTTGTCCCGCATCTTGATTTCTTGGGCAGGGGATGTAAAAGCAAACAAACTTGCCGAACAAGAGGCGGAAGGGAAGGAGTTGAGCGCGGGAAAGCAACGAAAGCTCGACCGTAGATATCGTGGATATGGACCAGACGGCGCGGAGCAAACTAGGGAACAACTTCGGCAAAAGGCAGTTGCGGATGCGAAACCCGGAAAAGACCGGCGAGAAATTCAAAGACGCCAACAAGAAAAAGACGAAAATATAGGAATGAAGGCCGCTGGCATCATCGCTTCCGGAGCGCCGCTGCCCGTAAAAGCCGTCGCAGGTTCGGTACTTGCCCTTGATGCCTATCGCAGGGATAAAGAAAGACGCAAGAGCGCCACACGACCCGGTTCTCCCCCAGCACGTAGAGACCCGTATACCGAAGATGTACGTGAAGCAGCGTAAGTAGTACCCACGGAGTCATTAAAAAATAGTTTTCGATATATTTTGCGCGCTATACTAGCACTATGCGTATCGTTGCGTTTTCTCTACTCTTTTTCACATTTCTGTTCCCAATGGAAGCGCCCGCACTCGCGCAAGAACTCCCGGTGGGTGAGGAGTTGCGATTCTCATTCTCTCCGCAATATCCGCGCCCCTATGACCGCGTAACGCTCACCGTTTCAAGTTCGCAACTTGATTTAAGTGCAAGCACTATTTCTATATCGGTAAACGGGGTCGTGGTAGGGGAAAACGAGCGAAAAGCTACCTTCACTATGGGAGGACCGGGAAGTAAGTCGGTGGTAAAGGTGGTAACGACCGACGTAGACGGTACTCATGAAGCGACCCAAACTCTCTTTCCTGCGGATGTTGCACTTGTCGTAGAGGCAAGTTCAACGGTCCCTCCGTTTTATAAGGGCGCAAAGCTGGTCGCTTCTGAAGGACCGGTCACCCTGATAGCGCTTCCGGACTTCCAGACTACCTCCGGTACCAAAATCCCCGCTGCAAACCTCGTATATACCTGGAGGTTTGGCGATAAAATACTTGAATCAGAGTCTGGTATTGGAAAAAACATCCTGCGGGCGAAAGCACCTATACGCTATCGTGATGCTCGTATTACGGTGACGGTAACGACACAAGACAGGACTATGGTGGCGCAGGGAGCAACTTCAGTGAGCCCGGTAGATCCATTCGTCCGCGTATATAAACACGACCCGCTTGGTAGTGTGGACTTTGCACATATCCTCTCGGGGACGTTTGCGATGCTTGGCGACGAGCAAACGTTCCGCGCGGTCCCGTACTATTACGCCGCGCTTCCTAAAAACGCTTGGACCTTGAATGGGACGGACAGCGACCAAGACCCAGATTTGACGGTACGCACGACCGGCGCCACAAAAGGGACGGCAGTTATCGGTGTGCGCGCCCAGGATTCAAAAGTGATAAATAATGCCGAGACCCGGTTCACCTTACAATTTGGTCAGGCGCGCTCTACCGGCATATTCGGCCTATGAAACGCTATCTCATTATCGCCGGAGTAGTGCTTGCGCTCATACTCATTGCGCTAGGCATATATTTCTTTTTCTTCGCTCCAAGAGGCGGGGGCATTGTCGTAGATACCGGGGAGAATCCCTTCCAAACAGGTGGCGACTATACGGGAACGGATACAGAGCAGCCGCCCACTGACGGTACGGTTACGGGCGGGGAAGAGGTCGCACCAAACTTGATACGTATAACGGAAGGCCCGGTCGCGTTCGGTTCCTTGGTGTTTTTGGCACCCAAAGAAATTACGGAGGAGGGAGGGTCTGACACCGGCACGAGTTCCGCACCAAAAGCAACGAAGACCATTTTTGTTCCGGAGGTCCGCTACGTGGAGCGTAAAAGCGGAAACGTATACAAGTACGAGTTCAACGAAAAGCTTCTTTCCCGTATTTCAAACCGCACTCTTCCGGGTATACAGGAAGCCGCCTGGACCAAGGACGGCACGACCGCATTCCTGCGCTTCCTTTCTGCAAACGAATCCGGGACCGAGATGATAGAGACCTATGCGCTCCCTACAGAAACAGAGGGCGGGTACCTGCTTGAAAGCGGGCTTGACCAGGTTATCGTAAGCGGAACCTCTACTGTCGTCACACTCCTGCCAAGTACTACCGGCTCTATCGCGACCATTGCGCGCGCTGATGGGGCAAACGCAAAGACGCTCTTCACTTCAAACCTCTCCTCGCTTCGGCTTACCCCTTCCGGACAGGGAGTGGGCGCGTTCACGAAACCCTCTGCGCAAATGGATGGCTTCGGCTTCCTTGTGAATGCATCGGGTGTCTTCGACCGCATACTTGGCCCGTACCGGGGATTCACCATGCTTCCAAGTCCGTCTGGAAAGCAGGTAATCTACAGCTATCTTTCCGGGCAGACGGTTACCGCAAGCGCAATGGATACGACGACGCGCGCACAAACCGCGCTTCCGGTAGCATTGCTTCCTGAGAAGTGTGTGTGGGCTGCCGATGAGCTTTCTGTATATTGCGCTGTCCCGCGCGCTATCGGTGGTACCTGGCCTGATTCGTGGTACCAGGGCGCAATTTCATTTTCAGACCGGATTTGGAAGATAGATTTGGTAAGTCGCACCGCGATTCTCATAGTCGACCCGGTCGCGATCGCAAACACCGCCATAGACGGCGTGTCACTCGCAATTGATGCGAACTCGGATGTGTTATTGTTTACCAATAAGAAAGATGGTTCACTCTGGGCATATGACCTCTAATTCATATTTTTCGCGGGTTGCTCAAATTGTTCTTGCTGTTTTCGTAGTACTGGTTGCAGGCTATGCGACGATTCCATCGTTCGTCTTTGCCGCAGAAGCGCCTTCTTTCACCGCTCTTACCTCCATCCCTGGAGTACAGGAAGCAGCAAACTCACAGTCGCTCGCTATTCTCTTAAATAACCTCTACCGGCTTTGTATCGGAGCCGCTGCCGTAATCGCGGTCCTAAAGATTGTCCAAGGGGGTGTCATCTACATGCTCGGGGACAGCATTACCGAGAAGAAAGATGCGAAGCACCATATCACTATGGCAGTACTTGGGCTTCTATTTCTTCTTACCCCCTATCTTGTGTTTAGCGTGATTGACCCGAGGATACTGAGGCTTGATGTGGATGTGTCGGGGCTTACGCCAGGGCCAGTGACGCCTCAGCCGACCGCAGAAGACTATACGGACGACGGTGAGTTCCTCGGGGACGGGGTAGGGGATCCTGGAGGCGGGGTGGGTCAGGAAGGCGACGGCCCAGCAGGACTAAACTGGGTGTATCGTTTTGCAGCGGGACAATACTTCTACGTGGTAGGGGAAGAAATCAGAAGCCCAGAAGAAGGGGTCAACTGCTACGCGCTTGATGCTGCGGCTGCAGCCACAGCACAAGCATGCCAGACGGCACTCACTACCTACCTTACGGATGTCGGCGCGGAAAATCCAGTCCGCATCCATGACTGCGTCCTTTCGAACGGAAACGACGTGAACGTCCACGTAAACACTAATCTCCCTATCTGCGAATACTAGTGCGAAAGTACTTACACACTACACATTGTGCTCCGGATGCATTTTCCGCACGACAAATTCCTGCGCGACCATAAAGAGGTTTGAGGCGATGAAGTAGAGCGCGAGTACGCCGGAGGTAGCCGCAATAAATCCTATAAGGATAGGGAATACGAAGCGTGCCTGTAGCGATATGGCGCGTCCAAACTCTTCCTGCATTGAAGGGATTGCTTCGGTGCTTTTTGGAGGAATTGGAATCATATACCACGCCTGAAGGAGCTGTGAGGCGGCCGCAACGAGCGCGAGAACGATACTTGAACTCGTGAGCGCAAATATGCCAAGGAAAAGCGGGGAGAACGTTTCCGGAGCAGAAACAAACGAATAGAGGAGGTTCGGGTCTATCTGTGCCGTGGCATGCTGCGAGACATAGTAGAGCCCGAAGAGGATGGGGAGCTGTATGAAAAGCATCAAGATGCTCGCAAACGGTTTTACGTTGTGTTTTTTGTAGAGGGCAAACATCTCTTTTGCCTGCGTTTCCTTATCGTCTTTGTATTTCTCACGTAGTTCCTTCAGTTCCGGCTCAAGAAGCTTCATCGCCCGCTGGGTGCGTACCGCCGCAAGAGAGAGGGGGAGAAGTACGATCTTCACCACAATCGTCGCTCCAATGACCGCAAGACCGAGGTCGCCGCCTGGAATAACGTCCAAGAGGAAGACGAGGAGGTTATAGATGGGGAGGTAGACGAAGTGATGAAAGAAGGATTCCATAAAAAGATGTTAATGAGCGGTAACGCGAATAAGTAAGGATGAGAGCTCTTCCTGAAGTGCCTTATAGGTAAGAGAAGGACTTCCGGCACGGGCATATACCACTAAGAACCTGTCTTCGGCCGCAAATGGCCGTATAACGGCCAACATGCGACGTTTTAAGAGATGGCGGTCTACGGAGCGACGCGCAACCTTCTTAGAGATAACTGCGGCGGCACCCCCTGATTTGGCCTTTCCCCAGAGGATAGAGAAGTGGGGGGATGCCGCACGGTTTCCCGTCCTTCCTCCCGGGAACGTTACCCTCGAAAGGCGGTTCCGGCGGGGGAGCATGGACTACTTGTTTTCGGACGAAACGGTGAGGGACTTACGGCCCTTGCGGCGGCGAGCGGCGATGACACGCTTACCCCCTACGGTCTTGGTACGGGAGAGGAAGCCGTGGGTCTTTGCGCGCTTACGCTTTTTTGGCTGGTAGGTTCGTTTTGGCATAGGCAAAAGTTATACACAGGATAGTAACAAGTTCTCCCCGCCTCGGCAAGGAATGTCCGTACTTCCGCTAATCCACAGGGCACGTATAATACGCCCACGATGAACCGCTCGGATCCGCACGAACTTTGGGAATACATACTTTCACAAGTCGAGCTGTCCATTTCTCCTGCGAATTTCAACACCTGGTTTCGCGAAAGCCACATAGTAAAAATAGAGGAGGGGATTGTGTACATCGGCGTCCCAAGCCAATTCTTCCGCGACTGGTACTTAAAGAAGTTCAACGCGCTTCTCCTTAAAATTCTCCGCTCCGTATCCTATGAGTACCGCAATATCGAGTACCTGATAGTGAAAGACGCGCGTAAACCAAAGGCGGAAAAGCGTGTCGTACAGAATCAGGAGCTCCCGCTTGATGAGTTCTACATAAACAAGAGCGACAACCTAAACCCGCGCTACACCTTTGACACCTTCGTCGTGGGTTCTTTCAACGAGCTTGCCTACACTGCCGCCCAAGCAGCAATAAAGCGTCCGGGCATCACCTACAACCCGCTCTTCATCTACGGAGACACGGGCCGCGGCAAGACGCACCTCATCCAAGCGATAGGG
>JALHPI010000006.1:16791-38243 GCA_022842585.1 Minisyncoccota bacterium | reverse complement strand
CTGCGGCTTTCTTATGCGTCTTTCCGCCGTCTACCACGATGGCTTTCGGATACGGCCATTCAGGATGCCCGAAACGGCGAGAGAGGATTTCCTTCAGGGAAGCGATATCGTCGTTGGTCGACTTCCCTCCTCGGCCCTGGATTTTAAACGTGCGGTATTCTTTCTTTTCCGGCATCCCACCCTCTAGTACCGTCATCACGCCGATAGCGTTCGTACCTGAGATATGCGCCGTGTCGTATGCCTCGATGCGCCCGCTCTCCTGGTCGCGGTCGCGGTCTTCACGTATGAGCGATACATCCTGCACATGGTCGAGCGCGAAGAGCTGTCCGCGTATCACGGCAGCTTCTTCAAACTGCTCAGCTTTTGCAAATGCTTTCATGTCTTTCGTGAGCGTGGTGCGGAGCGCCTTCACTTTGCCCGAGAGAAAGAGTGAGACGTTTCGTATAGAGCGCATGTAGGATTTCTTATCCATATCGCGCGGGTACTGGCCTATCTGACGATTGAACTCCACTTTCCCCTGGGTAAAGCGCGTACCAGTCCCCACCGGACGTGCAGTGTCATAGAACGGGAAGATTTTCCGGATGAGGCGGAGCGCCTGGCGGAGCTGGTAGCCCGAAGGGAATGGACCGTGTATCGCGGAGAGCTTCTGGCCGTCGAGCGAGCGCTTCGCTTTGAAATCAATATCCTTTCCGCGTATCGCGAGCACGCGCGGAATATCCTCATCCGTGATGCAGGCATAGAGGAAGGTCTTGTCATCCTTGCCTTCCACGTTTGCTTTCGGGCGGTGCTCGCGGATAAGTGCTGCTTCGCGCACGAGTGCTTCGAGCACGGTGGGAGTGGGCTCATGCATGATGCCTTCGGCCTTAGTGACCATATCCACGATGCGGGGACCGCGGGTAGAGATGAGGTCGTCATCAAAGTACGAGCGCACGCGATCGCGCAGGCTCGTTGCTTTCCCTACGTACAGGATTTCCTTTCCCTTCCCGCGTCCGCGGGTAAAGAGATAGACGCCCGGTACGTCCGGTAGTTCGAATTTTTCTAATTGGGCCCGTTCCATAGGGCTAGTTTACCATAAACTTGACATTTAGCTATAATGTAGTAATATAATAAAGGAGGTGCATTATGGATGCAGATAAAATTTTGACCTACGGTTTAGCGGTAGTTGGAGTGGCAATCTTCTTGATTGCGTACTTCTGGCCAAAAAAACGTTAGGGAGAAATCCTTCTTGGGGACCGATGCACTAGCGTCGGTCCTCTTCACATTTATTTTTTCTTTTTATCTAGCAAGCGTTATAGGTACTCGCCCGTATTGATTCGCTATAACTTGACATATAATAATATATGTTTAATATTTATATATCCTTTCGCGCTCGTGCGACAGGACTTGGAGAACATAACCATGAAAATTGGTTGGAAGCACATTCTCGTATGGCTCTGCCTCACGGCAGCCATCACGTTCGTCGTTCTGACCTTCGGCGAAGCGGCCAGTCAGATCATCCAGCAAGTGTTCGGGATTAACCTCGCCATCTCGGCCGAGATGACACCCGCAATGTATGCCGCCGTCGCGCTCGTGTGCGCGTTCCAAGCGGCGGTACTGACACTTGTCGGCACGATCTTTCTGTTCGTCTTCGGTCAGTTCGCGTCGTTCGACCGGGACTTTCGGTCCCGCTAGAACGCGCGATTGGGTCGCATCGACTCTCCAAGGGCCGCCCGGCAGCAATGCTGGGCGGCTTTTCGTTATTTCTTTTTCTTAGGTTTGCGAAGCAAGCGCGAGAGGTATTCGCCTGTATGCGAGCCTTCCGTATCAGCCACTTCTTCCGGCGTTCCCTTGGCGATTATCTTTCCTCCGCCATTTCCTCCCTCAGGACCGAAATCGATGATATGGTCCGCACTCTTGATGACGTCGAGATTGTGCTCGATGACTACCACCGTGTTTCCGCGGCGCACGAGCTCCTGCAATATTTCTATGAGCTTTCGCACGTCGTCATAGTGGAGACCTACGGTAGGCTCGTCGAGGAGGTAGAGTGTCTTCATCGTGATAGGGCGATAGAGCTCTGAAGAAATTTTCACGCGCTGTGCTTCCCCGCCTGAGAGCGTGGTCGCCGACTGCCCGAGCGTCAGGTATTCAAGTCCGGTTGAGTTCAAAGAGGCGAGGCGGTCAGAGATGGCCGGAATGTCCTTAAAGAATACTTCCGCTTCTTCCACGGTCATCTGGAGGACTTCGTAGATATTCTTCCCGCGGTAGGTTACTTCAAGCGTCTCCTTCATAAAGCGCTTACCGTCACATACGTCGCACTGCACGTAGACGGTCGGCAGGAAGTGCATCTCGACTGCGATGACGCCATTACCCTGACACGCTTCACAGCGTCCTCCCGCGACGTTGAATGAGAATCGTCCCGGCTTCCACCCGCGCGCACGAGCTTCACTCGTAGCGGAGAAGAGGTCGCGGATATGGGTGAATGCGCCCGTGTAGGTAGCGGGATTTGAGCGTGGCGTGCGGCCGATAGGCGACTGGTCTATGAGCACGACACGGCCCACATACTCCGTACCAGTGATAGAGGCTACGTGCTCGGGCTTACTCTCACGACGCGCGAAGCGTGCGGCGACGTTCTTATGCAAGATGTCGTAGAGGAACGTGGACTTCCCGCTTCCTGATACGCCCGTGATACAAACGAGCTTTCCGAGCGGTATCTCTACGTTCTGATTCTTGATGTTGTGGAGAGTCGCACCCTTTATCTTTATCGAACCTTTCTCGCCTGTACGGCGCTCCTCAGGTACTGCTACTTCCTTATCACCGCGCAGGTAATCAAGGGTAAGCGAGCCGGATTCGTTTTTCGGTGCGCGAAGCAATTCATCAAGCCATCCAGCCACGACGACATTCCCACCGTGTACGCCCGCCCCCGGACCTATATCCACGAGATAATCAGACGAGAGGATGGTGTCTTCATCGTGTTCTACGACGAGGATAGTGTTACCGAGCTCCTTGAGTGTGAGGAGGGTCTTGATCAGGCGCTCGTTATCGCGCTGGTGGAGACCGATAGTAGGCTCGTCGAGCACGTAGAGCGCACCCACGAGTCCGGTACCAAGTTGGGAGGCGAGACGGATGCGCTGAGCTTCGCCACCGGACAAGGTCGCCGCGGAGCGGTTAAGGGTGAGGTAGTCGAGACCGACATTCAACATGAAGTCGAGACGGCTCGTGATTTCGCGGATGATAGGCTGTGCGATTTCGGAACGCATTTCGGAAAGCTCAAGGCCATCCATAAACTCTTTCGCCTCACTAATAGACATATTCGTAATGTCCACGACATTCTTGCCGAGTGATTTGTCTTTCTTGCTCTTCAAGTACACACGGAGCGCTTCAGGACGAAGACGCTTACCTTCACATACCGTACAAATCTCATCCGAGAAGAGGGACTCGGTGCCAAGACCGTTACAGTTTGGACACGCACCGTACGGACTATTGAACGAGAAGAGGCGTGGCTCCACTTCAGGGAACGATGCGCCGTCTTCAGGACAGATGAAGCGTGCGGAGAGGGTTTCGTTTGTACCATCCGCATGCCCTATCTTCACCAAGCCTTCGCTCTGCTTGAGTGCCAGCTCGAGCGCTTCAGAGAGGCGCTCGCGCGCGGCGTCCGGCGTACGCTGGAACTCCGATACGAAAATAGTATCTACGACTGCATCGATGTCGTGGCGCTTATTACGGTCGAGCGTGACTTTCTCGCGCAGGTTGTGCGGCTTACCATCGATGATTGCTTTCTCGTAACCCTTGCTGAGGAGATCGTAGAGGAGCTGGTAGTACTCGCCCTTACGACCCACGACGACCGGAGAGTAGATAGTGACCGCCGTCTTATCCACGACGACACCGCGCACTTCCATGGAGTGCTCCTTGCTCGCGCTACGAGCCTTGATGCGGCCCATAATGAGACCGATCATTTCTTCTTTTGAAAGTTTCTGGATGGGTACGTCGTGATGAATACAGTACGGCTGGCCCGCGCGTGCATAGAGGACGCGCAGGTAGTCATAAATTTCGGTGACGGTCGCCACCGTGGAGCGCGGGTTATTGGAACGACTCTTTTGGTCTATGGAAATAGCTGGCGAGAGGCCGCGGATTTCATCCACATCCGGCTTCTGCATCTGGTTCAAGAACTGGCGGGCATATGCGGAAAGACTCTCCACGTAGCGACGCTGACCTTCGGCAAAAATGGTATCGAAGGCAAGGGACGACTTCCCCGACCCTGAAAGTCCGGTAAGTACGGTCATCGTGCCGCGCGGGAGGTCGACGTTGATGTTCTTGAGGTTATGAGTGCGGGCACCCTTTACCTCTATCCAGTCATCGCCCACATACTGCGTATGGGCATCTGTTTTCTTTGGTTTAGGCATGGGTATGAAAAGAGTCTGCCCGTGACGGGGCAGATACAGTATGGAGTATAGCGTATCGGGTTATCCCACGCACCTACACACGTTTTTTCACTAAACCGTAGGAGGAGGAACGACTTGAACAGGCTCAGATGCTTCAGGGGTTGGCGCTGCCGGTGCAACAGGAGCAGTAGTTTGAGGAAGGCTTGCAAGCGTGCTTTCTATTTTTGTGACGATTTCTTCCACGGATACTTCCGCTTTCACGAGATAGCCGGTTGCGCCAAGCGATACCGCGCGCTCTCGGTCCTTATCTTGTCCCAGGTTCGATACCACGATGACCGGTACATTTTTCGATTCGTCGGTTCGTGCGCGGATATTTTCAAGTACGGCAAAGCCGTCCATGGTCGGGAGCATGAGGTCCAAGAGGACAAGTGCCGGCTTGTATTGCTCAAAAAGTGTAATCGCTTCGTTTCCGTCGGAAGCGTAAAGGGTCTGGTACTTACCCGCAAAAGTATGCCCAAGGAGATTCTTCAATATAGGGTCGTCTTCGACCACCAGAATGAATTTAATGTCTGCCATAGGCTCAGAATACCATGCTTGGCGCGCTTTCCAGAAGACTTGCACTCCGGCTTACGCCGTCCGTTCCCGTCTTCTGCCGCTTGCCTCCCCATAGGAATGGGGACCCCGAAATTCTTAAGCTATCGGAAGAGACAAGGTGAAGGTGGTGCCGGGACCCTCCGTATTTGGGGTGAAATTGAGGTCTCCCCCATGGTCGGTCGCGATAGTGCGGGCGATGTAGAGCCCGAGGCCGTTACCTTTATTTTGCTTTGCGATGGCGTTTGGAGCGCGGTAGAAGCGCTCGAAGATATTGCCCCGGTCCTCACCGGTAATTCCTATGCCCGTATCTTTCACGCGTATGAAAATCCGCTGCTCGGCCGCCTCAATGGATACGCGGACCGAGCCACCTACCGGCGTATACGTAAGGGCGTTCTCAATGAGATTGTTCAGCACCCACTTGATGCGCTCCACGTCCGCACGTGCATCCGGAATAACAGTTCCCTGTTCGTGCGCGAAGAAAAGCGAGACTTGGTTCGTCTGAGCAAGCGGCGCGAAGTCGAGGACGAGCTTGCTTACGAGCGAAACGGTATCCACCGGTACGAATACGTATTTGTATTTACCGGATTCAATAGCCGAGATATCTAGAAGCGTACCGACGATACCTACGAGGTCCTTACTCTTGTCCACTGCACTTGTGACGAGCGCCATCTGGCTCTCGGTGAGTTGTTCTTTCTGAAGCGCTTCAAGCGCCCAGCGTATGCCAGTAAGCGGAGTGCGGAACTGGTGCGCGGCAGTAGAGATGAAGTCGGATTTTACGCGGGAAATTTCCGAGTCTCGTTTATGCGAATCGTCTACGCGGTTTATAAGCCCATCGAAAGAACCTGCAAGCGAGCGTATCTCAAGCGGCGCGTCTTGTATGCCCTCTATCGGCGCGCGGGTGCCGTCTTTCGTATAGAGGTCCATCGCTGCCGTGAGCTTACGAAGGGGTACGGCGACCAAGGAACCGACAATCCAGAATATGGCAATCATGAGCACGATGCCGAGCACAAGCAATGCTACCGCTTGCCCGATAAGGAGTATTTGGAGCTGATGGTCCACCTCAAGCGCAAGCTCGTACGGAAAGAGCGCGGAGAGCTGGCCGCGAAGATACGTAATGGATATAACAACAAACGCAAAGCTGACCGCAAGGGCTATGAAAAGGATGATGCCCAAAATCGACCTAAAACTCATGCGTCTATAGTACCAGAGCTAACGTGCGTATCGAAAGACAGATGTTCAACAATTCACATTTTTAGAAACTTCTTTTCCGAGCGTTTGGGGTCCCCATTCCGATGGGGAGACAAGCGATAGAAGACGGGAGTGACGGCGCTAGCCGGAACGCAAGTCTTCTAGAAAGCGCGTTAGTTAGGAGCCGAACTTTTTTTTGCGGCGTGTAGAGGGCTTCTTTGGGGCGTTACCTTCCAAAGCGTAAAGCTCGTCGCGGATAAGGGCTGCGGTCTCGAAATCGAGCTCCTCGACCGCTTGCTCCATGCGCTCCCGAAGCTCTTTAGCAAAACGCTCAGGATCCTTCTCATAGAGGCGCTTATCCACGATAAGCATCTCGCCCACCGTCTTATCGTGCTCACTACGCATACTCTCCGCGATGTCGCGAATCTCCTTCTTGATGGTCTGCGGGGTGATGCCGTGCTTTTCGTTGTACGCGAGCTGAATAGCGCGACGGCGCGTGGTCTCACCTATCGCGCGCGTAAGCGAGCCCGTCATCACGTCCGCGTAGAGAATGACGCGTCCAAGCACGTTACGTGCCGCGCGTCCGATGGTCTGGATGAGCGAGGTCTCGGAACGTAGGAAGCCTTCCTTGTCGGCGTCCAGAATGCCGACCAGTTCCACTTCCGGCAGGTCGAGTCCTTCGCGAAGCAAGTTCACCCCTACGAGCACGTCGAAATTCCCCCGGCGGAAGTTCGTGAGGATATCGATGCGGTCTATGGTCTTAATGTCGGAGTGGAGGTACTCGGCTTTCATCTTCTTTTCTTTCAAAAAGTCGGCGAGGTCTTCTGCCATCTGCTTCGTGAGCGTAGTCGCGATGACGCGTCCGCCTCCCGCAATCGTTTTCTCAGATTCCGCGATGAAGTCCGCGACCTGACCCTTGTAGTCTTTTGATTCGTTGATAGGGCGTATGACGAGCTCCGGGTCGATGAGTCCCGTAGGGCGGATGATTTGTTCTACGATTTTCCCGTCCGGCGCTACCGAGTGCTCGCGCTCATAGGGACCTGGGGTCGCGGAGGTATAGATAGTCTGGCCGACACGCGCCTCAAACTCATCAAAGGTAAGCGGACGGTTGTCGCGCGCGCTCGGCAGGCGGAAGCCGTACTCCACGAGATTATCCTTGCGAGAACGGTCTCCAGCGAACATGCCACCGATTTGCGGCACCGTCACATGGGACTCGTCGATAACCGTAAGGAAGTCCGGGGTTCCATCCTTCAAGTGCGGGAAGTAGGAAAGCAGGGTATGCGGCGGCTCGCCCGCCTTGCGTCCGTCGAAGTGGCGCGAGTAATTCTCGATACCGCTCGTGTAGCCTATCTCGCGGATGAGTGCGAGGTCGTGCTGCGTACGGCGCTTGATGCGCTCCGCTTCAAGCGGTTTCTCCTCACGCTTGAACTTAGCGAGCTGTTCCTCAAGCTCAGCTTTTATGTCCTCAAGCGCACGGTTGCGTTCGTCTTCACTGGTGACGAAGTGCTTGGCGGGGAATATGAATGCGGTATCCACTTCTTTCGTGAGTCCGCGCGAGACCGGGTCGAGTACTTGAATGGAAGAAATTGTCGGACCATCAAAGGCAATGCGGTAGATGACGCGCTCGTTTACCGGCATGAATTCCACCGTGTTCCCTACGGCGCGGATACTTCCCGGAGTGAGATCAGCGTTCGTGCGCTCGAAGTAGATGCCGATGAGCTTACGGATGAGTGCGGCGCGGTTTTCCTCCGCACCCTTCTGGAGCTTCACGTGGAATTTCTCGTATTCGGCAGGGGAGCCGAGTCCGTAGATGGCGGAGACGGATGCGACGATGATGACGTCTTTACGCGTAAGCAAGGCTTGAGTCGCCGCGTGGCGTAGGCGATCTATTTCCGCATTTATCTGCGCCTCTTTTTCAATATAGGTATCGGAGTGCGAGATATACGCTTCCGGCTGGTAGTAGTCGTAGTAGGAAACGAAATACTGCACGGCGTTTTCCGGAAAAAATTCCTTGTACTCCTGCGCAAGCTGGGCGGCGAGTGTCTTGTTGTGCGCCAAGACGAGTGTCGTCTTCTGCGTATTGTTGATGATATTCGCAACCGTAAAGGTCTTTCCCGTGCCGGTAGCGCCAAGCAAGGTCTGGTGCCGCAGGCCGTCTTTAATACCTTTTGTGAGTCCTTGTATAGCCTCAGGCTGGTCACCTGCAGGCTCGAAGGGAAGATGGAGTTTGAATCCGACGGACATGGTGCAAAAAGCCTATCATATAAAAAATGAAACGCGCCCGATTGCTCGGACGCATTCAATGTTCAGTCTGTACTTGAAAGGGTGGGTCGGGGGGCGGACCGAAGTCCGCCCCCTTCCCCGTCTTGCACGCTTAGCCGGTTTTCTTGGCGTCGCTGCGCGACTTCGAGAAGACGCCGGCGTCGTAGCTGTCGAGCGCCTGCAGCACCCGTTCGCGGTTGTTGCGAACGATCAGCTGAATCGAAGCGGAATTCTTCTCGTCGAGGTGCGCGAAGATCGGCGCCTGCGAACGAAGCTTGGCCACGTCGACATCCTTGTCGCCGAACATCGTAGAGATGCGCTCGGCGATTGCGTCGTCTTCGTAGTTTTGCGACGTGTCTTCGAGAATTTCCGTGATCTTGCCAGCGTAGCTGACGCTGATTTCGGCCGTTTGACGGAGGACGCCGGCGACTTGCTGCCAGTTGACCTCTTCAAGCGGACGGCCGGTGAGGCCGGCGGTGCCGAAAGTTTGATCGAGCATGCGGTAGAAGTTCGGATCTTCGGTCTGCAGTTCTTGGATGCGGACTGCGGTCATCGTGGAGAGGGCCGTAGCGAGGTTCGCGATTGCCAAGCGAGTCTTCATATCCGTAGTTCCCTTTTCATTACCGGAATTTGGTACCGGTAGTACAGAAAACGCCCCTTTCGGGGTGTTTGCCGCTCACATGAGCGAGTAAATAGAAAATAACCCAGCAATTAATTTTTGTCAATTACTCTGGTAGTCCCTTAGAAAATCAGCACGATATTGCTCAAACGTTCCGGCGTGAAGTGCTTCGCGTGCGCCATCTACGAGCGCAAGGATGAAGCCGAGATTATGCGTCGACGCTATGACCGAGCCGAGCATTTCTTTGGAACGTATGAGGTGCGAAACATACGCGCGTGAAAATCCTTCCGTACCGGGAACTACCGTCTCCGGATCAAGCGGTCCGTAGTCGTCTTTAAACTCCGCACCCTTCAGGTGCTTGATGCCGCGGCGCGTATATATGGAGCCGTGCCGGCCGATCCTCGTTGCGGCCACGCAGTCGAACAGATCCATACCTTCCGCGATACCCGTGAGCACGTCAGTGGGTTCCCCTATGCCGAGGAAGTGGCGTGGCTTCCCTTCTGGAAGTTCAGGGATAGCGGCCTGCAGAGCACCATCCATGTCTTCCTTACTGAACGAACCGCCAATACCAAACCCATCAAAATCCATGGAGGCGGTTTCCTTCGCGCTCTCTTTGCGCAAATCCAAATGACGACCGCCCTGCACGATACCGAAAATAGCCTGCTTCTTGTTTGCAGAAAGATTCTGACGATGCGCCTTCAAAGAACGCTCCGCCCATCGGTGTGTCCGGTCCATCGCTTCTTTCTGATATTCATACGGCTCGGTAGGCGCAGTGCATTCATCAAACGCGAAGAACATATCCGCGCCAAGCGCGTGCTGTATCTCTATAGAGCGCTCAGGCGTAAAGCGATGCAACGAGCCATCGTGGTGCGACGTAAAGGTGACGCCTTCGTCATCTATCACCGCAAGCTGACCGTGCTGGCTTGCGACGTCTTCATCGAACACGGCGATACCATGCTCGCGAGGAGCTTCTTCTCCTTTTGCGATTTTCGTAATGGTGCGACCAAACGCGCTCCCAAGCGAAAAAACTTGAAAGCCGCCCGAGTCCGTCATCGTCGGTCCCTCCCAGTTCATGAATTTTCCAAGCCCTCCTGCATTCTTCACCACGTCTTCTCCGGGCTGGAGATAGAGGTGGTAGGTGTTTGCGAGCACGACCTGCGCACCCATGGCTTTGAGCGCATCCGGGAGTACGCCCTTTACGTTTGCTTTCGTACCTACCGGTACAAATGCAGGAGTCTGTATCTCCCCATGATGCGTCGTAAGCACGCCAGCGCGTGCAGCGCCTTTTTTCGTAGAAACAGAAAACGACAACGGAGCATCCATATGCTCCGTTGTACGATACTTCCGCACTTTTTACTAGGAACGTCTTAAGAGGTTTCTGGAAGACTACCGGCAAACGAGCGAGACAAAAGAAACATCCGCTCTTGCGGATGTTTCTTTTGCGAGCGAGTGCCCGCCGGCAAACATTCAGTACTCTGAATGTTTACTCTACGCCGATGAGTTCGACATCAAAGATCAGCGTCGAGTTCGGAGGAATGGAGCCGACACCCTGCGCGCCATACCCCATCTCAGGTGGAATCACGAGATGGCGCTTGCCGCCGACTTTCATGCCTGCCACACCCTCATCCCAACCCCTGATTACCTGGCCGACACCGAGCGTAAAGGTGAATGGCTGACCATGTTTTGCGGATGCATCAAAAACCGTTCCGTCTTCAAGCATACCTACATAGTTCACCGTGACTTTCTTACCCGCGACTGCTTCCGCACCCGTTCCCACTACTGTATCTCCGCTCATAGCTTTTGCATTAGGTTTAATAGGTGCTGCGCCTTGCGCTCCCGGCATCGTACCAGATACACCCGTTTCTGTCGGTACCCCATCAGCCCCAAGCGTCACATTCTGTGCCGGAGCTGTCTGCGGTTCAAACGGTGCGAAAATAGCGGACCCAAAAAACAGGAATCCAAGCGCGATAATAACGGCAAGGGCGACCGCGATGCCGGTAGGGGTAACGAAGGTGGTTTCGGTTTTAGTCATTACCTAGCAGTATACCAACGCCTCCATAAAGACGTATAGGGGGCGTGGATAGCATCAAAAAGAGTGCGGTAAAAAGTCCGCAGACAAGGCGCACGAGTGAGGAAATACGAGCCGTACAGGCTCGTACGGTGAGTGTTTCCGAGCGAAGTGCAACGCAGTATCCGGGCTTTTTAGCGTGCTCTACGACAAATATCTGGAGCGGATAAGAGACTCAACCTGTTCCCGGTCCCGGCCGTAGGTGAGATAGGACAACTCGCGCAAATCGTCTATCTGGTCCTTGTTGCCTTGCACAGGCGGAAGGCTCGTGATGTTGAACGGCTTTTGCGGCACGCCCCCTGCAAGGATACGCACGTAGGCGTTGTAGTTCTCGATGTTCACGAAGTCGAGCGCGGAGAACACCGGCGCGAACTGCTTCGCGAAGAATTCGCCGTCTTCCTCACCTACGCGGAACACCGCCATGGAACCGACGTTACCGAATACCGCATCGCGGATTTTTTCATCGATTTGCTTCAGGAACTGGTGCGCAATCGTAAGCGAGAGCTTGTACTTACGAGCTTCGGAAAGGATGCCCGGAATGGAATCAGTCGTGATGTTCTGGAATTCGTCGATATAGAGGTAGAACGGTGCAAAGTCTTTGCCCGGAGAGTCCGCACGGGAGAGCGCCGCCATAAAGAGCTTACCTACGGTGATGAGGCCAAGCAGGTTCGCGTTACGTTCTCCAAGCCGTCCCTTTGAAAGATTCACGAGCAAAATCTTTTTATTATCCATGATTTCACGGAAGTTGAAGGAGGATTCCTGCTGACCGACAATCGGACGCATGAAATCGTTTGCGGTGAAGTCGTCGAACTTGTTCGTGATGTACGGCACGATGTTCGCCAATGACGCCTCGCCTTCGGCGCGCGTCGCTATCTCCGTCCAGAACTGATTTACCACCGGGTTATTGCTTCGCGCGAGCTTCCTATTACGGAACTCGGCGTTTGAAAGTACGCGCGCGATGTCGAGCATCGTCGAGCCTGACGCAGGGTCTTCCATGACAAGCATGGTCGAGTTGCGGAAGTACTGCTCGAAAGCAGGACCCATGGACTCCGGCACGTCGCCGTAGAGACGCTTGAAGATGGCGAGGAGCTCGTTCACGATGAACGTCTTCTGTTCCGGGAAGCGTGGATCGTATTCCAAAAGATTCAGACCAAATGGACGGTCGAGGTGCGCAGGGTCGAAGTAGATGACGTCTTCGTAGCGCTCTGGAGGCACTGCAGCCAAGACATCCAGTATGTCGTTTCCGTGCGGATCGATGAAACAGACGCCGTTCCCGGCCCTGATGTCCTGGTCGATAAGCGTCTTCATAAAGGACGTCTTACCGGTACCGGTCTGTCCTACGAGGTACAGGTGGCGCGCGCGATCCAAGGGTGCGAGCCGTACTTCCGTCTGTTGTCCTCGATAATTGTTCGTACCGAGCAAAAGTCCATTGTCCACTTTCTCAAGCGGAGCGGGAGCTTGCGTGAAGCGAGACTGCTTCAGGTGCGGTGTTCCCTTCACGCCCTTCGGTGGGAAGTGATACATGGTCGTGACTTCGGTCGTCGTGAGCGGAAGCTTTTCCTCGTGCGAGAAGAGGCGCCAGCTGAATTTGCGTAGGAATGCTTTCAGAGCGCCGCCTTTAGGTCGCTTGAAGTAGAGGCGATTCCCCGTCGGACTTTCATACGCGTTGAACGTGGCCTCAAGCTCATCGAGCATCTGGACGGTGTGGTGCTTGTCACGGGAGGAGGCTACTACACGAATGTTCACTTCGAGTATCGAGGATTTCTGTTTCTTCTCAACCGATTTTATCGTCGCTTCATCGACGAAGTTGTCGCGGTCTTTCTTCGGGGTACGGAAAATCCAACGGAACTCGCGGAACAGGTCCACGAGCACGTTCTCGGAAATCTCAAACGCGCGGTCGCGATGCTCTCCACCGCGAAGCGCCTTCATGATTCTCCGGTAGGTGTCCTGATATTCGTTGCCAGCCGGTTTTATCACGAACTGCACGGCCGCACCCTCACCCTCCCCTTGAATCTTTGAGAAAGAGCTTAAAAGCGAGTTCATCGGATCAGCTTCGAATTCGCTGTAGTCGGCCAAGGAAAGCGGGTGCTTATGGAAAAGCCTGGCGGTTGAACCGAGTGCAAAACCGTCCTGCGCGAAGATGTTGTAGTCGTTTGGCTGAGCGTTCACTATCGCGTTCGGGAACACGGCGAGAATATTTTTCTCAAATAGGTCACGGCGGCTGTTTGGCACCGACGCATAGAAACGCAGGTGCGGGTCATCGGTCGGGACGGCGAGCTCGAGCGTGTAGTAGGCAGGCTCGCCCGCAAACGGGTGGTCGACGCCAAACATGCCGGAATAAAATTGCTCCATGGCAGACACGAGCTCGCGGAAGTGCTTGTAGCGCTCATCTTTGTCCGGATCGGCATTCGGCTCCGGAAGGGAGATTTCATACATAGTCATATGGAGCGCCTTCCATTCCGGCTGACCTTCGGAGAGGCCGCGCGGTGGAAGCCCCGTGGAGATGTAAGCGATGAGGAAGCGATGGAAGTCGTCTTCGAGGTGCGGGTTCTGGAGTTTTGCGAGTACAGCAAACGCATTATGGATGCCCCGCGCTTCCATCACCTGCCGAAGCTCCTCCATGGTGTCGTCATCACTTTCCGGGTCGAGGTTTAACGCTATTTCATGCGCCTCTTCCGGGTGCATC
Source organism: Minisyncoccota bacterium (assembly GCA_022842585.1). Taxonomy (GTDB): domain Bacteria; phylum Patescibacteriota; class Minisyncoccia; order Phycocordibacterales; family Phycocordibacteraceae; genus C7867-001. Next base: position 24,468 of record JALHPI010000006.1, on the reverse strand, counting down.
TGCATATGGGGCGCGAGCACGCTCTCCGCAGGCGTCTGCAGGTGGTGGGTGAGGCGTTCGCGCACGATAGCTTCGCGCGGACGCCCTTGCTTCATGCCGGCGAGCTCGCGCTCCTTTGCCTCCACTTGCGCACGCAGGTGCGCTATCTCCTCTTCGTGAGACGCTATCGGTTTTACCGGACCTTCATAGGTCATTGCCATTGCGTTCTAGTATAGCGTGCAAAAAAACATGCGTGCACGGTTTTCCCGTGTACCTTAGGACTTCGGTACCGCGTTGAAGAGACCGTTGATGAGCGAGATGACGATGGAGAAGATAAGTGCGTTTAGGAATCCGTGCACCGCAAATCCGGGAACAATCAGACTCGCAAGCAGTACGAGGCCGGCGTTCACAACAAGCGAAAAGAGTCCGAGCGTAACGATGTTCAAAGGAAGGGTGAGGAGCGAGATGATGGGTTTCAGGAATAGGTTGATGAGGCCGAGCACGATAGCAAGAACGAATGCGCCAAGCACCGTCACCTCCACTCCAGGAATAAGGTAGGCGGCGGCGAGAATCGCGATGGTGGAAACGAGCCAGTGAAATAGGGACATGGATGGTTCTTTAGCGAATAACTACCCTTCAGAATACGCTTCTCGCCCCCCAATTCAACCAAGCAGAGTGCGCAGGAGCGCCATGCGCACATACAGCCCGTAGCGTGCCTGCTCGAAGTAACGCGCATGGTCGGACGAATCCACATCCGGGGTGATTTCATCCACGCGTGGCAAAGGATGCATGATGATGGCGCCTTCTCTCATCGTGTCGGCGAGTGCGCGCGTAATTACGTAGCGGCCCTTGAATTTTAGGTATTCCGCCTCAGAAGGAAACCGTTCCTTCTGAATGCGCGTCTGGTACACCACTTCGGCTTCTTTCATCGCACCGGGAAGCTCTTCCGTTTCCGTAATCTTCACCCCCTTCTCTTTCAGATAGTCGAGTATGTCCGTACCCATTGCGAGTTCTTTCGGGGATACGAGCGTGAGGTCGAGCCCTTCGTATTTTGAAAGCAGGTAGGCGAGCGACCGGACGGTGCGGCCGTTCTTCAAATCTCCCACGAAAGTAACTTTCTTCCCGGAGAGGCTCCCCGTCTCGCGATATATCGTGTATGCATCAAGCAGTGCTTGGGTCGGGTGCTGTCCCGCACCGTCTCCCGCGTTTATGACCGGTACGCCAGAGACAGCGGCCGCACGCGCGGCAGAGCCCGCCTCCGGATGCCGTATAACGATGGCGTCCGCATACGCGCTCACAACGCGGATACTGTCTTCAAGCGTTTCCCCTTTTGCGGCCGACGAGAATTCGCCCGCATTTTCCGTACCGACGACCGCTCCGCCGAGCCGATGCATGGCGGACTCGAACGAAAGACGCGTGCGAGTGGATGGTTCGTAAAAAAGCGCCGCAAGAATCTTTCCCTTGAGCGCGTCCGCAGGAGCGTCCGCAAGCATGCGATCCGTTTCCTTGAAAATCGCATCGAGGTCGGAGAGTTCGAAATCCCGTATGTCTATGACGTGCTTCATATGATTTCCTGTTCGAGCTGCTCGAGCGCGTGCACCGGGTCGTGCGCGGTCGTCACCTGACGACCGATGACCAGATGAGTCGCGCCGGCGGCGAGCGCTTCTTTCGGAAGCGCCGTACGCTTCTGGTCGTTAAGCGCTATGCCCGCCGAGCGCACTCCAGGCACCACGAATGTAAGGCCTGCAAGTGCCGGGTCTTTCGCGAGCATCGCCACTTCCTGCGGAGAACACACGACGCCATGTACGCCCGCATCCTTTGCAAGGCGGGCTAGCGCATACACCTCCTCTTCAAGCGTACGTCCGTAGATGAGTTGCGCTTCTTCCGGAGAAAGCGAAGTGAGTACGGTGATGGCGTATATTTCTGCCTCAGGAGCACCCTCGCGCGCCGCCTTCATCATCTCGATACCGCCTGATGCATGGACACTGATGATGTCTATGTCCGCCTCGGCGTACGCTTTAGCGCGAAGCCGTACGGTATTAGGGATGTCATGAAGCTTCGCATCCATCCATACGCGGCGTGCGCCCGCTTGCTTCAGCTGTACCACGACGCCAGGACCCACCGCATCATACGCCTCGTGTATCTTCACCGCGTATACGCGCGGACCGATTTTTTCCGCGAGTTCAATCGTCGCGTCTATCGAAAGGTCGTCGGTCGCTAGTACTATTTTTTCGTTCATATGTTTCCTATTCGTTCCAAAAATTTCTTGCCGTGACCCACGGTGGCGTTGACCGGTACGCCAGAAGCACAGAGCGGGCACTCTTCCTCCGCATAAGACGCGACCGTCATGGTCGCAAGTGAGTTGAACGGCACGCCTATCGCCTCTTCCGTCACCTTCTCCGGATCCTTATTCATCATCACAGACGCCTGTACGACGGTAGCGCCCGCCTGCTGTGCTTTTTCTATTGACTTGCGCACTGAGCCACCGGTCGTCACTACGTCCTCAATCGCGAGTACTTTCTTCCCCGCTATCGCTTTGTCGTATCCGCGCTTCAGCACCTGTTCGTCTCCTTCGCCTTTATCGGTGTATACGGAAAGAATTTCCTTGCCCTGAATTTTCGAAAGGTAGTACGCCGTCCATTGCCCGAGAATGATTGCCCCCATCGCAGGGGCAATCACTGCGTCCACGTCCAAATCCTTGTTCAGTTCCGCAAACAATTCGCCTACGCGAGACGCTTCCTGGGGATGCGTGAGGAGCGCGTCCTTGTTCACGTACGTATCCATATGGCGGCCGGAGACACCGACAAAGTGACTGTCAGTAATCAGTGCGCCGGTGCGCTTCAAGATTCCTATGAGTTCGTCCTGCATATCTGGTTTCTCAAAATCGTATCATGCATCCCATCCCGTACTAAACTGATATGATATATCATATCAGTTACTAATATCCACTTGGGTAGCGTTCCTTTATTTCCTTCGCGAGGTAGCCGTTCCACATAGCGCCCGTAGCGCTCATGACGACGTCGGCTCCCGCATCCCGATATTCTTTGAAGTCTTCTGGCACAGTTACTCCTCCGCTTCCGATGATGCCGTAGGACATGCCGAGCTCCTCGCGGAGCGCCTTCAAGCGCCTTACCATATCCACTCCCGCCCACTTCACCGCATGTCCACAGATACCGCTTTTAACCCGATGCGCGCCAGGGAGCGCTTGGGTGCCGTCTTCATTTACGACCGGCGCAGGAATAGTGTTTATCGCGGAGAAGCCGTCCACAATGCCGCCCACTTCAGTTACGAGCTCGCGGAGCTCAGCTTCGCCGAAGTACGCGATCTTTATCACGAGAGGGACTGCACCTATCTTCTCCTTTATCGCCGTAACCACCGTCTTCACTTTCGGTACGTCGAAGCAAAGCAGGGTGGCGGCGCCTTCGTTCGGACAGCTGAAGTTTGCCTCCACGATTTTTACGCCTGTGTCCGCAATCATCTTCATCCCGTTTGCCCAGTCCGCGATGTACTCTTCCGTACTCATTCCCTCGCGCTTCGTGCCTTCAAACGAACACATGACGAGCTGACCTGCTTTTGCGTGTGCGATGGAATTACGCAGATCCTGCATCCATACTTCCGGCTCATAGGAAGGATTGCCAAACGAATTCGTGATGGAAAGCGGTTCGGAGTATTCGGGAATGACTACGAGCGGTTCTTTCGCGCGTTCGATGGAGAGGTCTCCGGGGAAATCCTTGAGTGCAAGCACGTTCGGCCAGTCGTTACAGGGATGCGTTTTGCTTCGCACCGTCTTATGCACTGGCACGCTCCAACCTTTATCAAGCGCCGCATCGACGAACTTCCCATTCAAAAGAGGACCTGCCGGAATGCCAAGCGGATAGGAAATCTTCTGACCGAGAAATTCAAACGCCGGCTCTTTTTCTTCGAGCACTATGCCGTCGGCAAAATCCCCAAACGGCCCTTCTTCCCAGTTTTCCTTATAGGTCTTCTTCGGGTCGAAAAAAGGCGTGTGCAACATACTAGGAAATGATAGTACCGTTATTCATGAGCTCTTTTCCGCGAAGCACGACCTTCGTCACGACTCCCGGAAGCACGAGACCTTCAAATGGCGAGGAGTTGGCCTTGGTTTCGTAGCCGTGCTCGCCCACCGTCCACGATGCATCCATGTCCACTTCTATGTAGGTGTCCGGCTGCTCGGGAATGTTGAAAATCTTTTTCGGAAGCGTGTACATCGCTTCAAGCATACGCTCTTCAGTAAGCTTTCCTTCCTGCACGCCCTTATAGATGATGGAGAACGACGTCTCAAGTCCGGTAACCCCGAACGCAGGCGGGTCTTTCTCCTTTTCTTCGCGGGAGTGCGGAGCGTGATCGGTCTCTACGACATCGATAGTACCGTCAGCAAGGCCCGCCCAGAGTGCGGCCTGGTCTGCATCCGTTCCAAGGGGCGGCTTCATGACCGCATACCCTTTCATGCGCTCGCGCGCCTCTCCCGTGAGCGCGAGGTGGTGCGGACATACGCCTGCAGTGATGGAAAGCCCGCCCGCCTTTGCCTGACGCACGTCTTCTACTTCCGTTGCCTGCGTGATATGGCAGACATGAAGGCGTTGGCCGAACTTCATGGCGCGCGCGATGCTTTGCTTCAGCTGTTCGCCTTCCGCGTGTACGAGGATGGGCTTACCCACCGGCCACGCCTGAAATATTGCATCGAGCGCATTTTGGTCCTCGATGAGCATTTCACCGGTCGTATGATTGCAATAAATCTTTAGCCCGTAGACTTCCGAACGCGCCGCGGCTTTTGGTAATTCCTCCAGATTCTTTCCGTTGGTTCCGAAATGGAATCCGATATCGATAAGCGCTTTCTTCGAAAGCGCCACTTTTTCATCCAATCGCTCTATCGAAATGGTGGGTGTCGCGTTGTTGGGCATATCCAGCATGAACGTCACCCCTCCTTTCACTGCCGCTCTACTACCCGTATAAAAATCTTCCTTATGCGTCGCCCCTGGTTCACGCAGATGCACATGCACATCAATCAGGCCCGGAAGTTGCTTTTGCATGGGCACAGAATACCACGCTAGGGGGTAGAGAACGCAAAGGTTTCAACGATGGCATCGAGCGCATCATACGCCCCATCGAGTGTCTCTTCCGAGACATCGTCCGCGCTCTCTGGGTCGTCCTTATAGCTTGAGCCTTCCGCCAGTTTCTCTATGGCAAAGCATTTCCTTTCGTGGAGGACGCGGTAGCTCACGCCCTTTACGTACTTCTGCATGGCCGCATCTTCAAATGAAAACGCTTTCCATACGGTTCCGTTCAGCGTCTTGTCCGGAAGGGCGGTTTCGTTCGCGTCCGGAGTCGCCTTTTCGCAATTTTTTACCTCGTTCTTATCCTCGCTTACACTGATACGCACCATAGCCGCATAGGAACGCGGGAATGAGTTGTCGCTCTTGGTTTCGTACGCAATGACTGCGAGAAGCGGCGTGCCGGTCGCAGACGCAGGCGCGTTTGCGCGCCAAGAATCCGATACGAGATAGGAGGCAGAAAACGTTTCTTCTATCTTCGCTTTTGACGGATACCGTACCGAAAATCCATACTCACCGCTTACGTAGATGGACTGGCCTTCGAGCGTATCGTCCGTTACGGAAACAGGCTCGGGTGCCGGAGCCGCTTTCGGTATAAAAAAGAAAAAGGCAGTCATTCCCCCGATGACGAGCAGAATCGCACCGAACACGAGCCACCCGAACTTGGTCATAGCCTCCAGTATACCAGAGGTGTTTCGCTTCACGTTTCTACCTGATACGCCTGAACCTAACTGATATGATATATCATATCATATAATTAAAATGCGTATCTTAGTATTGCGAAAGGAGCAGGCGGGCGAGACGCAACTCGTCAAACGTATACTTCCCTTTCAATTTCTTGAACACCGGCGTAAGCGCCTTGAAGGCGGCTTTCCCAGCAGCCTTCTCTATCTCGGGAAGCGCATGGAGGAGCGAAGGCGCGACCAACTCTTCAAGCGCGTTTTTCGATAGGCGTCCTGCTTCCGATAGTTTCTCCAAATGACTCACGATGGTGCCAAACGTAAGCGAGCGCTCCTTCACCACTTCATCTAGCGACTTTCCATCATTCAAAAGTGCGAGCGTCTCATCATAGGTGGAGAGCTTTGCGGGAGCTGGCGCGTACTCATCCTGCTCCTCAAGGGTTCCGCCGGAAGCGATGAGAAAATTCTCCTCGAGCTTCGCTCGCTCGCCGGATGCTTCAAGCTCGCCGAACACGACGGCCGCTTGCGCTGAGGAATCGCGGAAACGCTCGTCCTGCGTCCGGACAAGCGGATGTATCGCAAGCGCATTCTCGTTCCACCCAAGCAGGTAGAGTCCTTCAAGCGTGCGCAGTCGTGACAAAGCCACGTACCCTTGTCCATACTCAAACGCGCGCGAGAGGTCGATAAGCGCCGCATCAAGGCTCGTACCCTGGCTTTTGTGTATGGTGATAGCCCATGCGAGGCGAAGCGGCACTTGAATGAGCTTGGCCCGTATTTTTCCATTCTCTTCAACTACCCATTCCAAGGGGGCTATCGTGATACTTCTTCCGTCGCGCGTCTCTATGACCGGATACCCGGTAGCGTGCTCGAATTCAGTCACCGTTCCCAAGGTACCGTTCGCGTAGCCGGCAAGCGGATTATTCTTCGTGCACATCACGATGGCACCCCGCTTCAATTCAAGGCGTTCGGGCGATAGGCAGCCGCGCTTAAGCGACTCAATAAGCGGTGCCGCTCCGGTTGTGTCCATGAGGTACGCCTTCGTCGCACCAGTAATGCTCGCGAGCTTCTCAGTATTTATGCGGTCCACGTCCGCGTTGTGCGTATAGAGGCGCGGGATGTCTCCGGCGTCCTCAGGCTCGACTTCTCGCGCACTGATGCACGACATATCGGAATGGTCGAACGTTCCCTTCCGAATGTTAGTAAGAATAGTGCAAAACTTCACATCCTCTTGGCGATGCTGTTCTTCAAGGTAAAGCGTGATTGGATTGAGCGCTTTCCACGATGGCGATTCAAATGCAAAGGATGCGTTCTTCCCACCCTTGGATACCGGAGGAAGCTGGAAGAAGTCCCCCACAAGCACCACTTGCAGACCGCCAAACGCCCGCTCGCTGTGGCGCACTTCGCGCAGCACCTTGTCGACCATGGAAAGCACTTCGCCCGAGAGCATGGAGACTTCATCGATGATGAGCACGGAAGCCTTTTGCAATCTTCGCGCGATGTGTTCCTTGGAAGAAATCGCATCGAGGTCGGAGGCAGTGAGGTAGTCGCGTATGCCGATCCCGCTCCATGCATGTATCGTCATACCACCCACGTGGGTGGCGGCTATGCCGGTGGAGGCAGTGATGGCAGGTTCTACGCCGTGCCCTCGTAGCCATCGCACATACGCGTTTACCGTATGCGTCTTTCCGCTTCCGGGCTCGCCGGTCAAAAACGCGTTCGCGCCGGTCTTAAGGATATTCAGCGCATCCAATTGGGTCATTAGACGCTCATTCTATCAGGAACAGTGTCCCCAGGTACTACACAAGATTAGCTCTTTAAGAGCGTAGCCACTTGCAGAAAATATGTGCGACGCAGATATACGAGTATCGCGCTTGATACCCACACCAGTACGGCCGCTACGAATAGTCCGCCTCCGTCATTGTTTGGATCAATACCAAGCGGGGTGA
>JALHPI010000006.1:0-16781 GCA_022842585.1 Minisyncoccota bacterium | reverse complement strand
GCGCCACTCATAATGCAGAAGGCGATGAGCGCACCGTACGCCGATAGCGCTCTCCATGCGGGAATAAGTCCTGCAATTAGAAGCGCAGCGGCAAGCAATTCCGCTGAACCGATGACGTACTGACTGAATATACCGGTGTGGGAGAACAAACCGACAATCCCGAGCGTACCAGCCCATGTATCAAGCGTAGTGAATATGACTTGGGTCTTTTCGTGGTCGGAGAATTTATATCCGAGCGAGTCGATAAAGACGGCAGAGATGAATGCCGTGAGCGCAATAGGGAAAAGGCGTTTGAGGTAGTTCATACGGTACTGGTGGCGCGAGGACGATGCGCGATAGCGAGCGAAAGCGATACGAGCCCGATGGAGACGTCGCGGAAGAGCATCTGGTAGTCTCCGAGATTGAAGACCACGATGGCTGCAAGTACTACGGTTGCCGCAAGGGAGGGTATGAAAATGCGACGACCGGAAAGTATCCAGAGACCTATGACCGTTTGCACGAGCCCGAAGAGGAGAAGGAGCGTTGGGTCCGGCAGAAAACCGCGCATGAATACCGGGAAGTATCCAATCCACGCATAGGGGTCGAGTACCGCGTTTACGGCCGGATAGAGAAACGCCAACGCCACCGATAAGCGAAGAAGAAAATCTGCTGAGGCACCGAAGCGCATATGTCGTTAGTATACTCTTATTTTTTTACGCGTCGGAAGGCGTATACGCGCTCCAGGGCTTACACGGGAGCGTCCCGCCACCCGTTTCCTTCAGCGCGATGATGCAGGCTTCGGCAAGCTGGCGGTTCGTGATGAGAGGAATGTTCAAATCCACCGCTTTGCGACGGATGACGAATCCGTCTTCGTTTTCGCGCGCAAGCGGGCGCGTCGGAATGTTGATGATGAGGTCGATGTTCCCGTGCTCGATAAGAGAAAGGATGTTCGGCTCCTGCCCCGTCGTAATCTTATGCACTTTGGCACAGGCGATACCGTTCTCTTCCATGAAGTCGGTTGTCCCTTCCGAACCGTAGAGCGTGAAGCCCATTTCGGAAAGAAGCTGCAACGACGGCAAGAGCTTCACTTTGTTTTCTTCCCCACCAAGTGATACGAGAATGTTCTTCTTCGGCAGACGGAATCCCGCGGAAATCATCGATTTCAAAAGTGCCTCGTGGTACGAATCACCGAAGCAAGCCACTTCGCCGGTAGACGCCATTTCCACGTAGAGGAGCGGGTCGGCGCCTTTGATGCGTCCGTGGGAGAACTGCGGGGACTTTACCGCCACATAGTCGAGCTCGAGCGTCTGGTAGTTCCCTTTCACATTCTTTCCAAGCAGTGCCTTCGTCGCCACTTCTATGAAGTTATGGCCCGTGACTTTCGATACGAATGGGAAGGAACGGGAGGCGCGAACGTTGCACTCGATGACTTGGATGGTGTTGTGCTTCGCGAGGAACTGGATATTGAACGGTCCGGTAATTTTAAGTTCCTTGATGATTTTCTTCGTAATGTCTTTTGCCCGGCGAATAGTTTCAAGATAGGTGCGCTGGGGCGGGGTGACGACGGTCGCATCTCCCGAATGCGTTCCCGCGTTCTCCACATGCTCGGTAATCGCGTACACAACGAGGTCGCCGTTTTGCGCCACTCCGTCTATTTCTATTTCGCGCGCGTTCTCAATGAATTTAGAAATGACGACCGGATGGTCGGCAGAGACCGCAGTCGCGCGCTTAAGGAATTTCACGAGCGAGACCTCATCGAAGGCAACGCTCATTGCGGCGCCCGAGAGAACGAATGACGGACGAATAAGCACCGGATAGCCGAGTTCTTTTGCGGCTTTCGTTGCCTGTTTTAGGCTTCCAAGCTCCACCCACGCCGGTTGGTCCACAGCAAGACGGTCAAGCAGTGCGGAGAATACGTGCCGGTCTTCGGCGCGATTGATGTCTTTGGGGTTCGTACCGAGAATCTTCACCCCGTTTTCATACAGTTTGAGCGCGAGGTTGTTTGGGATTTGTCCGCCGGTCGAGACGATGGTGCCTGCCGACTTTTCGAACTCCGTAATGTCGAGCACGCGCTCGAGCGAAAGCTCATCGAAATAGAGACGGTCCGACATGTCGTAGTCGGTCGATACCGTCTCCGGGTTGTAGTTCACCATGATCGTTTGACGTCCCTCAGCTCGAAGCGTCTTTAGCGCCTCCACGCTCGACCAGTCGAACTCCACCGAAGAGCCGATGCAGTACGGACCTGAGCCTAATACCATGATGCTTTTCTTCGACGGTTCTACATCGTTTTCGCTTCCGTGATACGTGAGATAGAGATAATTGGTTTGCGCAGGGAATTCGCCCGCAAGCGTGTCTATCTGCTTTATGACCGGGCGTATGCCAAGACGAGTGCGCTTTGCACGCACCGCGGCCTCCTTTGACTTCGTAATGGTCGCAAGTTGCTTATCGGAAAAACCTGCACGCTTCGCTTGTAGAAGCATTTGTTTCGTCAGCGTTCCGCGCTTCAGCTTCCGTTCAAGTGCGATGAGGTTCTGCATCTTCGCGAGGAACCAGAGGTCGATACCGGAGAGTTGATGGATTTTTTCTATTGAGACGCCCTTCCTCAGCGCTTCGGCAATCGCGAAGATGCGCGTCGTGGTCGGCGTTTTGATTTCTTTCAGGTACTCTTCGATTTTAAAATTACCATTTGCATGCGCCGTGAACCCATCTGCGCCTATCGCAAGCATCCGGAGCCCTTTCTGAAATACCTCTTCAAACGATCGGCCGATAGCCATGATTTCGCCGACACTCTTCATCTCCGTGCCTATCTGCTTATTGGAGTTTTCGAACTTATTTAAATCCCAGCGCGGCATCTTGATGACGAGGTAGTCCAAAGCCGGCTCGAAACACGCGCTCGTCACTTTCGTGACGGAGTTTGGCAAGGATGGGAGTGAGTATCCGAGCGCGAGTTTCGCCGCGACAAACGCGAGCGGGTAGCCGGTCGCCTTTGACGCGAGTGCCGAGGAGCGAGAAAGGCGCGCATTCACCTCGATGACGCGGTAGTCGCCCGTCTTCGGATGAAGCGCGTACTGGATATTACACTCGCCGATGATGCCGAGATGCCGGATGGTTTTAATCGCGACCTCGCGGAGCATGTGATACTCCTCGTTCGTGAGGGTCTGCGACGGTGCGACGACGACGCTCTCTCCGGTATGCACGCCCATCGGGTCGAGATTCTCCATGTTGCATACCGTTATGCAGTTGTTGTCCTTGTCCCGCACCACTTCGTATTCCACTTCTTTCCAGCCCTCAAGATATTCTTCGATGAGCACTTGTTTGTTCGTATGGAATACTTCGCCGAGCTTGTGCGAGAGCGCTTCCTTGTCGCGCACGAGCCCCGAGCCTTCCCCGCCAAGCGCGAACCCGCTTCGCGCCATAATCGGGTACCCGAGTACCTGCGCCGCTTCCAAAGCGTCTTTCACGGTGGTCACTGCAAAGCTTTTTGCAGTCTTCACATCTATTTCCTTCAATCGGTTCTTGAACAAGTCACGGTCTTCCGTATCGCGTATCACTGATACCGGCGTGCCAAGCACGGCCACGCCGTACTTCTTCAACACGCCCTTTTCTTCCAAGAGGAGCCCGAGATTGAGTGCCGTCTGACCGCCAAACGAAAGGGAAATCGCGTCAGGCTTCTCGCGCTTTATGACCTCGGTCGCGTACTCAAGCGTGAGCGGAAGGAAGTACACCTCGTCGGCAAGCCCTTTATCGGTCTGCACCGTCGCGATGTTCGGATTCATCAGCACGACGGCGATTCCCTCTTCTTTGAACGCTTTTATGGCCTGCGAGCCGGAGTAGTCGAACTCTCCCGCTTGTCCGATGCGGAGTCCGCCTGAACCCAAGAGCAAAATTTTCTTTGGTGTACTCATGTTTTCTTTGACTTAGCGACGTCCTTCATAAAATCGTCGAATAGAAAGCGGGTATCGGTAGGCCCCGGCGCTGCTTCCGGATGAAATTGCACCGAGCGCCACTTCTTCGTTTTGTGCCGGATGCCTTCCACGCTTCCGTCGTTCGCGTTCGTAAACCAGACCGTCCAGTCTTTTGGAAGTGTGTTGGGATCTATCGCGTAGCCGTGATTCTGCGAAGTGATGTACGTACGCGTCACGCCACCTATCACCGTACTGCACGGCTGATTCTGAGAGCGATGTCCGTACTTTAATTTGTAGGTCGAGGCTCCGGCAGCGAGCGCCATCAATTGAGTGCCGAGGCAGATACCAAGCATCGGCTTCTCGCTTGCAAATGCTTTTCTGATATTCTCCACCGCCTCCCCGCATACGCTCGGATCGCCGGGGCCGTTACTAATGACGACACCGTCATACGCTTCCTGCGTGAAATCGTAATTCCAAGGTACGCGTATGAGTCGCACACCTTCGCGCAAGAGCGAGCGTGCGATGTTTTCCTTTGCACCGCAATCCACCAACACGATGGTGGTATCACCCTTTCCGTGTACGGTTTTCTTCGCCGGGCTTACCTTCGCTACCAGATTTTCCTTGTTCGGGTCGATGAACTTCCCTTTCTTACCTGTATGCGAAATCTGCCCAAGCATCACGCCGCGCTCCCGCAGTATCTTCGTGATGGCGCGCGTGTCCACTCCCGTTATCGCCGGCACCTTGTTCTTTTTAAGCCAGGCGGAAAGCGACTGCTTTGCTGAATGATGGGAGTAGTTTTCCGAGTACTCGGAGACGATAAGTCCCGCCGCGTGTATTTTCGCCGACTCGAAGAATTTCTCGTCCGGCACACCGTAATTTCCCACAAGCGGATAGGTGCACACGAGAATTTGTCCCGTGTAGGAGGGGTCCGAGAGACTTTCCACATACCCGACCATCCCGGTCGTGAATACGGCTTCACCGGTAGCAGAGACGTTTGCCCCGAAGCTTTCTCCCTCGAACACCGAGCCGTCTTCGAGATAGAGCTTCATATCCGATACGAAAATACCTCCACGAGGGAGGTATTTTCTGGAGTTCTCGCGGAGGCCATTAAAGCCCAAGTATAGACTCCTCATTCACCACGTCAAACCCGTCACACTGAATAAGTCTAACGCCCTTCTATCGCATTCGGAAAGCTACGTTATAGAGCAAATGAGTCTAGGGGGTCACTTGCAGTGTGGCGGGTCAAACGTGGCGGTGGATAACCTTAATAAGGCACTGGCGCACCTTGCGGCATACCCGCAGGCATTCCGGTAGGCATGCCATTCTTACCAAGCTCCATGAACGTAACGGAAGCAGGAGGGTCAAACATGGTCGCGTCTTTCATCCATGGACCACAGTCGTAGTCGACTTGTGCGGAGTAATCGAATCCGCCGGAGGCTGGTGCCGTAGGCGTCGCAGTATTTTCCGGAATCTTCATTTTCATGCCCTGAGGAATCATGTCCGACCACGTGTAGACATACCCGTCAGATTGAATCATGGAGCTTTTCACCTCCTTTCCGCCAAGTGCCGCAACCTTTGAAGAAAAGTCCGCACGCACCTTGCCGTCGGCAACGTAGGCGACACCCTCGGACGGCGCCTCCTCCACATTCGTCTTCACCGTGCACTTCCAGGAACCCGCTTTCCCAACAAGTTCAGCAAACGAGCCCACTCCCTTCGCTTCTTCCTTCTTTTCTTCGGTACCCGTCATCGCAGCTCCGCCTTCGGTCCCCTTCGAGGAGAAGTACCACGCGCCACCGCCGATAACGACGACTGCTGCGATAAGTCCGATAATCGCTTTCATGCTCATGGTGATATTCCTAAGTTTGTAAAACTGGCTGGATTATACCAGCTTGTCCCTGTACTGCTCTAATGCAAGCGCAAATTGCGAGTGCATAGGCACCGGTAAGGCATCAAGCCGGTACCAAGATAGGTCAGAAAATTTGTGCGGCTCTGCATTGACTACCCTATCTCTATCAAGTCGCACTCGGTAATCAAGCGATATCCAACGAGTAGGAGTCCCTTCATATTCTCGAAATACGTCGCGAAATCCGAGGAATTCATATTCGGTTGGTTCCGTACCAAACTCCTCTCGTATTTCTTTTTTAAGCGTTTCAAGCACCGTGTCGCCAAACTCCACTGCGCCTCCGCCGCAGTCCCATCTATCATGCTCGTCGCGGCACGCAGGCCCGCGCTTATGGAGTACGTAGTTTCCTTTTCCATCGTGGCAGAAATACGAAACGGTGACTCCGATGAAATCCACGCCTTTTTCTCTATGATCGCTCATAACTCCTATGGTACTAAAAGCGACACGAGCGCGTCTTGTATGGGCTTTAATTCAAGCAGGTCTTCTTCATGCGTATGAAGTGCGGATGGTTTCCCCGTCATCTTGGAAATATATAGTGCACGGATGGGAAGCTGTATATGAACGGGGCCGTGCACGGTATCAGTAAGAAGACACTCGCGCCGTGAGGACGCAGTTCGCAAAGAACCATCGGAGGAAAGTAGAACGAAATCATCAACCCATGCGGCGTCCACGCTTCCTCCGTGCGCTTTCGCTTTTTCCTGCCAGAAACGCATCATAGCTTCGGCGATTTCTTCTTGGGTTAGAGTATATTCACCCCTTCCGTCGAGCGCTATGCGCTTAGGGGCTTGTACGAGTCCTTCTCCTTCGACATAGAATCCTGCGTCGTTAGAAAGTATGGGCAGGTCCGTTTTCCCGAAATAGGCGCGTGCTTTGAGTTCCGCGTTTTCCGCAAGCGTCTTGCCGTTTTCCTCCACGTCTTCAGGCTCAATGCCAAGGTCCTTTGGAGTCACGAGCTCTATGTCCGTATCGCGAAGCAGTTTTCGGTACCGCTCCACCTTCGCTACGTTATTCGTCGCAACCAGTATTTTCATACGTTCTTGTACATCAAGATAAGACCGACGCGCTCCCCATTCTGCGTCGTACCGTTCGGCAAACGCCCATATTCCTTAAAGCCGAGTTTTTCATAAAGCTTCACGCCGATATCGTTCGGTTCTTTGACGCCAAGCATAAAAATCTCTAGTTGTGGAAGCGCGCGTACGGATTCTTCAAGTATGGTGCGCATCAAAATTTCTCCCAAGCCCTGCCCTCGCACTGACTTATCTACCGATATGCCGAGCTCTCCCGTATGCGCTTCCGTCTTACTGCTCATTTCTATATCAGTAATACCCTGAATCTCACCTGCTATTTCAAGAAACAATACAACCGCTTTCTTCTCTTCAATATGCTTCAACCAATTGGTAACAACCTCTACTTCCTTCTCCAAAGAAATATCCTCTCCCTGGAAACGAATAAACGTGATTTCCTTTGAGAGTCGATTTATGTATTTCCATACTCCTTCAGCGTCGTCTGACTTCGGATACCGTATGACGTACGGCGTTCCCGTTTTTGAAGTCCCTTCCTGCACGACCATTCCTTCCATACCTCGCATTCTACCTTGCGGAAGACTATAGAAAAACCGGCCCCAAAGGGCCGGTTTTTCGTTTACTTACTTGTTTTTTGAAATAGGCTTCTTCGCGGTCTTTCGCGCCTTTACGGGTTCGCTTACTGCTTCCGCTTTCGGAGCAGTTACCATCGAGCTTTCCATGACGCGTACGAGGCGGTCGAGCTTTTCGTTCATCGTCTTCATCTGGTAGGCGAGGTCCGCCATGCCACGATCAGACGCTGCTGGCGCTTCGCGCTTGAACGCAGGGCGAGGAGCGAAATCGCGGCGTGGGTACGAATCGCGAGGAGCATCATCGCCGTCTTTTACGAAACAGTTGGAGCAGAATACCGGCTTCTTACCGTTCGGGACGAAGGGTACTTCGCAGGGGTTATGGCACTGGCTGCACTCTGCTTTATGCATTTCACGCGGACGGTCGCTAAAAGCACCGAACTTGCGCGGACCATAGCTCGGACGCGATGGGCCGTTTCGATTGAATCCGCTTTTGTTTTTGTAGTCTTTCATAGGAGTAATTAGGTGTGTGCGTTGATTATATCACACAATTTTTAAAAAACAATGTTTGTGCAAGTCTACTACTCAATAGTCATTCAGTACGCTCTGGGCGCTCACATCCATTTAGGAGAGTACCTGGGAGTTAATTACCTTGAGTCGGTTCACCACCTTCTTCTACTGCTGGCTCTTCAAGTGTTGTAGAACCGAGTTCGGTAAGTTGTTCCAATGTCGCATCAATGGCTCCGAGATCAGGCAAGTTCGTTACTGATTGCTCGACGAAACCCAACCACGAGGTAATGGTAAGCGCGAGCGCTGATACGAAAGAAATGAGTGAATCCATTGCGCAAGTATACCGTGCGAGAAAAAATTAGACCATGCGTCTCCTGCTCGCTATCTAAGCTCGAGTTGGCTGGGAGACTAGGGATCGAACCTCAATTAAAGGCTTCAAAGGCCGCTGTCCTATGGTCGAGCGAATGAGTGAAGTGCGCTTTGCTGGGAGACTAGGGATCGAACCTAGATTCACGGCTTCAAAGGCCGCTGTCCTACCATTAGACGATCTCCCAGCAAAACGCGCTTCCGAGTGAGCGCTGACCGTATGGTATTCCATACCGTGGACGATCTCCCAATACGAACCTTTCTATCCTGCCCTAGACTTGCCTCCTCATCAAGCACCTCCACACCAATACTAGATGATATGATATATCATATCATCTAAATCTGTAGTTTGCGGTGATTAGTGGAGTTTGCAGACGGTGCGAAGGGCCGCTTTATCTTCTTCGGAGAGTGCAAGTCCTTCCCCAATATTAAAGAAATACATAACGGACTCCGGATTCTCCACGTGATCAATACCAAGCGCATGCCCGAACTCATGCGCGAGCACGCGCTCCAAATCCGCGATGTCTTTCATTTCATAAATTTCAATGCGCTCGCCATCAGCATCTGATACATAGTTCCCTTGTTCAAAGTCTTCTCCTGCATGTTTGTTGTAGGTACCTACCTTTGCGTTCAATTTCTTTGCAATTCCATTCAGTTCGGCGACCGCGGTGTTTATCTTCCCGGCAAACGCGTTCACCTCGTCCGCCTCCGCGTTTAGCGCGCGCCTATCGCGCTCAAGTGCATCTGCTTTCGCCTTCAGCTTTGCATATTCTTCAGGCGGTGCGCCTCCCTGCTCGTTCCAGTACCGTACGTCTTTTTCGTACGACTTCACCGCAGCATCGTATGCGGCGGTTTTCCGCTCATATGCTTCCCTTGTTGCCGCAAACGAATCGCGGATACGGGTCACCTCGGCTTTTTTTGCTTCATACTCCGCCTGCTCAGCACTGATGTGTTTACCAAGCTCAGTCGCCTTTTGGACTTCGCTATACACGAGACTGACGGGAAGCGGGTTTTTGGTATCTGCGTCCGCAAGACGGATAACCGTCTTTCCTGCTTCCGTATTCCAAACGGAGGCGGCGTTGATAAGCGCAAGCTTGAATTGGCTTTCAGACACGCCAAAGCGTGGGTCGTACGTACCAATCGTATATTCAATCGGCTTTGAGCACGGCGGGGTGAGAAAGGGTTCTGCCTGCTGGTAAAGGACGTACCCGCTTCCTGCAAGCAGGATGAGGACAGCGATGGATTTCAGTACCGTAGCAACAGTATTCATTAGCTATAGAGCTCCAAGACCGCAAGTTCAAGCGGGAGAGCGGGAATAGGAGAGAAGCGGATACGCGAAGACGCATCAAGAAGTGCTTTCAAAGTTACATGCGTGAGCTTTGAATCTTTGGAAGATGCGAGCGTTTCTATCTCCTGATAGTCCTCCCCAAGCTCCGCCTTGAAAGAAACACGAAGTTCTGGTGCGTGGCGCACCAGAAGCACGGTGCGTGCCTCCTCAAGTACGAGCGAAAGATAGAGTGACATATCCACGTCCTGTGCACTCGCCTGACGCAGTACGGTAAGCGCCGCCTCCGCGCTCCCCTCATGAAGCGCCATGACGAATCCGCGTACGAGCGCGCTCTTTGGTGCACCGGTCGCCTTTTCTGCTTCCTCGCGCGAAATACTCTTGTCGCTTGATACGGAGAATACTTTCTCCAGTATGGAGAGTGCGTCGCGATACGAGCCGTCAGCAAGAAGCGCGACGAGGTCAGCAACACCTGTACCGAGCGTGTAGCCCTCCTTTTTTGCTATTGCCCCGATAAGCTTTACTAACCCTTCGCGAGTAGGTTTTCGGAACTCGAATACCTGACAGCGACTCCGGACCGTTTCAGGCACCTTTTCAAGCTCGGTAGTCGCGAGGATGAAGATGGCGTGGGCGGGCGGCTCTTCAAGTGTTTTCAAAAACGCATTCCATGCACCCTTCGAGAGCATGTGCGCCTCGTCCAGTATGTAGAGCTTGTGGGTGGACTCGAACGGAAGCGTGTATATGTTTTCCGAGAGCGCACGGATGTCGTCCACGCTGTTGTTTGAGGCCGCGTCTATTTCATACAAGTCCTTTTCGGAAATCTTCAACTCTTTTGCAAAGATGCGAGCGATGGAGGTTTTGCCAAGACCGCGCGAACCCGCGAAGAGATATGCGTGCGCGACCGTCCCGCTTTTTAGTTGTTCCTGAAGCGCACCGACTACCTGCTCCTGCCCCGCTACTTCACTAAACTTCTGGGGCCGGTAGGCTCTGTAGAGAGATTGATGTGACATGGGTAAAGTATACCGAGCCAACGAAAAATCGCGACCTGCTGCGTTGTGGAGCCTCCCGTCTTTCTTCGCCGTATGCTCTATACATCTTCGAAAGACTCAGCTCCACGCCTTGCATCTCATCGATTTTCGACTGGCTCCTTGAGGTAGTTATTTAAAATGCTTTGGAAATCAGTAAGAGCCGTCGTTTCCATAAGTTTGGCACGAAGCTCGGATGCACCGTCCCAGCCGCTTACAAACGCTTTCACATGCTTTTTAAGGATGGCGAAGTGCTTGGATGGGTCTAACTCACTGAAATAGGTCGCAAGCGTGTGGAGCGCACGTACGCGCTCTTCGGGCGTATGGTCGGCAGGCGACTCTCCGTTGAAGAGCCAGGGGTTTCCGAAAATAGCACGCCCGAGCATCATGCCGTCAAAGCCATGTTCCGCCGCTTTCGCGCGTGCCTCCGCAACACTCTGTAAATCCCCGTTCGCCAAGAGCAGTACATTCGGATTTTGCGCACGGCAGAACGAAACAATTTCGGACGCAAGCTCGTAATGCGCCGCAACTAAAGACATCTCTTTTCGCGTGCGCAGATGGATGGTGAGCGTGCTGATGCCAGTAGAGAGAAGATGCGGGAACCACTCTTGGTATTCGACTTTGTTGTACCCGATGCGCGTTTTAACCGATACGGGAATTTTCCCATCAGTCCCGCGAATCGCCGCCGCAATCACTTCTTTTGCACGCTCCGGATTTTTCATGTGTGCAGCGCCCGCCCCCTGCTTCTCAATCGACTTGTCCGGACAGCCCATGTTTATATCCACGCCATCAAACCCAAGCTCGGTCGCGTAGCGCGCCGCGTACTCCATCATCTCCGGATTGGAAGAAAAGAGCTGTGCCACTATCGGGCGCTCACCTTCTGTGTACTGCAAATCACGCACGAGCGGATTCTCCGCGTCCTGCATACCTTTCTTTTCGCGAGTGTGGAAAAGCCCGTCGGCCGAGACGAACTCGGTCCACGTGATATCCGGTCGACCCGTCTGCGCTATCAGTCTGCGGTACGCAGGGTCAGTGACGTCTGCCATGGGCGCAAGCGCCATGAACGGGCGGGGCAGTTTCTCCCAAAAAGATTCCATCTGAACACTCTACGCAGACCAAGCAGATTTGACAAAGTATTCCGTACGCGTAACGTATTTTTGTCACTGAGGAGTATGAAAGATGTGGCAAGATGTTGTACGTTGGATAATTGTCGGTATATGCGTCGCTGGGGCATTCTATTGCCTTTGGCTCGCACATCGACTCAAGCTTGAAACCGTTCCACTCGACCATGAGGTAGGTGTGATGTTCGGGATGGCTAACGCCGTCGCACGTATTCTCGTCATTCCACTGAGTCGAGTCGGGCTTGTCTTTTTCGTGCTGGGTGGTTACGCGGCGTACGCGTATCTCTAACTGCTCATTCTATACACAGCGTGCGCAGGGTCCTATCCCCTGCCACGCTGTTTTTATTCACCACGACGTTTCAGATACACCTTGCCGTCGAAGCGCAGGTCCACGTATTCAAGCGAGCCGTCCACCAGATTTAATTTCTTAAAGGCGGCTTCTGCGCTCTTCGCCGCTTCGCGCTCGTGCCCGATGACGTACGTGATACGGGTAGACGGTTCAACGAACAAATCCGCTTCTTCTCCCCGTATCGCGATGGAGGCCACCGGTACCCCGAATCCCTGGATAGCCTTTACGAAGCGAAGTACGTCCGGAAGCATCTTTGCGCCCTCTACGCGCGCCTTGAGCGGATACTGGTCTGTAGTCGAGCCCGTTTCGAGATGCGCGTACACATGGAGCATGTGGTCGGATGCGGACGAGGTCGCTACTTCCGCAGAGAGTTCAACGGCTTTTTCAAAGACTAATCCTTCCACGTCCGCGTCATAGCAGTTTCCGATTTCAGCCGAGAGATTCTCCGGCGTACCGCACCACCAGAACGCAGACGCACGCGGAGTCGTTTTGAGTGCGATAGCGTGCATATCGGTACGGGACACCGATACCGCGGCAATAGCGGGAAATTCTTCGAGAATTGCTGCACGAATAGTACGCTCGGGATAGAAGAAGAAAGAGTTTTTTGGCACAATACCTCCGTAGGTTCCCTTCAATTCCGCTTTTGCGATGGTCTCTATGGCTTCCGCGTTTCCATAGCCTTGTACACGCGCTTCCGTAATACGAAGCGCTGGAAGCCACAGCACATACAGGATTGCGCCTGTCGCTACCAGTACGCTGAACACCATAAAGCCGAGTGTCCTCACTCCCTCCTCTCGACGACGATCCTTCAGTTTCCGTTTCGGCGCACGAGTAGCAAGACGCGGATGCGTATTCTTTTTTGCGGGCTTTGCTTTTGATGCGGGCGTAGCAGCCTTCCGACGCTTCGGTCCTATGTCAAAAGAGCGCTTCGCCATTATTTCGTAATTACGCTTTTACCCATGTACGGCACGAGTACGTCAGGAATTTTTATGGAGCCGTCTTCTTGCTGATAGTTTTCCACGATTGAAACGAGAATGCGCGGGGTCGGAATCGCCGTTGAGTTCAACGAGTGGGCGAAACGCATGTCGCCGTTTTCGTCTTTGTAGCGCGTGTTGAGACGGCGCGTCTGGAAGTCGTGGAAGTAGGACGCGGAACTGATTTCGCGATACGTATTCTCCCCCGGCACCCAAAGCTCGATATCGTATTTCTTTACTTGTCCGAGACCGAGGTCCCCGCCACAGTTCACCACCGTATGGTACGGAATGTTAAGGGACTCGATGAATTCTTCCGTATTACGGTTCAGCCAGTCGTGCCACTTCACCGACTCTTCGTGTGAGGCTTCGCAGAGAATGACCTGCTCCCACTTATAGAACTCATGCACGCGGATGAGGCCACGGACATCCTTTCCGTGCGCTCCCGCTTCGCGACGGAAGCACGGAGAAAATGCGAGAAACTTTTTCGGCAGTTCCTCTTTTGAAAGCGTCTCATCCATATGGAAGCCCATCGTTGCGACTTCCGCGGTACCGGCGAGGTATTCCGCATCCTGCGTTTTATAGAGGTCTTCTTCGCTTTGCGGTAGATACCCCGTACCCATGAACGCCTCACGGCGTACCAAGGATGGCACGATGATGGGCACAAATTCCTTTTTCAAAAAGAAATCCTGCGCGTAGCGCCAGATAGCGAACGCAAGCGATGCGCCGTCACCCGTCAGGTAGTAGCCGCGGAATCCCGCCACTTTCGTACCGCGTTCGAAATCAGCCATCTTGAGATTCACCATCAAATCAACATGGTTTTTGGGTGTAAAAGAAAATTCTGGAATGACGCCCCATTTCTTCACTTCTTGATTGTCCGCATCGCTCTCGCCTTCAGGCACCGACATGTCAGGAATGTTCGGCACCGAGAGCATGAGCTTCTGCCACTCTTCCATTACTTTAGTAAGCTGTTCCTCCGTCTCGCCCATTCCTGCTTTCAAATGGCGCATAGCCTCAAGAAGCTTCTGCTTCTCCTCATCCTTAGCGAGGACGATGAGCTTAGAGGCGCGGTTCTGCTCGGCGCGCTTTTCATCAAGCTCGCCCCGGAGCCGCTTGCGGTCGTCGTCTACCGCCAAAAGGCGGTCGATATCCACCTCGATTTTCTTCTTGCGCGCACCCTCCTTCACGAGGTCGGCATTCTCGCGGATGAAATGGATATCTAACATATATAATGGACAGGATAGTATGCCGGAGGCATCACGACAACTAAGCTCGGACGAATATCCCGCACAATTGCGCGAAATCCCGCAACCGCCTTCCCTCCTATACGCGCGTGGCACGTGGCCGAAAAAAGATACAAAGCTCCTCGCCGTCGTCGGTTCGCGCGCTCTAGGAAGCTACGGACGCGAAGCGTGCGAGAAACTCATAGCCGGACTGAGAGATTACCCCGTCTCTATAGTCTCCGGATTAGCACTCGGGACCGATGCATGGGCGCACAAGGTAGCGCTCAAGACCGGGCTTCATTGCATCGCCGTCCCAGGGAGCGGACTAGGCGATCGTACCATTTCGCCACGGACAAACGCGGGATTGGCGCAGGAGATTCTCAAAGCCGGCGGACTCCTTCTCTCCGAGCATCCGGACGATTATCAGCCGCACGCCTACGACTTCCCTTCACGAAACCGCATCATGGTCGGCCTTTCACATGCAGTCCTCATGATAGAAGCAGGCCCGAAATCAGGAACTTTGATTACGGGGCGACTCACGCACGAATACAATCGCGACCTTTTGTGCGTACCGCATCGCATCGGGGACACGCACGGATTCGGCGCAAACCTATATCTACGTCTTGGCGCCACCCTCGTATCCGAGTCTTCCCATATCCTTGAAGCGCTCGGCATAGAACCCCGCACCTCTGAACCCGCGAGGTTAAGCCTCGCGGTTTCTCCGGAAGAAAAGAAAGTATATGAATTGCTTGCGGAGCCGATGCCAAAAGACGAGCTCATCCGCGCCTCAGGGCTTTCTCCCTCGGACGCACTTACCGCACTCGTGATGCTTGAATTAAAAGGAATAGTAAAAGAAGAATTTGGTTCTTGGCGTCGGAGCGCTTGACCATACTATATAAGGTGCGGTATGTCTTAGAGGAGTGACGAAAACATTACTTATAGTGGAATCGCCTGCAAAGGCCCGCACCATACAGCAGTACCTCGGCACCGACTACGAGGTACTCGCGTCTGTCGGGCACGTGCGCGACCTTCCGAAAACAAACAAAGACGCCGTTGATATCGACGGTGGCTTCGTGCCGCGCTACGTCATCTCCCCCGACAAGCGCGAGGTCATTGAGCGGATCCAAAAGGCTGCGGACCGTGCGACGACCGTGCTTCTTGCGACCGACCCCGACCGCGAAGGCGAGGCTATCGCTTGGCATATAAAGGAGGCGGTAGGCCTCAAGAAACCGAAGCGCGTCGTCTTCCACGAAATCACCAAAGATGCCATCAAGGAGGCAATAGCGCACCCTCGGGCAATTGATGAAAACCTACGCCAGGCACAGGAAGCACGTCGCGTCCTCGACCGCCTCGTGGGCTACGACCTCTCCGGCCTTATCTGGAAAAAGGTGCGCTACGGCCTTTCCGCCGGGCGCGTACAGAGCCCTGCGCTTCGCATCCTTGCTGAGCGTGAACGCGAGATAAAAGCGTTCGTTCCCGAGACGTACTACGTCTTGAACGCAGAGTTCAAGTCCGACCACGGTAATTTCAATGCAACTTGTGTGGAAGAACCGAAGACTGCGGCAGAGTCCACGCGCATCGTCACGCTTGGCGAGAAAGCATCGTGGAAAGTCGGGAACGTGATTGAGCGCGCGGAAGAACGCGCACCACGCCCGCCGTTCACCACCTCTACCCTTCAGCAGACTGCCTCCACGCGCCTCGGATTCGCACCCTCTCGCACCATGCGCGCCGCGCAAAAGCTCTACGAAGCGGGACACATCACCTACATGCGTACCGACTCCGTAAACCTCGGGAAGGACGCGGTAGCAAAGCTCTGCGAAATCGCCGAAAAAGAATTCGGAAAAGAGTACGTAGAGTCCCGCGTCTACCAGACTAAGAGCAAGAACGCGCAGGAAGCCCACGAGGCGGTACGCCCGACAAATCCTGCCAAAGCGAAAGCTGGGTCTACCGGAGACGAGCAGGCACTCTACGAGCTGATCCGCACCCGCGCACTCGCTTCCCAAATGACGAGCGCAAAGCTTCTGCGTACGAAAGTAGAGGCGCAATCCGACGCCGACATACCTTTATTTAGTGCAAACGGTTCCCGCGTCGTCTTCCCCGGATGGCTTGCCTGCGACACGAGAGCGCGGGGTGAAGACGTAGAACTTCCAAAGGTCGAAGTGGGTGAGAAACTTTCCGTCATCACGCTCGGCTCGCTTGAAAAGCAAACGGAGCCACCAAACCGCTATACGGAAGCGGGACTCATCAAGGAGCTTGAGAAGCGCGGCATCGGGCGCCCGTCCACCTATGCCTCCATTATGAAAACGATTCAGGACCGCGGATATGCGGAAAAAGACGGACGCACCTTGAAGCCAACGGCGACCGGCATGGTGGTATCCGGCTGGCTTGAAGAGCATTTTGCCGAATACATTTCAGACTCCTTCACCGCAGAGATGGAAGACGAGCTCGACGAAATCGCGCGTGGTGAACGCGAGTATGTGAAAACAATGAAGGAATTCTACGGACCGTTCAAGAAGGCTGTGGACGGAAAGGCGGACGCTCCGAAAGCCACGG
>JALHPI010000005.1 GCA_022842585.1 Minisyncoccota bacterium | reverse complement strand
CTTCTGCAGCTCCGCGCGTGCAATCGTCTGCCCTACTGAACGCTCAGAGAGGTCCGCCTCCGCATCCGATACAGCACTCTCGCGTACGCGAAGCGCCTCCTGATAGGCGTTGTAGTTTGCAAGATACGAAGCACTCTTCACGTTTGGCACCGTCACGTACCAGATGGTGCCGGCATAGAATACGGGGCGGTCCGGAAACGAAAGATACAATCCGCGCGAACCAAGCGCTACCGGCTCATCCTCGGGTACGCGTATCGCATCCATTCGCTCCAAGTCAAACAATCGCAATTCAACATTATTGCTTCCGACAACATCGCGTTCAATTGCAATCTTATACACTCCTTTCTCAAGGCTGTTATACGCACCGCTCACCACTGGAGGAGTGAGATCGTAGGAGTCCGAGCTTGGAACGGCGATGAGACCTTCTGAATAGAGGTTTCTCGCCGCGTTTGCCACAAGCGTATCCTGCTTGCGCTTCACGGAATCGAGGTTTACGCCCCGATTATCGAGCTCGACGCGCTTTACGGACACTTCTGCTTCAGCAGACGCGAGCTCGGCGGCAAGGGTGCCCGTTTCAAGAGATGCAAGCCGGGCACCTGCGGATACCTCGTCCCCGACTTCAACCGCTATAGAAGCGACACGACCGCTCACCTCAAAGGCCATAGAGACTTCATCCGCTGCAATGACCTTGCCCGAATCAGCGACTCGTACGAAAAAATCTCCCGGTTGAACCACCAGCGTCTCTGCGCCGTTTTTTTGCGTAAGCGCTTGCGTTCCCGCAATTATAAGAAGTACCACAAGCACTAGTACGAGGACTGAGACGCGCGGTCTCTCGCGTACCCACGTCACTCCAGTAGAAAAGAGCGAAGCAACAGACATACTACTACTATACCGCACAGTGGCGGGAACTAGGGACGTGGGGGAAGCGGGAAAAATACCGAGGTGCGCTTTTTGTACGCCTCCCATTCGGGATTCCCTGCGAAGTGCTTTTCAAGCATCGGTACACCGGAGACTTTAAGCAGGAGGAAGGTGATAAGTGCAGGACCTACGAACCCGACAACGGTCATGGATGAGATACCGTAGGACGCGAGTGCTATCCCCCACCACATAAGGCTCTCGCCGAAGTAGTTCGGATGGCGGGAGTACTTCCAGAGTCCGAGCGTCAGTATCTTTCCCTTGTTCGCGGGATTTTTAATAAATGTGTCCAACTGTGCGTCTCCGACTGCTTCAAAGAAAAAGCCGACGACCCAGAGCGCGATACCTACCCAGAACGGAATCGTGTCGATAATGAAGGATGGAGATACAATCGCAAGCGTGACCGGGAGCGCGACTATGAATACCACGAGGCCTTGGAGCATATAGACCTGGAGGAAGCTCCGGATGAAGAATGTCTTTCCCCACTCGTCGCGCCATGCCTTGTAGCGGAAGTCTTCGGGCTTCCCCAAGTTCTTATGATAGATACGGCTTGCAAGGCGGAGCCCCCAGATGAACGGGAGGATAGCGAGCGCAATTGCGTAGACTGACGTAGCCGGAGAGAGCATGAGGGCCGCACAGATAAGCACGATGAACGCGATGCCGTACCCCACGTCCGCTACCCCATTGTTCTTCGTCACCGTGCCGATGACGAACAGGAGCGTCATGTAGACGAGGAGGATGGCAAGCGATGCGGCGAGAATCATCATACTTAACGGATGACGAACGTGACGGCGAGCAGGTACGTGATACCTGCCACAGACGCAGAGAGAACGGTACCCCACACTATATCTACGAATGCGACAATGGGCGGCCAATCCTTAAGGGTTGCCCAGTTCGTGAGGTCGTAGGTCGCGTAGGTGAAGAATCCGAACAACCCGCCGAATATCACCGCATGCATAAGACTTTTTGCGGCGAGTGCTGGAGATACCGCAAAAATGAGAAGTCCTACTAAGAATATGAGGTAGAACGCGATGGCGACAGGCCAATTCACCGTATCACTCATGAGGTGACCGAGGTTTGATTTATAGAACCCCGTTGCAATAAGCCCAAGCCAAATCATGTCAATGATAAAAAATACCGGAACCGATAGTGCGTAGACGGAAAGTGATTGGATGAGGGTCATACCCCTATTGTAGCAGTCAAAAACACGCGGCCCCGTACGGGGCCGCGTGTTTTTGCACAGTGTCTCTACTAGAGATTAGTCGTCGTCTTCGTCGTCATCCTCATCATCGTCGTCGTCATCTTCATCGTCATCGTCGTCATCATCATCATCATCATCGTCACCTTCTCCAATTTCATCAAGCGCATCTTCAACCTTATCTTCACCCTTTTCTGCTTTGTCGACCGCGCTATCGTAGTCGCCATCAGCAAGTTCTTTCTTAGCATCTGCTAGTTTCTCACGGGCATCGTCGAGCTTCTTCTCTGCGTCCTCAATGTCGTCAGAATCGGCATTCGAGTCATCAATGCTCTTCTCCGCGTCCTCAATAGCGTCCTCAAGGTCATCGATGGCCGCTTCGGCATCCGCCTTGGTGACGGTGTCGTTCTTATCATCACAATCATCATCGTTCTTCACGGTCTTGTCGGACGTGCGACTGGCACGGTCCTCGGTCTCTACCTCAAGCACTTTTTCGACTTCATTCTTGGTCAACGTCTTGTACTTGGCAAGAATGGCGTCAATGATTTCGGCGCGGGTATCAGCGTCGGTCGTGAATACCGCCGTATCGCCGTCAATTTCCACTTTAACAACCGTTTCATTGGTGAAGATATCAGCCTCAAGTTCGGTCAAACCTCTGTCGTCCGAGCTTCCGTCGTCGCATGAGTCATCGTCGTCCTTGGAAGAATCATCCTTTACTACGTCACCACGGGCATCAATGAGTGCCTGAAGGCGGGTCTCAAGGAGCTTGATAAGGTCCTGCAAAAGCGCGATAAGATTCGCCTCTGACATTGAGCTCAAGGATGAGCTGTGTGAGGAGCCGCTTTCCGCGTGCGCGGTCTGGTAGCTTACGCCGCCAAACATACCCAGTGAGAGCGCAAGCGCAACTGCGAATGCCGCTACTTTCTTATGAATCGGAGTTTTTTCCATGAATGTAGTTAGTTTTCTTTAATAACCGTTCCCAGTGTAACAGACGAGGTGTCCTTGCATATGTGACAAACGCAAACGGCCCCGAAGGGCCGTTTGCGCAAGAAACCGTGATTGTCTTTAAGAGGCTGCTGAAAAACGTCGTATGCAAGGCAGCGAGGGGCGGGCGTCCGAGCCGTACAAAGCGTACGGTGAGGACGAACGAGACGAAGCTAACGCAGCAGACGACGGAATTTCAGGAGTCTCTAGTGCTTCTTTAGCTTGTGGTCGAGCGACCACTTCCCCGCTCCCGTAATCATGACGGAGATAGACGCCGCCAAGATAAGAAGGATGAACTCGTATCCCGGAAGGAAAAAGCCTTTCGAGAGGTGTACGGTCGCGAGTGCGACAATGGACACGAGTACGAGAATCTTTGCCGTCCAGTGCGTCCAAAGACCGAGGATGAGCAAGATACCACCGCCAAGCTCTGCCGCAATAAGCAGGACCGCGAACACGTCCGGTAGTGGGAATCCGAGCGTCGCAAGGAATCCTGATACGCCCGGCACGCCCATCATCGTAAGCTTCTGGTAGCCGTGCATCGCGAAGATGACACCGAGCACCACGCGGAGCACCAAGGGTGCTACCGCTTGCCACTTATCGAGACACAGGCAATTCATCAAATTTTTCATAAAGCGTATAAGACTGGTAATACCTTAGTAGTATAACCCTCTGTCTAGGAGGTAAATACGTGTATAGCGAAAAGCCCTAGTGGCGTACCTGATCCTTCCGTAGGCCCGGAATACGAGGAACGAGCATGCATACGACGCCTGCAATGATGGCAATGGTATAGAACCCGAAGCCGATTGCCATACCGATGGCGGCGGAAAACCAGAGGGAGGCGGCGGTCGTGAGGTTATGGACGTTCCCCCCTTCCTTAAGGATAAGACCCGCGCCAAGGAATCCGATGCCGGGAATGATGTTCGCAGCGATACGGGAGGTAGACTCAGGATCCAC
The DNA here is from genome assembly GCA_022842585.1 of Minisyncoccota bacterium. GTDB lineage: Bacteria > Patescibacteriota > Minisyncoccia > Phycocordibacterales > Phycocordibacteraceae > C7867-001. The sequence continues at coordinate 36,997 of JALHPI010000005.1, read as the reverse complement.
TATGGCGGAAATCATGGTGAACAGCATGGCCCCACCGATGACGAGGATATGGGTCGAGATGCCCGCATCCTTTCCGCGGCTTTCGCGCTCGAGCCCGATGATGAATCCAAGGACAATGGATACTCCGAGCCCGGTAAGGAACTGCATTTCTATGGGTGACATATGAAAAGTATAGCAGAGCTAAGCGCGGGACAGTTTTTTCTTTTTGATAAGTTTTATTTTTTCTTCGCGTGAAAGCTGTTTCAGTGCGTACTCTTTCATAGACGCGTCGCTTCGCGACGCGCACTTCCTCTTATACACGAGCGCGACAGGCCGGCGCGCTCTCGTGTAGCGCGCACCCTTCGGGGAGTCGTTGTGCTCCGCAATTCTCCGAGTGACGTCGGTCGTAATACCCGAGTATAGTGTGCCGTCTTTGCACTCCACTATGTAGATGTACCAAGGAGACATCTCTCAAGTATGCCTTATGCTTTCTTCTCCTTTCCGAGGTCGAGTATATCGTCAATGCGTATCTGTTCGACGAACTCCGGTACGTGCGAGACGAGGATCATCGCTCCCTCGTATTCATCGAGTGCTTTCGCAATCACCGGAAGATGGCGGAAGTTTATGTGGTTCGTCGGCTCATCAAGTATCAAAAGCCCCGGGCTCTCAAGCACGAGGCGCGCGAATGCGACGAGGCCCTTCTGCCCTTCCGAGAGCATGCCTATCTTCTTTCCCATGAGGGGCGCAGTGATGAGGAATCCAGCGGCAACCGCGCGCATCTTTTCCTCGTCCTGCTTTTTCATCACGCCCATAAGCGAAGCGAAGACCGTGTCCTCGAAATTGAGTGTAGAGAAATCTTGGCGGTAGTAGCCCACCTTTACGCCTGGCGCAATTTTAGCTCCTTCCGCTTTCCCGCTTGCAAGCGCTTCAAGCAAGGTGGACTTCCCTATGCCGTTTGGTCCTTTCAAAAGGAGGTGCTGTTTTTTCTTAAGTGAGATATCTGCGGTATGCACTTTGGGCTTATGCGTTTTCGTATCAATCGTTTTGTATGAAGTGATACTCATCATTTCCCCGATAAGTTCCGGCTGTGCGGGAATAGTGAACGGACGGATGGTCTTGTCCTCGCGGCGCACGTCTACCTTGTCTTCCTCCATCTGCTCGATTTCGTCGCGAAGCTTTTTCGCGATGAGGCGCATCTTACCTCCCTTTGCGGCGAAGTAGTTCACCTTGTCCTTGTTATCCTGGATTTTCTTTGCGAACTGCGCGTTCTTGCGGTTCTCGCGCTCGATGCGGGCGAGAATTTCCTTCTGGAGGTCGAAGTAGTTTCCGAAGTACTGCTCCACTTTGCGCGTATGCACATCCAAGTAAAGGATGCCGTCCGTGAACGAGTTTAGGAATTCCGCATCGTGGGAAATAACGAGGCAGGACTTTTCGTAGGACTTAAGAAATGCGGTGAGGTGCTCGATGCCTGCGGTATCGAGGTTGTTCGTCGGCTCGTCCAAAAGGAGGAGGTCTGGGTCCTGTATGAGGGCTGAGGCGAGCAAGAGGCGCGCCTGCTGGCCGCCCGAAAACGACTTGACTATGCGGTCATGCGGGGCGGCGAGGTTCACTATCTCGAGTACCGCATCTATCTTCGGATCAAGGTCATAGACCTTTTCCTTAAAACGCTTCGCGAAGAACTCACGCACGGTGAGCTCGCGCTCGGCAGGTGCTATGACCTGGCGCGAGAGCGCAATGGTGAGTCCACGGGACTTCTGTATCTTTCCGGAGTCCGGAGATTGTTCCTCAGTAATAAGGGAGAAGATAGTGGACTTGCCTGCACCGTTCTGCCCCATCACCGTTACCTTCATTCCCCGACGTAGCGAAAAATCCACCTCTTCGAGGATAGGATGATTGTGGCCGTACCCGAACGACACCTCTTCAAAGCGGAGGACCGCTTCCTGCGGTCCGTTCGGGGCGGCCTTGCTTTCAGAACCTTTCGCCATTCCCTGTACCTTACCGCATTTGACGCATTATCGAAAGTGTTCCAGAGCATTAAAAAATCTGAGACGGAATCGGTACTTCGTTTGGAATACTAAGACTTGGCCAAGCGGCCCGGAGCGGTGTTCCAAACGGAGTACCGATGAAGTAGGTTTTTAAAATGCTCTAACAATTCATTCCGGCGACATACCCCTCAGTCCAGCACAACTGAAGCGAATACCCGCCCGACGGCCTATTGATATGCAGGAGGTCGCCAATGATGAAGAGGTTCGTACACACCTTTGAGCGCATCGTGCGCATGTCCATCTCGGTGAGCGGCACGCCCCCGTCTGCTATCACCGCCCTATCAAGACCCATGAGCCCGGGGATGGTGACCGGAAGCCCTTTCAGCATATCGACGAGCGCGCGGCGCTCTTCTTTTGTGATGCTATGCACTTTCTTTTCCGGATCAACGGTTGGCACGAGCGTAAGCAGGACGTCACCTGTGCCTGACGGCGTGAATTCTTTCACGACGTTTTTCAAAAGCTTGTTCTTGTTCGTGTCGAAATGCTCCGTGAGTTTTTTATCCAAGGCACCGATATCAAGCGAGGGAAATAAGTCTATGCGTGCGGTGACCGTACCCTCCTGAAGTAGGTCGGCGACCTGTGCGGCACTATTTAAAATGAGCGGCCCTGAAAGTCCGAAGTGCGCGAGCAGGATATTCCCCGTCTTAGTGAATTTCTTTTCCTTGCCCACATAAAACGTAATCTTCACGGCAGGCAAGGTCGTGCCCGAAAGGTCACGGAGCCACTTCTCCTTTGCTTTAAGCGGGACGATGGTCGGGGTCGGGTCCGCGACCGTATGCCCAAGCTCCTTAAGCCATGCGAAGCCATCTCCGGTCGAACCAGTCTCTGGGTGCGACACTCCGCCCGTCGACAAGATATAGGAGTCGGCGAAATACTCGCCCCCGCTTGCGATCACTTTCTCCACCTTTCCGTCCTTCCCGACAATGCGACGCGCCGAGGTCTTCAGACGCACGTCCACCTTCCCCTTCGCGACATACTCGGCCATGATACGCACCACGTCTGCGGCCGACTGACTTTTCGGGAACGCACGCTTGTTTGCCTCCACTACAAGCGGCAGGTTGCGGGATTCAAAAAACGAAAACGTATCTTTCACCCCAAATTCCGAAAAGGCGGAGTAGAGGAACTGCTCCGCTTCATCATATTTTTTAAGGAGTACCTTCACGTCCTCTTCGGCGTTCGTGATGTTGCACCGGCCCCCGCCCGAGATACGGAGCTTCTCGCCGAGCCGGTCGTTCTTCTCAAACAGAAGCACGCGCTTCCCGCGCGCAGCTGCGGTGCCCGCCGCCATCATGCCCGCAGCTCCCCCGCCGATAACGATGACATCGAAGCGCATGGGGTCTACTTTCTTCATTCTCTCCACCCTAAGCCCTCACGGACACGCAGGCAAGTCGGACACCATGCCTTCGCGTTTTGATACTTCTGCGGTATAAAAAAATAGGGTCAAAGGAACAGAAGGAGTACTTTTGATGACCACTACCGCAACGATTAAAACCCTGCGGGTAGAACGACAGTCGACGGGCGTGAACGGATTTCTATTCGGTACCGCCCTCTTCAGTCATCTACCGGCAGAGATACTGAATCCAACCGCACGCGGACAAGCGGGATTTGAAGCGGAGCAATTCAAAGTAGGCTACGAGCTTCAATTAAATAACGCTCAGGCCGAACGCTTGGAGAGCTGGCTCAAAACACAAACGTTCAACGAATAATGAGTCGAGCAATCGACTTTGCGTAAGGGCCCGCAGATATCTGCGGGCCCTTCTCTCTTTCCTCTAACATACTTTTTCTATCCGAACGTAAAGGCTTTCAGCAACCCACTATAGCGTTTCGGTCGTTACGCCATCGAAGTGTTCTTCGTCTTGCGTAGCGTCTGCCTTCGTCGCATGCACCGTGCCGTCCTTGTGGTTTGGCGGTGCGTATACCGTATAGAGCTTCAGTGAGTCACTTTCCGACGTGTTGATGATGTTGTGGTGCGTGCCAGCCGGAATGATGACGGCGGACCCGTCGGTCAAATCGCGCTCAACGCCGTCCAAGACGCTCTTGCCTTCCCCTTCCTCTACGCGGATGAACTGGTCGAGCTGGTGCGTCTCCGCGCCGATATCCTCTCCTGCAGGAATACACATGACGACGAGCTGGCAGTTCTTTGCGGTGTAGAGTACGCGGCGGAAATCTTCGTTTTCAAGTGCTGCCTGCTCTATGTTGGTGACAAATCCTTTCATGGTGAAGTGAATGAGTGGGTAATAGGGTTCCTCTTCTTAGTATGCGCCTTTTGAGTTATATGTCATCGTCAAGCATATCGAGCGTCAACGTCCCCCACGTGAAGTCCTTCGCACCAAGCCCCTTCCCCGTCTCAGGGTTAAAGTACTCGCGGAATCCGTTCTGTTTCAAAAGGGTGAGGTTTGCGTTCCGGAGGAAGCGCGCCTCCTCCTTAAAGCCGTATGCGCGCAGTCCCTTGTACATAAACCAGTGCGGCGCAAACCATATCGGCCCGCGCCAAAACTCAGTTGAACGATAGGACGGTTCCTGCTTTGAGACCGTGCGAATACCGTAGGACGCGTGGAATGTTTCTTCGTTTTTAAAATGAGTGTCCACCAATTTCTGTGCTTCTTCCTGCGTATAGAGACCAGCAAACAACGGCGCGAAGTGCGCCCACGTCGCGACTTGCAAAGGCTTGTAGTCATAGTCATAGCTTGACCAATACACCCCGTCCTTAAAGAGGTACTCACGCATCGCGGTCTTTATGAGCTGGTGATTCTGCTCGGCAAAGTGTTCGCCCGCCTTGTGTCCGAGGAAGGAGGCGATGTGGCTTAAGACCTGGAGATTGTGGATGAGGATGGCATTGAATGGCACGTCTTTTACCCAGAAGGTCTGACTCATGCAAAGCTCCGCATCGAAATTGCATTTGCGGTTCTGGTCCACGAGCTTGTGGCGGCGCAGATAGTGGTGCACGAACGATACGTCCGGCTTCAAATTGAGCGGCGCGTCAAAGCGCGGCGAATTGTCTTCTCCGGATTCGTCCGGATTCACAATGCCGATGAGGTGGTGGTCGCGCGGGTCACGCTTTTCTATAAGGAACTTATAGAACGCAAGAAGTTGCGGATAGATTTTCTCAAGAAACGCACCGTCAGGCGCTCGGCGATGTATTTCCCATGCCGCATACGCAAGCATGGGCGGCTGGGTAATGGAGCCAATGTCATCCTTCCCCCACCCCCACTCGTACGGACGGATGAGTCCCTGCTTCCAGAAAATGACGTGCGGCACCATGCCGTCGGGCAATTGACGAGAAAGGAGCGAGAACAATTCTTTCTTTGCGGACTCCGGGTCAAAGTGAGAGAGGACGATGGCGTGGAAACACGAATCCCACATCCACTGGTACGGATACGTTCCCGGAGACGGAACCGTGAATTGGTAGCCGTTCTTGATACGACGATTATTGAGATAGAGTGCGCGTACCTCTTTCTCCAAGTCCATAGTAAAAGTATACCCGATACCGGTACCGTATCAGGCGAACAGTGCTACTGCGCCTGAAGCTCGCGTAGGTCTTTCAGTACCTGCCCCGCATGCACGGGCGGTTTTACGTTCTCGTATATCTTGCGCACTACTCCTTTCGGGTCTAGGAGGAACGATGTGCGCTTCGTACCCATATAGGCGCGTCCCATCATCTTCTTTTCTCCCCACACGCCGTACGCCTGCACCATCTTCTTTTCTTCATCAGCAAGCAAGGTGAACGGAAGCTCATAGGCATCCGCAAAACGCTTGTGGCTTTTTATGCTATCAGTTGAAACGCCGAGTACCTCCGCTTTTATTTTTTTGAAATCTTTAAATTGGTCGCGAATCGTGCACGCCTCTATGGTGCAGCCGGGCGTATCGTCTTTCGGATAGAAGTAGATGAGGACCCACTTCCCCACATAGTCGGCGAGGGTATGGGTTTTCCCATCCTGATCCGGAAGTGAGAACGCGGGCGCTTTTTTACCGAGGGTAGGGAGTGACATGTATTTCTAGTATACTCGTACATAACCAACCTACCCATATGAAACCACACCTCCCGCTTGGCATAGGCGCACTCCTTATCATCGGCATCGGCGCGTTCGTCTTTATGCAGAATAACGATATCCCTGCTCCAGCCCCGCTACCAGATACATCAACACTTCCGGCAGAGTCGGGTGCGCAGACAACCGATTCCACGGGAAGCGCCGCAATCCCGCCAAGTACGGAAGCGGGACAGCCTACCCCCTCTTCACCAAGCCCTTCTTCTGCTCCAACGCCAAGCGGCATCACCGCAAGCGAAGTTGCCACACACGCCTCGCGAGAAAGCTGCTGGTCCACTATCAATGGAAACGTCTACGACCTCACGAGCTGGATTCCGAAGCACCCGGGCGGTGAGGGAGCAATTCTTGGTATCTGCGGGAAAGACGGCTCAGGCAAATTCAACGGCAAACATGGTAATGACGCGAAGAAAGTCGCGCTTCTTTCAGGATTCAAAATTGGCGTAGCAGCAAAATAGTATGCCGCTCCAGACTATCGGGTACCATATTCTCCGCTTCGGTATCGCGGCGATGTTCCTCTGGTTCGGTTTCTCACAACTTTTTAACGGTATCGAGTGGGTAAGCTGGGTGCCTGAGTGGGCGGTGAACATGCTCAGCCTTCCGCCCGCGATGATAGTGCTTCTCAACGGGGCTCTTGAGGTGGTGCTTGGCTCCTTGCTTGCGCTCGGGCTCTTCGTGCGCCCTGCCGCGCTCTTGCTCGGTATTCACCTCCTTATCATTACCGTAGAAATAGGCGCGACTGCCATCGGTGTGCGCGATTTCGGGCTGACCTGTGCGACGTTTGCGCTTGCACTGCTTGCTCCCGCAAAAGAAAAGAAAAACACCGTAGTGTCATAACGACACGCTACGGTGCTTTTCAGGAAGCGAGAGCTTCAATTAGAAGAAATCAAACAGTTCGCCGATAGGATTTTCGCGTTCGCGACGATGGCCTCCGCCCATTGGGTTTCCTCCCATCATGCCCCCGCCCTGACGCGGACGCTCATATGATTCGTCCTCATCATCTCCATCTCTAGACATGCGCTGACCACCTCCCGTCCCTGTTCCCACTCGTTCTATGAGCTTGTCGAGTTCTCCCCTATCAAGCCAGACGCCACGGCACTTCTGACAGTAGTCGATTTCGATACCGGAGCGTTCAGTTATAAGCAGCGGAATAGCACAGGTTGGACAGTTCATAGTGAAGATATGGTTACTTTTTGACGAGTATACCAACTTGTAAAAAACGGAGCAAAATCCTTATAGCTTCTGCGGCTTGTTTCGCTCAAGAGCGAGGGATTCGATTATCTGGGAGGCAATGACGCCTAATGCGAGTGCAAAAACGTATATGAGAATGGCGGTGTTGTAGGAGACCGGGATATGGAGCAGGACACCAAGACTAAGTGCAGACACCCATGACACGAGCGAGACCGCACCGAGAGCGAAACCGATTTTCCGCAATGTACGCGCACGTGGACTGGTGAGGATGTTTTTGTCCCCGATATGCGTAAAGACGTAGCGATGGAGGAGGAAGCCATTTACACACAGTACGCCGACGATACTCATCTTGGTGAGAAACTTCACCGAGGCGAGATACCGCTCGGGGTCGGAGAGAAACACTAATGCGCCCGTAGCGACAATTCCGAAGAGGCTCACCGTCACCACCTGCGACAAAAAGCGTATCGTCCCGACCTCAAAGCGCGAGAGTTTTTTATTAAAACCAAACCGCAAGCAGAGGATGTCGGTCACCACCGCCGTTCCCATACCGACAACCACCGCAAGGACATGCGCAATGACGAAGAGATGCTTGTATTCGGCGATGAACGGTACGGCCTCCATAGGTCTTCCCTATTTTACTGTATCTCTGTTTGATTTTTCAGTACGAATTGGAATGGTAGATGGTGACTGACCCAATTTCCTCATAGTACATCCGGGCGTTCCATTTATTCAGACTCTGATTCCCTTTCATGCCGTGCGTAGCGCCTCTTGAGCGCTGCCTCATCACCATATTTCATAAACGAACGTTCGTGCTCTGAAGGAACGTATCCTTTCTTCTCAAGATGCGCTATCGCACAAAAATAACTCTCCGTACGTCCGCCAATAACAGATGCGTAGTGTAGCCACCCGTTTACATACCCGCAGTACGCACAAGCAAAACGTTCGAGCCAGGTGAGGTACGGAAGTTTCTCGCGGTCAGAAATGCGAATATATGAAGAACGCTTTACGAGCGGTATACCGAGTATAGGAAATGCAATCCGGTGGTAGAACTCAAGAAAAAGGTCGGCGATGACTATCGGAACTATCATAAGCCACACAAGCGGAAACGCGACCATGTTCCGCAAAAAGAAGTTCTTTGAACCGCGTTCTGATATGAGATGAGCCATAGCGCCATACTACCCTTTTTCGAAAAAAATCGTACAGGTGGCGGCCAGTACCGTCGTAGAACGAGCGCCTTTTTGAATCGGGTTGGCTGTCTCTGGACGATATTGGAACTTTCCTGACACAAATTGCAGAAAAATCTATGACCTGTTAAGGTCTGCCTGGGTAGAAAGCGAGGTGAATTATGTACTGGATACTACCCGCCCTCGGTATCACCGCTGTCCTGGCAGTGATATGCGCTGTGGTTCCGGTTCTTCCGGAAGCCGTCATCCTTTGGGGAAGGTACGAGTGCCTGGCTCTCGTGGTGTTCTACGTCATCGGGTCTATCGTGAATCTTGCTCGCGCTCCAAGTCTGCAAGCCTTACACCCGTACGTTGTTGTAGTCGCCGCACTACAAATACCGCAGGGCCTGACTATCGCTACGATGCTTCTCGTCCTACCACTCATGTACACGATATTGCACTACGTGCAGATCGTATGATCTTCCCGAGGCCGCCCCTTCCAAAAGGGCGGCCTTAGACTTTTGCATACTAAAGTTAGCGTTGCTGGCTGTCTCTGGACGATATTGGAACTTTTTATAAAAAGATGAGCCCGTTTCCGGGCTCATAAGGTTTGGTAGGTCTTAATAGCGCTTCGTCGAGCCGACCACTTCGAGGGCGGGGTTGAACGTCGTCGGAGCATAGTAGAGCCCTAACGGATCGTCGTCCCGCTTCTCGTCATAGCCGTATTGGTCGAAGAGCTCCGCTGCTGCCGCTTCCACCTTGGGACGCAAGAACGCTTTCACTTCGTCCGAGAGATCGGTGAGTTTTCCAATCACACGGATATAGGCAATCATCAGATTTTCGTCGTCGCCATAGTCAGCGACCCGAATGAGAAACGCACGCATCAGTTGTTCGGATGCCTGCGGAACGCCGTCCCGTTGCATATCGAACACGAAGGTTGGCGATTCAATCACCACGCCGTCTTCTTCAGGAAGAACGAACGGCGAGTCCACTGCCTTAAGTGCATGATGCCAACTATCCACGAATTGCTGGTTGGTCTCACCTCCCGGCGATACCGTGCCCGTATCGATGTCGATGAGAGCCGGAACCAAGTGGCTCAGCCTACCGACCGAGTGGTCGTAGTCTGAGAACTTCTCGCCGGTCTTGTACCGGCAGAGCCCGATAACATCGCAGAGGCTTGTGCCTTCAGCGTCGATATTGTGCATGATGATTTCAAGAGCGGTGGCGCGGATAGCATCAGAGATATTCATCTCTTAACTCCTATTGAAGAAACCTGCACCAGAACAGGCTTCCGAGGCAACCTTAACCCAACTCCTGTTGTCTCGCAATTAGTATTGAACTCTGGAAAAGCTAGATAATATCTGTCTGAAACGGTGCAATATCTTTTTTTTTTAAAAAGTTGCTGGCTGTCTGGGACGATTATGGAACGACTTTATCCGAAACTATGAACTTCTCCGTTTAGCAAGGCGAAACCCTTCAGGACGTTTGCGCGTTCCTCTGCACTCATCAAGCCGACCTTAGGCACCTCCTCCCTAGAGGCCCAGATATATTCTGAATGGTCTTCAGGAATGAGACGAATATTTTCGAGCGGGTCGGTGAATCGAGCAAAATAAACTACCTCAACTGAATGCGAACCCTTTACCTCGTTAGTGTAAGTGAAAACTGCAAAAGGGTCTCCAATTGAAACATTCATTCCCACCTCCTCCATTATTTCTCGCTTCAGTCCTGCTATTACGTCTTCACCGAAATCAATATGTCCTCCAGGAATTTCAAAAATATTAGGGAGGAATTTTTTTGTAGCAGCACGCTTAGGTAGGAATACTTTTTCTACATCATCGAACTTTTGATGGATAAAAGCACAGGCAGTTATAACCTGCTTCCCTTCTGCGGGGGTTTCGCTATCGTGGGAGACCTTGTTCATATGGACAAGGATATCATGCGCTGCCAGACTAGGATTCGAACCTAGATAAACGGATTCAGAGTCCTGACCTCTTGTCGGTTTCTGCCCACTGCTGCCAGACTGGTTCGGTCACGAGTTGCGGCTGGATTGCTTCCTGCTGTCGCAATCCAGCTCGCACTCTCGACCCCGCCTCAGCTATCCTTCCCCCGGAAGGACGCTTCCGGCTTTCGAATCCTAGTCTGGCAGCAGTAACGCAAAAGCCGGCTTACGCCGGCGTTTTGCTGATCTGCTGCCAGACTAGGATTCGAACCTAGATAAACGGATTCAGAGTCCGTTGTCCTACCATTAGACGATCTGGCAAAGATGCGACTCTACGTCGCGATAGTCCTGACAATACCGCATTGACCCTTCTATTTCAACGCGTGCTATACTCCCCGTACAACTGAATAGATATACAGAAGCAGGGAGAGCACTGGCTCGACGAACTGCTAGCAACCAGCCCGAAAAGGCAACGGTGCTCCCTCCAGCCCTTCGGGGGCCTATATTCCAAAAAGAAATAGTCCCTTAAAGCGGGACTATTTCTTTTGTATTTTATTCTCTTTACTTTTCCTTATGTTCCACTTGCTTACTACCTACACGACTGAATCAGTCACGAACGGACACCCCGACAAGGTGTGTGACCAAATGTCGGATGCGATACTTGATGCTTGTCTCGCGCAGGACCCGAAGTCCCGCGTCGCGGTAGAAACCTTCGGAAGCCACGGCACACTTATGATTGGCGGCGAAGTCACGACAAACGCGAACGTAGACTACGCGGCCGTCGCGCGACGCGTGTATGAAGACATCGGATACACCGAGCCCTTGGATATCCTCGCGCGCGTTGTGACCCAGTCAGGCGACATCGCGATGGGGGTAGACACAGGGGGCGCAGGCGACCAAGGCATCATGTACGGCTACGCAACTGATGAAACGGAAGAGATGCTTCCAAAAGGCGTGGTACTCGCCCATGCGCTCGCTCGCAAGCTTGAAAACCTCCGCACAAGCGGCACCCTTCCCTATCTGCGTCCTGATGGCAAGACACAGGTCACGCTTAAAGACGGAAAGGTCATTACCGCACTCACCTCGACCCAGCACGCAGAAGAAGCGGAGCTCGAGCAGATACGCGCCGACCTCACCGAACACCTCTTCCCTGCAGTCCTTGGTGATATCTCCGGTATTGAAATCCTCGTGAATCCTACGGGACGCTTCGTGCAGGGCGGATTTGAGGCAGACGCAGGGCTCACCGGACGCAAAATCATGGTGGACACCTACGGCGGCCTCATGCCTCACGGCGGAGGCGCATTCTCCGGCAAGGACTCTACGAAAGTAGACCGCTCTGCGGCCTACATGTGCCGCTTCGTTGCAAAGAACTTGGTTGCAAACGGTTATGCTAAGAAGGCGCTTGTATCAGTCGCCTACGCTATCGGCCGCGTAGAACCGGTGATGGTGGAAGCCTATGACGACACTGGAAAGAACCTCTCTGAGATCGTGAATAAGAATTTCGACTTCCGCCCGCAAGCCATCATCGAGCGTCTCGGACTCCGGAATCCTATCTTCCGCCCAACGGCCGCATACGGACACTTCGGCGTTGCCGGCCGCTCATGGGAAGAAATAATAAAAATCTAAGACAGTATCTCTTCACTAAACTGATATGATATATCATATCAGTTTAGTGCGAGTGTTCTGGGGTGCTGAAGACTGAGAGATGAAGAAATGGAAAAACCGCCTGAGCAATCAGGCGGCTTTTTCTATCGTGGCGATGATGGCCGCATGGTCGGAGATGCCGAACTCTAGGCGCACATCTGTTGCCTTATAGGTGGGAGTGGTAAATAACCCATCCACCATATACGGAAGAGGACGTCCTGCTTTGGTGTGGAGAACAGGATCTAGACTCGTTTCATATTCAGCAGGAATATTATCGGTGTATTGTTCAGCAAATGCGGTAAACATTTCTCTTCCGCGCGGCGCGTTGAAATCACCACAAAGCACAAATTCTTGAAGCGAAGCAAGCTTTTCTGACAGAGATACGAAATGCTTGCGTTGGATTTCGTTTGCTTCCCCATTAGGAGTCCAAGTGAAGTGGGTCGTGGCGATGCGATACGGCTCTCCTTCGGACGCTATCTCAGCAATGACGAGTGAATGAACATCAACATCACTAACTCCATTATCAAGTCGTATTACCTCAGCTGAACCCGCATAGTATTCTATGCGAATTTTTGCTTCTTTTCGTGAAAAGATCCCGTTGCCAAATGAATGAATTCCACCGTCTATCTCCTTTAGTCCGTTTGGAGCATATCCAATACAAGGTCCACAGACCGCTTCAAAAACAGGGATGTCTTTTTCAACTAGTTCTTGAATGCAGACTACGTCTACTGGATGAGCTTTAAGAAACGGAATTACCGTATCCAGATGTTTGCTCCACTCTACATTTACGCAAATAAGAGAAAGCGACATGCGAGATTACTTCGTATTTCTTTCTTTTGCTGCTTTAAGGAACGCGGTGAACAAGGGGTGTGGGGAAAGTGGGCGCGCCTTCAGTTCCGGATGGAACTGGGTACCGAGGAAGAACGGATGCACGTCCTGCGGAAGCTCTGCTATTTCCATAAGTACGCCGTCAGGCGACTTGCCGGAGAATACGATGCCTCCTTTTTCAAGTTGCTCAATGTATTCTGGGTTTATCTCGTAGCGGTGGCGGTGACGTTCCTCCACTTTGTCCTTACCGTATGCTTCACGCGCGATTGTGCCCTTGCCTAATTCCGCCGTGTAAACGCCAAGACGCATGGTGCCTCCGTAGTTCCCCTCCGCTATGAGGTCCTTCTGTTCGGGCATCACATCCACTATCGGGTGCGCGGTCGTCGGGTTTATCTCGACCGTGTGCGCTTCTTTGATACCAAGCACGTGACGCGCCACTTCTATAACCGCAAGTTGCATACCATAACAGAGGCCGAAGTACGGAATTTTATTCTCGCGTGCGAACTTGATGGCGTGGATTTTCCCCTCGATGCCGGTCTCACCAAAGCCTCCCGGAACGATAATGCCATCGTACTGCGCAAGCTTCTCCACCCCTTCCCCGTTCTGGAACTCCTTGGCGTTTATCCAGTCGATTTTCGGCTTGGCACCTATCGCCGCACCGGAGAACTTCAAGGCCTCGATGACCGAAAGGTACGCGTCTGACAGGATGTAGTCGCCCGTATCGAAATACTTGCCGACGATGCCGATTTTAAGGACCGGTTCACTCGTCGCGAGCGCGTCGACGAACTTCTGCCACTCACGAAGATCCGGCTTCTTCTTTTCGGAAAGGCCGAGCGCTTCGAGCAAATGGTCGCCAAACTCATCCTTCTCGAAATTAAGCGGGACTTCGTAAATGGATTCGACGTCAGGAGCTGAAATGACGCGCTCCGGAAGCACGTTGCAGGACGTTGCGAGCTTTTCTTTGCGCTTATCATCAATAGCAGTGGTCGAACGCGCAATGATGAAATCCGGCTGGACACCGTACGAATTCAATTCACGTATCGCGCTCTGGGTCGGCTTCGTCTTCATTTCCCCGAGCGTTCCCGGAACCGGAAGGTAGGAGACCATCACGAAGACGACATCGTTTGGGTGCTTCATCTTCATCACGCGTGCCGCGTCGATAAAGAGCGCATTCTGGAAGTCGCCTACGGTACCGCCTATCTCTATGACTGAAATCTTCGAACCGTTATGTTCCGCAGCAGCCTCGACGCGGCGGAGGATTTCGTCGCGTACGTGCGGAATCGCCTCAACGCACTTACCGCCGTATTTAAGTGCGCGTTCGTTATCAATGACCGTGCGGTACACCATGCCGCTCGTCATATAGTCCTGATTGGTCAAATCACGGTCGAGAAAACGCTCGTAGTTGCCCATGTCTTGGTCGGTCTCAAGTCCGGAGTCCAAGACGAACACTTCGCCGTGCTCGGTCGGGTTCATCGTACCGGCGTCCACATTCAGGTACGGGTCTATCTTCACGAGATTCACCGCGTAGCCGCGCTGTTTCAAAATGAGACCCATGGAGGAGACGGCAATACCCTTCCCGACGCCACTCATCACTCCGCCTATTACGAATATGTATTTATGTCCGTCTTGCGCCATACCCTAGTTATACACGGAGATATCGTCGCACCGCAATGAAGCTTGCCACTCCCCCAAGTAGGAAGCCTGAGCCGGTCAGGATGCTGAAGAAGAGCGCGAAATTTCCTAGGTAGTAACTAAAGAGGTTGAATCCGCCAAGCCAGGAAGAGAGCGCACTGCCTGCGTACCAGGAGAGCGGGTAGAAGAGCGTCAGCACGATGAATGAGGCGACCACTCCCGCGAGGATACCCGCGACGATGAATGGGCCTCGGATATAGGCGTTACTAGCCCCCATGAGGCGCATGACGGCTATTTCCTCGCGTGCCGTATAGATGGCAAGCCTGACGGTCGCAAAGGCTATCACTGCTGAGGCAAGCGCAAAGAGGAGGACTATGGCGGCACCCGCCTGTTCGGTCGCGCGGATGGCACCCGTGAGGCGATCGATGACTATTTTGTTCTGGAAATAGTTGACCCGGTCTATGATGGATTTCCCATCTGCACCCGTTGTCGGATTATCCGAAAGGAACTGTACGATGCCCTCGTATTGTCCCGGGTCCTTCGCCTTTATGGAAAGAGACGCGCCAAGCGGGTTATCTCCGAGTTCTTCAAGCGCCTGAAGCGTAAGCTCGTCGGTCGCGTGCCGTGCTTTGAATGAGATAAGCGCTTCTTCGCGCGACGTGTACGTAACACTTGCGACTTGCGTGAGGTCGGCAATTTTGTTCTGGAGCGAGATGATTTCCCCTTCCCCTGCGGTTGTAACGAAGTACACGTTTACGTCCACTTTGTCCTTGATGGCGGTGAGCGTATTGGTAAGGATGGCTGAGAGGAATATAAGGAGACCGACGATAGCGAGCGTCACCGTCATGATGAGCACGGTAGCGGCGGTCACTGAACCGCTACGCACGAAGTTCTTTGCGCCGTTTACGAATACCCGCCGAATCATCATGGTGCTCATAGATTAGAGGATGTAATGACCATGCATATCGTCCCGCACCACCTTTCCCTTGTCCATGGTGATGACGCGCTTGTTCATGGCATCCACAACGCCCTTGTTGTGCGTGGTGATGATGACGGTCGTACCGAGCTCGTTTATCTTTTTCAAAATTTCGATGACGTCATACGTGTTTACCGGGTCGAGGTTTCCCGTCGGCTCATCTGCAACGATAACGTCCGGCTGGTTTATGATGGCGCGACCGATAGCCACGCGCTGCTGCTCTCCGCCTGAGAGCTGGTGTGGGAAATGATGCGCCTTGTCCCCGATATCCACGAGGTCGAGGATGTAGGGCACGTCGGACGCGATTTCGTCGTCCCGGCGACCCACCGCTTCCATCGCAAACGCGATATTCTCGTAGGCGGTCTTGGTCGGAATGAGGCGGAAGTCCTGGAACACCGTGCCGATTTTCCGGCGATAGTGGTGGAGTGCGTTTTTCGGAAGACCGTGTATATCTATTTCTTCAAAAAAGACATTCCCAGCGCTTGGTTTCTCCTCCGCGAGCAGCATTTTGAGGAGCGTGGTCTTGCCCGCGCCCGAGTGGCCGACAATGGAAACGAATTCCTTTGGAGAAACGGAGAGGGTGACGTTTTCAAGTGCGGGAGTGCCGTCTCGGTACTGCTTCGATACTTGGTCGAAATAAATCATGACCCGCGCATTATACCCCAGTAGCACTCGCAGCGTCTATGAATAGGATTCGGATTGAGCTCACTCGGGCGTGCCGTACTTTTCGTACATGGCGCGTATACCCTCTTCAAGCGTCCCTAGGCCCATGGAAGCTCTTCGCTCATCAACTGTATCAGGCTCTTCTATCTCGAGTGGCACATGAGCGCCCCCTTCCTGCCTGAACTGCGTGCCATAAAGCTGAGGCTGGTTGCTATTTATGCGTACCCGATCCTCGAGCATCGCGATGTCGATGCGAGAGACACTGGATTCTGGTTCTGCTTTCATGAGAGCAAGGCACGTTTTCTGAAATGAGACATCTCGGTCCGCATGCTGGACCAAGAGCCACGCAGCATCCGCCCCTTCCTTTCCTACTTTTGCTATCGTCGGCCATCCGACTGTTGAGACGATTTCCTTCATCCGCTTCGTATTGCGCGCATCGATCGTTACGTCCCACGTACCGTCTTCGTGGGATTTTATGCGCATCTGCTGGTCGATGTCGCTCATCGCAGCGAGCTCTACTGCGAGCTCGGGAAAAGCCACGGACGTTTCAAAATTAGGAGTCTTTTCCATGATGCTGAGCCGCAGCGTCTATAAAATCGTCTAACTCTCCCGCAAGAACGGAGTCGGGATTAGACGATTCATGCCCGGTCTCATGGTCTTTCACCATCTTGTACGGATGCAGCACATAGGAGCGCATCTGGCTTCCCCACTCGTTTTTCACCGAGCCTGCAATCGAGCGTCCTTCCGCTTCCGCCTTGCGCTGTTCCTCCTGGAATTTGAAAAGCTTCGCTTTCACGAGCTCGAGCGCTTTCTCACGATTCGCCTGCTGGCTGCGTTCGCTTGAGACGTGCGCGGAAATGCCGGAAGGGGTATGCACGATGCGCACCGCGGTCTCGCGCTTGTTCACGTTCTGGCCGCCCGCCCCGCCGCTTCTTGCAAACGTGATTTCCAAATCGTCCGTATTCAAATCAACCTTGTGCGTTGCCGCGAGCTTCGGGAGCACTTCTACGAGCGCAAAGGACGTCTGCCGCTTGTCCTGTGCATTAAACGGGGAGATGCGCACGAGCCGGTGCACGCCCGCTTCGTATCGCAAGCGTCCGTACGCGCCCGCGCCCCGCGCCTCAAGCAAGACGCTCCGGTAGCCGCCATGATTGTTTTCGCTCGCATCAAGTTCGCGCATACCCCATCCCTTCCCAGCCGCATAGCCTTCATACATGCGACGGAGCATGGCGACGAAGTCTTCCGCATCGTCGCCTCCGGCTCCCGCGAGAATGGTGAGTGTCGCGTCTCCGCTATCTAACGGGTCTCCGCTTCCTCCTTCTTTAAGCGCCTGGTACTCGCGCACGATAGCCTGAGCTGCGGCGGGGTCTTTCCAGAAGTCTGCGGAAGCCATCGCGGCTTCTATTTCCGCAAGGCGCGGGTTCTCATCGGTCATTGAAGGAGTATACGCCGAGAATCCCCTATGAGTGAAGCGAGTTAGGGATTCGGAAGCGCTCTTGAGGTGTCAAAACCGCCGGAGTGGTTTTTCTTATGGAGACCCTACTATACTCCGTTGGAACCATTTTCGAATCCAAACAATGCGCTAGGGCTTCGCGCACACGACCGGCTCGGCGCCTACCGCCGGACTCCATCCGGAAGCCGTCACGGCATATACCCATGATGTGTAGGTGTGGCCTGGAACACTCGTTATGGTAACGGGGCTTGTTGCAGCTGCGTTTGGTCCTTTCACGTATTGGTTTGCAGTCGTATCATTCACGTTGAAATAGTACGCCGTTGCACCAGGAACCGCAGTCCAAGAGAACGTCGCCTTGGTGCCGTCAGAGGAACATGACGACGAGACGGTAGTAAGCGGGTCAACTTTGCATGAGGAATACGCATAGGTGCCAGAGAGTGTCCCGTTGGTGCAGGTGCGCGTCTCGGCACCGCACGTTTTCCCATATGCGACCGTCTTTGTTTGATATGCGGTCGTGGACTCACCATGCGCAATCGTTTTCCCCTCAAGTTTGCAGGATGCATTTACCGGAACCGGGCAGGTAACGGGAGCAGCTCCTACGGCAGCACTCCAGCCTGCCGGAGTTACGACGTATATCCAAGAAGTGTAGGTATTGCCGGGAATCGTGGTTACCGTTAGAGGACTTGTCGCGACCGCATTAGGTCCTTTCACGTATTTTTGAGTGGTGGAGTCGTACACGTTTAAGTAGTAGCTTGTAGCACCGACTGCCGAGGGCCAAGAGAAGGTGCCTTTGGTTCCATTGGTACTACAAGAGGCAGTAAGTATCGTTGGCGCTGTGGAAACGGTGCATGCTGGAGAGGTATATGTTCCCGACAAGGTTCCATCGCTACATGTACGAGTCTGTGCGACGCACGTCTGTCCGCTTACGACGCTCGATGCTTGATATGCGGTCACCGATGCTCCGTGAGCAAGTGAGGCATTATTCCAGGAACACGAAGAAGGTGGGGGTGCTTCACCGAGAAGCTTCTGTCTGAACATTGAGGAGACGGTTGATAAGGTAGGGGTCGCTGTCTCAAGGTTTGCGTCTCGAGCGACGATGCTTTGAGCATTCTCATACGGCGTATCTTTTGACGGCGTGTCTATATACCGCGGCACCCAGGCCCAAAAGTTGAAGCCAATTTTTTGAGCAATACTCCAATCGAGCATCGCGCCCACAGCCACATTGCGGGCCGCTGAATCGAGCTTGAACGCAGGAGCGTTTGATGCAGTGTCCCATGAAGCCCAGCCAAACTCACCCATTAAAATAGCGGCTGACGGGTACGCTTTCTCGACGCGGTCTTTCGCGCGATTGAGTATCGTGGTGATTTGAGTCTTTGCGCCCGCCAAGTCGTTGCCTACCGCAGCGTCGCTCGGATATGCCGCAAGCGTCCCATGCGTTGGGTAGTACGCGAAGCTAAAGTAATCAAACGCGAAAGGCTTCTGTGCCGGGCCGTCCGTGCCGGTATACCCTTCTGATACGAGAGCATCATGGATGCCGATATACATCTGGTTGCGGACCGCGGAAGGCATGGCGGTCGGGAGACTGCCAATGGACGCTTTCAGCATGTCATTCACCTCCTTCACGTCTTCTTGATGCGAAGTACGCTGCACCGACGGGTCTATAGCAACTGACGTGCCATTCGGCTGTAGCCGGAACCCTTCATAGAGGTCAAATTGATTGCGAGCGATAAGGCAGCTGGTAGGTTGCTCCGTAAAGACCATGTAATAGGTCATGTAGTTGTACGGAGCAAGTTCGGAGCCAAGCGCGGTCACGAACTCGGTGAATTTTGCTACCTGCGCAGGGTCTTTCATCCAATTACACCCATCTATGCCAGTAGGCGTGTAGCCAGGCCCTATGTAGTTCAACTGAATAATCGCACGCATATTATTGTCTTGAAGCACTTTGAGATGATCTTTTACTGCTTGAAGCGCAGGCGCGTTCCACGTACCAGGCGTCGGTTGAAGCGACTTCCAGGTGAAGATGCCGCCAATCCATACTGTGTTGAAGCCTTGGGCTTTGATATCGTCTATATGTTTTTTAAACAGCGTAAAGCCGCGTCCTGCCGTATCAGTGCCGACCGTGTCGTTGAACCATGGGTACCAGGTGGTGGACCATACATACGGGAGGAAATCCTCAAGATTCTCACGGATCTGCTTAAGTGACGTGTCTACATAGCAAGAAGAATACGTATACGAAGAGGAGCCGGAGAGGACGCCGTTTGTACAGCTGCGCACCTGCTCAACGCTTGCGCATGTGTCCCCAGACGCAACCGAAGGCACGCGATAGAAGACCTTGCTGGTGCCCGACGCAAGCGTACTCCCGCGCACTTCACACGACTTTTGAATACCTACCATTGAAAAAAGAGATGCTTGCACGCTTCCAAGAAGGCGCGCATTTGATTTAAGGGTCTCAGAAACAGCGTCCGGACGAATAACAACACCCACACCGGATGTCACAACAGCAATAACAAACAGTACGGCAAGAAAGCGCATACGGTTAGAAGGAGTCATGGGTTTATCATGATTCTACCTACTACCGTAGTCTTCGCTAGGGGCTGGCGGGGATTACTCAAAAACTGGGCTGATTTCGATTTTGGAGCCATCGGCCGGGATTGAACCGGCGACCTCTTCGTTACGAGTGAAGTGCTCTACCAACTGAGCTACGATGGCGAGTGAGGAAATCCGCAAATGCATGTCTGCATGAATTTGCGGATTCTCCGAACGAGCCAGACGTATGGTAATCCATACGGTGGCAACGACTCGGAAGATACCACGTTTTTTTCCCTGAAACCACAGACTATATCTCGCCCACACCCTTACCATTTCTGATGCCATCGTATCGTACACTATGCGTATGACCGACTCACCGAAAACCATCCTCTGGGTAGAAGACGATACTGTGCTCGGAAGCCTCATCGATCAGCGCTTTGCCGCGGAAAATTTCCGTATTGTCCACGCAGTGAACGCTCAGGACGCGCTTACGCTCGTCGTCTCTGAACGACCCGACATTATCCTCTTGGATATCCTCCTCCCCGGAATGAACGGCGTCGAACTCCTGAAGATACTAAAGTCGGATGATGCAACGAAAGGGATACCGGTCTTGATGTTCTCAAACCTTGATGACCAGGCGCACGTGGACGAATGCACCGCGCTCGGGGCTGCGGGATTCTTCGTGAAGGCGTACGTAACACTCGACACCATCGTCCACCAGATTCAGGGCGTGCTGAACGCGTGGGAAGCGCCAAAACCCGAAAAAGCGTAAAAGCGCTTTCGCGCTTGTACGTTATCTGAGCCGATGGTGCGAGATTGTCGTCGCGGACTCCTCCCTGAAAACCTCTCGGTTTTCAGCGCTCGATGACTCACTGCTTTCCTCCACGGGGAAACTCCATGCATGCTGCGTGTTCTCGCATGCATCTCCTCCCCCTTCCCCCAATCCCGACCATCGGCACAAATAGAAAAAGCGCTTTCGCGCTTTTGCTTTATTTGGAGCCGATGGTCGGGATTGAACCGACGACCCCCACCTTACCATGGTGGTGCTCTACCAACTGAGCTACATCGGCAAACGAGCACGTGATGAAAGTCCTCTTTTATCCACTGCGAGTGCAGACGATGAAAGCCTACTTACATCGGCGAGTGAGGGTAAGCAGTACAGATGCATAGCATGCATCTGTACTGCTTCGCCCGAGCGAGCACGATGCAAGCTTTGCTTACATCGGCGAACCAGGGCTTCCTACTCGTATTCGCATCCTACCCAATTCTCGCTCTTATTTCAATTTTCTTATCTATACACTATCCCCTACTACCTATACACTACTCGGATGTGTGGCGTCATCGGATACATTGGCCCGAGAAATGCGACCCCTATTTTAATCGAGGGTTTGCGCGCCCTTGAGTACCGGGGATACGACTCTGCGGGCGTCTTCGTCGCAGGCCGTGGCGCCCTGAAGCGCTCCGGCAAAGTATCGGAGCTTGCCGACGCAATTCCGGAGGATTTCACCGGCACCTGCGGCATCGCGCATACACGCTGGGCGACCCACGGCGCACCTACCGAGACGAATGCCCATCCCCACTGCGACCCCACCGGTACCGTATGGATAATCCATAACGGCATTATTGAAAACTACGCTGACATAAAGGCGGCGCTCGAAAAAGACGGCGTCATCTTCAAATCCGAAACCGATACGGAGGTGCTCGCAGCGCTTATAGGAAAAAAATACACCGAAGGTGTTCTTCTTGAAGACGCGGTGTGCGGGGCACTTAAAGAAGTGCGCGGTACCTACGGCCTTGCGGCCGCCTCTGTGCGCGAGCCGGAAAAGCTTGTCGCTGCTCGTCTCTCAAGCCCCGTCATGCTCGGCATCGGAAAGGACGAGTACTACATCGCGTCTGATGCGAGTGCGATTTTGAAGCATACGCGCGACGTGATTTACCTTGAAGACGGCGAAGTGGCGACGCTTACGCGCGAAGGATACGAAATCTCCACCCTTTCGCGAACCCCGCTTGATAAGAAAGTGGAAACGCTTGAATGGGACGTGGAGAGCGCTCAGAAGAAAGGCTACGACCATTTCATGATGAAGGAGATGATGGAAATACCGGAGACCATTGAAAACACGCTTCGCGGGCGTCTCTTGCCGAAAGAGGGCGACGTAAAGCTCGGCGGGCTCCGCGATGTGCTCCCGCAGATACGCTCCGCAAAACGCATCATGATTACCGCCTGCGGAAGCGCCTCCTACGCAGGCAGGGTCGGCGAGCTTTTACTTGAGGAATTCGCCGGCATCCCCGTTGAAGTGGAGCTTGGCTCGGAACTCCGCTACCGTCGTCATACCATGGACCCGAAAGAGACCGTCCTCCTTGCCATTTCCCAATCGGGCGAAACCTTGGATACTATCGAAGCCATACGCGAAGCGAAGCGGCACGGCGTGCTTACGCTCGGTGTCGTGAATGTCGTCGGCTCCTCCATTGCCCGAGAGACGACGGCGGGAGTTTATAACCATGCAGGTCCTGAAATCAGCGTCGCCTCCACGAAGGCGGTGATTTCCCAGATGACCGTGCTTGCGCTCATTTCTATACTGCTTGGCCGTCAGAATGGCCTCTCCTCTACTGACGGCGAACACCTTGTGTCCGAGCTTCAGAAGCTTCCGGACCTTGCGCGCACCATACTCTCGCGCCGCGAGTCCATACAGGCGATTGCGAAGAAATACGCGAAGGTCCAAAACGCATTCTTCCTCGGCCGGAAGTTCCAGTGCCCTATCGCCTACGAGGGCGCCATAAAGCTTAAAGAGATCGCCTACATACACGCCGAGGGCTACGCCGCAGGCGAGATGAAGCACGGTCCTATCGCACTCATCGAGCCATCCTTCCTCTCCGTCGTACTCGTACCGGACGACTCCATGTACGAAAAATCGAAATCGAACATCCAGGAGATACGCGCGCGCGGCGGCACCGTCATCGCTATCACTACCGACGGAAAGGAGGATGACTTGAAGGGACTTGCCGACGACGTCATTAGCGTCCCGAACGTACACGAGGCGCTCCTCCCTATCCTGACGACTATCCCGGTCCAGCTCTTTGCGTACTATGTGGCACTTGAGCGCGGTCTCAATATCGACATGCCGCGAAACTTGGCGAAGTCAGTCACCGTGGAGTAACACTATCCACTGCAAAATCCTAGAAGATATCAACGGCGGAGTGCTACGCTAGCTAGAATGAGCGCCGCTCTTTTTTGCCCCTGCAATCACCACAAAATTGTGCCGTTGATGGTCATCCTTATCGGTATCACCTTCCTCCTCCACGCTTTTAAAATCATAGATACGGGCCTAGCCGCATTCATCTGGCCAATCCTTCTTATTGTCGCCGGAGTAGCGAAGCTTACTGGTCGCTCCTGCTCCTGTTGCGAGCGCGGCTAGACAGAGCACTCTACTTCCTTACTTTTTTAGGATAGCGAGTATCTGGTCAAGCTTTTCGCTTTCAATGCGATCAAGTGCAATTTGAAGCGTCTCTATCTCCCTCTTCGCTTCCAGGTTCGTTTCGTAGTCGGCTTTTGCCTGATGACGGTCGCGGTCGGCGGCACGGTTCTGACTCATCATGATGAACGTAGAGAGAAGTATTGCTTCAAGGCTCACAATCATAGTCAGAAGTCCGAACGGAAACGGCTCAATCGGCACGAGAAGCCAGACGCCAAACCATACGATATGGATGAACACGAATGTCCATGAACCGACGAAATCAGAAATCCAGTCCGAGAGACGCTCTCCGAGCGTCAAGGTCGACTGATGCTCGTTATGCCAGTTTTTCGGATGCTCTTTCTTTACTACGTCGGGGTTAGTCATAGATATGAGTTGTTAGGCGGCGGTTGGCGTCTCTTCCTGACGTCTGGTATTCAGTCCCATAATACCAAGCGTGAAGAAGATGATGCCGGCGCACACCATGATGAGCATATAGAGTGTGCGACCCGAGAACAACGTCGGTTGGCCACTTTCAGAAATGAAGCTTGTACTTGCCGAATCAAGCGTTGCGGCTTGCGCGGTCTTCGTAAACGGAATCGGTGAGGATTTTGCGAGGATTTTCCCACTGTTATCAACCGTTGCCACCGACACCGTGTGACTTCCGTCTTCAAGCTCTTTGTTGAGCGTGTATTTCCAGCTTCCGTTTGCATCCGTTTTGACGGTGACAACGACCGGCGTGCTGTAGATATAGAGCGTGACGAAGCTGTTCGGGAGTGCGCGGCCGGTGAGTGCCACTTTCTTCTCTTCCGTAAGCGCTACGGAGGAAACCTGGTAGGAGCGTGCAATCGGGGCGGAAGAGCGTTCCGGTTCTTCCGGAGTTACCTGCACAAGCTTAGTCTGCGTCGGGTCGTATCCGAGCGCTACTTTTTCGCCTGCAGTAATCTTGCGTCCTTTGTACACACTTGTCGGAGAAGGTTTTACCGGGTCGATATTATAGACATGCACGGAATCGTAGTCGGAGATACCGTCTTTGTTCGTATCCTTGTAGAGCAGGTCACCTCCCTGTTCTTTGAGTGCCTTCGATTCTTCTTCAGCAGCCACGGTAAGGGGTGCGATTGCGGAGTCGACGAGCGCACCCACGGCAGCGCTGTCGGTAGTGACGCCGTATACAGAGAGTTCCGAAATTTTTTCAGTGATTTCGGAAGCAAGTAAGGATGCTTCTGCCCGCACGTCGGTCCCCGCATTCAATCGCTCGTCGATGCGGGTGAGTATGGAGGCGCGAAGCTGGTCGAGGGATTCTTTTTTTCCGGCCCGCTCCTCGTCATTCATAGACGCAAAGGCGTCGCGTATCTTCTCGTCGATGAACGCCACGAGCGACCTGCGTGCCTGTTGACGCGCCTTATCCGTCTCATCGAAGACCGATACGACCGTAAAGAGCTTTGTTACCTTCGCTTCCGTGGTACTTGAAAGTGCTGATGGTTGCGCGTTTGGCGTCGTAGTCGCAAACACGAGCGCGCGCTCCTTATTTTGTACGACCGGTGTTGGAAGATTCACTACCTGCTGTGGCACCGGAGCCTGTTCAGGAGATGGTACGGTAGTGGCCGGCGGATTTATACCAGGTGCAGGAGACGATACTGGTGGGGGTGATATAAGGGTGGCGGGGGGAGGGGTGGTAGGTACCGTTGAGGTGGCGGGTGCCGGCGTTGCCGTTAGTGTCGTAGTGGCAATAGGTATGAGGCGTGGCGCCGGCGGCAACGTAGGGGCAACTCCGGTCGTTGTTGCGATTGCAGTTCCACCGCCCGTGCCCGTTAAAGGAACTGCGTCACACGCCGTCGGTGCAGTAGTAAGTGCGGTCGCTACGTGGCTATAGGACGCACCTGACATGTTTGCATATACGATATATGAGTTAGTGGAGCCTGCAGGAAGTTTGGTATCGTTATAGCTCGGCTTGCGGCCTTCGAAAATCTCGATGCCATTTCTATAGAGACGGTACTCCGCATCCGAATCCAAAGAGGTCCAACTTATTTTAATGGCACCGCTACCGCAGGCTCCTTTAGTAGTCTCCATGGTGAAGAGACGGATGATTTCCGGCGAGCTCGTCGCTATAGTGTCTCCGTAATTATAAAATGTACCGTCGGTATTTGTGTTGAAGGTATTCCAAGTCGACGTGGTTGCGGAAGCGAGCTTTTCCCTGTCAGCGTACTGTGCGTGCCCCAGGACTCCCGCGACAAGCAGAAGCAACCCCACTGATGCGCTCACCCCATAGAACGCCAGTTCCTTCGTAGTGAGGTGGGAAAACATAGCTGTAAGTATACGGGGTAACCACCTTTAGGAAACAGGTTGTCCAGTGGTCGGGAACGAGATGATGAAATGCGACCCGACCCCCTTTATCGACTCCACCGAGATGGTGCCCTTCATGGCTTCGATGATTTGCTTCGTAATCCAGAGACCAAGGCCGGTACCGCGGATATTTTCCGTATCCTTGGTCCTAATGCGGTAGAACTTCTCGAAGAGGTGCGTCCGTTCTTCTTCGCTCATACCAAAGCCCGTATCGCTGACGCGTATGACCACCCTCCCCTGCTCTTCATACTGTCGGACGTTTACTCCCCCTTGTACCGTGTATTTCACGGCATTTCCGATGATATTCACGAGTACCTGCTTAAAGCGGCTTTTGTCCGCGAAAATGACTTGCGCCGTGGTGATCCCGGTCGTATCGAACGAAAGCGTAATACCCTTTTCTTTTGCCTGACCCGTAAGCTCGGCGACGACATCCGTTATAAGAAGCTCGGGGTGAACCGGTTCAAGCGTAAACGACATTCGGCCCTGGTCGATGCGTGAGACATCGAGGATGTCGGCCACAAGCGAATCGAGCCCTTGGACCGAGATACCTATTTTATTTGCGTACTCCTTAGTCGTCGGAGAGAGTTCCGGCGCTTCCCCTATGTATTCGGCGTAGCCACGGATGATGGAGAGTGGGGTCCGCAGCTCATGGGATGCCATAGAGATGAAGTCGTTTTTAAGCTGGTCCACTTCTTTCAACTTTCTATACAGACTCATATAGTCGATGACCTTAGTGAATCGAAGGAAGAGAAGCATGAGGATGAGTAGCACTGCCACCAGAAGTCCGAGGCTGTTGTTTATGTCGTTCTGGATGGCACGGTCTGCTTCCGAGAGCGTCTGGACGGTAATCACCGCACCGATGACTTCGCCGGAGGCGTCCGTAATCGCGCGGGCGGTATTGAAAAGGCGTTCGCCGTTTTTCGTTTCCTCAATGGTGATTGAGTGGGACGGGTCGCTTGCCGCGAGCGAGAAAAGGAAGTCGTTGCCGCGGTCTATTTGGTTCAGCTCCTCCTTGTCATTTGAGGCGACCACGATGCGCTCACCGAGCACGGTCGTCGATGCAGTGGCAAGCACGCTGCTCTTTACGACCACCTGGAACGAGCGGATGGTTTCGTTGACTATAATAGTCTCCTGTATTTTTTCGTTCAGGTAGTCGGTATCGTAGATACGGTCTCCGGCAAAGGACGCGAACGCGTCCTGGATGGAGCCTGCACGCACGTTCACGAGCCGCTCTTGGGCGCTTGAGGCGATGCCGATGAAACGCTCGGCCATGAATAGGAACGCGACCACGATAAGGAACGCGACGAGCGCGGTGTAGATGAGTTGCGGATTATCGCGGAGCTTTTCGAAGCCTTTCCTAAAAGGCCCGAAGAAGAAATCAAACATGATGGAAGTATACCAAGGCGGTACCCGCCTGAATCAGTTTTTCGTTTCCGGAACGTGCTTCATTTCTTTGGTCACCGGAGGAAGGCTTTCATCGCCATCCACGAGTATCTGCGCCGTGTTCAAGAGTGCGGTCCATTCGGTCAGATCGCCGGTAGTCTTCTCAAGGTCGATATCCTTCATAAGCACGGTGATGCAGTCTTGCGTACTGAAGCCGAGACGGCGGACTATCCGAAAAAGTGCGATGTAGTACTCCTGTTTGGAATTCGGCGTTACCACGAATTGTGCGAGGTCCGCATCCATTTCGGACCGCTTCAAGGAAAATTTTCCAGGGTTCCCTTCCGGAAGGCTTGCGCGAGTACGCATCTGGGAGAGTATGGAAAAGATATCCTCCAGTTTTGTGTTAGGGCTTGCCGCGAAAAAACGCACTGGGTCGAGCGCCATCAGTCTGTACAATCGTTCCGTTTTCACCTCAAGAGGCGGTGCCTTCGGTGCTTGTTCACTCATGCGGAAATTGTAGCACTTTGACTTGCCTGCATCAGGTACCGGCGACCTTGAAATTCACATGCAGGTTCATGAGATAGTTCCACCAACCGACGACACCGGCTATGAGTATCCTGCTTACGAGGTAATGAAACGCAAACACATCCACGAGCACGTACATGAGCGTCATAATAATGAGAACCCCTACCCCGCCGATAAGCAAAAAGAGGAGATACCCGGAACGTACTCCACGCTCCGAACCGGTAAACACGTAGCGGCGCGAGATGACGTAGTTGAGTGAGGTGGCGATGATAAACGCCACTCCGGCCGCAACCACGTAATACAGATGTAAAACATCGATGAAGAGGGATAGGAGCATGAGGTCGAGCGCGAAGGTGCCAAGTCCCACCCCGAAGGACTTACTAAACCGGGTTATCGATTTTTTATTGAACATATCCGAGTAGTGCTATTCTTGCAGAAATGCGTCGTAATTCAATCAGCGAGTTCGCGAAGCGGTTCAAGAAACCGTTTAGCCGTCCGGTTGAACTGACGATACTCACCGTACGGTACACGCTGCATTGCGTACGACTCTTGTGCTTTGGTCTCATGCACCGCAACGCGCAACACCAGAGAGAGCTTGGGGTGGTGCCTCGGGTCCCGCTTCCCCTCTACACCATATGGGGCATCGCACAGATTCTCGGACTCAAGCTTGTCCCTCGCCCGAGTGCGAAGACCCTTCTCTGGCTCGACCTCACGAAGATTCGTCCCGAGAGAACGCCTGGAGCAAGTCATAGCTATATAAACGGGAATTGTCTCGATATCAGCAAGACCAAAGTTGGTGAAGTATTCGGCACCGTTTTTGGCAGGACCCTTGCGGTAGACCCGACCGTATACGAAGGTCTCTTGGTGGAAAAGTCGGAAACAAACGGCGTGCACGACGGACGTATCGTGAAGGGACCTCTTACGAAAGCAAAGCAGGACTGCTCGTATCAACGATTCGTCGACAATGCGACCGAAGAGGGATATGTGGAAGACTTACGGGTACTTGTCGTCGGGAGCACCCTTCCACTTGTGTACCGAAAACAACGGCTCGCGACGAGACGATTTGAGAGCAGTAGCATAACCGCACGTGTCGAGTTGCCCGACCAAGTCTTCTCTCCCACAGAACAAAAACAGATACTCGATTTTTCCCGCATGCTTGGTCTCGACTTCGGAGAGCTTGATGTGTTACGGGATAAGGAAAGCCGGGAGATATACATCGTTGATGCGAACAAAACGAGTATCTCTCCCCCTATCAGCATGTCGTACGAAAAGCGCCTTGAGGCACTCCGCCTTACCGCGGATGCGTTTCAAAAAGAGCTCTTATAAAGGCACGGGATAGGTACTGTATCTAAACTTTGCGCGGCCAACCGGACTTGAACCGGCAACCTCTCGCGTGACAGGCGAGTGCTCTAACCAGTTGAGCTATGGCCGCAGTTCTGAGACTTTAACGGTTTTTTGCCTTCTGGGCAAGGTCTGGACCCTTTACGGTTGAAGAACCTACGTAAAGATAGTACTCTCCATTCTATTGCTGGTGTAGCTCAGGTAGTTAGAGCATGGGACTCATAAACCCAAGGTCGAAGGTGCAAGTCCTTCCACCAGCACAAATAAGCGTAGCGTTTTGAGTCTGGTGAGGCATGCGTGGGGCGCATGCTGTGAAGGACTTGCAGGCCGGAGCGCGACGGCGCGAGGCGGGTTCGCGCAAAATCCTAGCAAGGATTTATGCGTGAACAGGCCTTCCACCAGCACATTTTTACGCTTATCGCCCGAGCTCCTTGAGCTTCGCCTCGGCTTTCGGAATGTCCTCAGGGTACCCTACCGGAATCCAGAGCGGCTGTTCGATGACCATGACCGGATGATCCTTAGCTAGGAGCGACACGGGGTCGGTCATGAAGTATTCCCCTGACGCGTGGCGTGGCGCCTCGTAGGTAAAGAGACGCTCATCAAGCACCATCGTCCCCGTATTCACGAGATTCGACGACGGTTTCTCCGGTTTTTCATCTATGCGCTCGAGCGTGCCGTCAGCGCGCTTCGTTATCACTCCCATGGTCTCAGGCTTATCATGCGTAGCGACCAGAATAGCGAGTGGGTGCTTGATTGCTTCTGCAAGCGCCTCCGGACCTAGAATGTCATCGCCATTCAAGAACATGAATTTTCCGGAAAGGAATGGACGCGCAAGCGAGAGCGCGTGCGCCGTGCCTGCAGGCATCCACTGATGGACATAGCGTATCGTACGGCCTCCGTACGACTCGCCAAGATGCGCACGAATCATATCCCCTTTGTAGCCAATGACGATTATGACCTCGTCTATCTCTTTAGGGAGTGCGTCGATGACACGCTCGATGATGGGCTTCCCCGCGATAAGGATAAGAGGTTTCGGGCGCTCAAGCGTCAGGGGGCGCATGCGCTTCCCTTCTCCGGCGGCGACGATGACTGCCTGCATAATGCTCAAGACTATACGATATAATCAGGAGGCGCGGTAGTACACACGCACCGCGTTTTACATACACCAAAAACACACCATGGAACTCTTTAAGATGAACGACGATTATGTCGCCCATGAAAAGCTCGTGCGCGAGCTCAATAACGATGAACTGCGCACCCAATATGCCGCACCGTTGAACGGGTATAAAACGGGCCTTGTTCCAACCATCCTCGGATGGCTTCTTGTAACTGCCGGAAACACCTTTTACGGAAAGAAACCCTCCTATCTGAAATTCAAAGCGGTCGAAGTCATCGCTCGCATCCCCTACCAGTCGTGGGAGTCGGCCGCCTATACGATGCTCACCGCCTTTTACGGAAACGAACGGCATGCCATACGGCTCTGCAAGATGGCGGCGTTCGGTCGCTTCGCACAAGATAACGAAACGATGCACGTCGTCGTCATTTCCAACATCGTACAGAAGATGCATAAGGACGCATTCTTCCGCCACACGCTTATCCCGATTCTTTTTTCTTTCTTCTACTTCTGGGTCATTTACCTTATCTACATGGTCTCGCACAAGGCGGCCCTTGAACTGAACTATCTCTTCGAGTCACACGCGTACCAGCAGTACAACGAATTCTTGAAGCAAGAGGGTGACACACTCAAGCAAAAGCCGCTCGTCTCCGATTTCCTCGACTTCTACGGTCGCAACGTTAAAAACGAATATGAATTCTTCGAATCAGTCCGCAACGACGAGCTCATCCACCGCAATCGCTCCATCCGCGAAATCACGAGTCATCGGCGCATTTGGGACCCGGCGTAATGCAAAAATTCTGTTGCGCCAGTACTTTAATGAGGTAGGGGTGCAATTTCTTTTCCGGAGGACTTCCTTCGTATGAACAGAACCATAAGCGTATTTATGAAAATCATCGCAATCGAATGAATAGTCGTGGCGATATTGTACGAGCCAAGAGACAACAGTGTGAGTGCGTGGCGTCCGACATTCATCCCATACAGGAGTGGCTTCTCCGTTTCAGGATGCATCCAGGTCTTTCGAAGCGTCGGGATGAAGGCCACGATATCGATTCCAACCATGATGACCACTGATATTGTCGGGTCGTTCGTAAGGAACCAGGGAATGAGACCAAGTACTGCTATGCCGAGAAAGTAATTATCGATTGGGCGTATATGGCGTGCATGATCTTTAAAAAGATACTTGAGTGATAGGAGAAAAATGAGAATCGTAAATCCTTCGGCAATTCCCGTAGGAATGGCGCCTATGCCGGCCCCCTTTGCGACCCCACCAAGGAACGTGGTCATAGATACGATTGACCAAATAAACCACGTGTAGGGATGGGGTTTCACCCTTCCTGCGAGGGTGTCCTTGAGATAGGAGATGTTGCCGATAACGGCAAGGAGAGAAGCGACAATAACCATCAGCACGGTCAGGTCAGGCATCACCTGATGGTAGCAC
Source organism: Minisyncoccota bacterium (assembly GCA_022842585.1). Lineage (GTDB taxonomy): Bacteria > Patescibacteriota > Minisyncoccia > Phycocordibacterales > Phycocordibacteraceae > C7867-001. The sequence continues at coordinate 5,316 of JALHPI010000005.1, read as the reverse complement.
TGCTTTCTTTATGTCTCTTAAAACTAAGGTACGTATATAAGAAAACCGCCTTCAGGCGGTTTTCTTATTTCATGTTGCGGGGGCCGGAAGTGTCCTGAATAAGAATCAGGCACGCATCGGTCACGGATATTTTCCTGCTGGAAAATTCCGCGACCCCGCCTCAGCGCCGTCGCGCTTCCGGCTTTCGATTCCGGACGAGAAGCGTCCCGCGCTTCTCTCCCCCGTCAACACGCAAGCAGAAAACCGCCCTACGGCGGCTTTCTGTCTTTCGTGTTGCGGGGGCCGGAATCGAACCGGCGTCTGGAGGTTATGAGCCTCCCGAGGTACCTCTCCTCTACCCCGCGATATATATCGCGTACCTACGCACTATAGCGTTTTTATTCAGTTTTGCAAGAAAAAATTCGGAAAATTATTCCGTATGCGAGGCACGGGATGCTGATTTTCGTAGACGTACACATAGTACGACGGAGAAAATCAGTGGGACCCGTAACGAAGCAGACGGGGTGATTTTGCGAGTTTTTAGATTTCGCCGAATTCTTTGAAGACAAGCTCGTATTTTTTAATCGTTCTATACGCCGTCTTATCATCCAATTTGAAATCAGGACCACCCAAGAGCATATCGACGCGCGTCTGGTGCGCCTCACGCGCCTCAGTGAGCGTCTTGAAGGTAGCAGGGTCGGCTTTGGCAAGTCGCTCCTCGGTCGTGTCGCCCGCATACCGGTGCTCGACAAGCATGTCTTCAAGCATCACATCCGCTTCGCTTATAGCTTCGTGCCAATCGCGCTCCTGCGGGCTTTCTATGAGACTTTGGATATGCGCCCAGCGCGAACGGTCCTTTTCTTTTTCTGCTACATCCTGGTCAAGTAAGGACCAGCGCTCATGCTCTTCGCGCATCTTTATCTGATACATGCGCACGGTGGAGTATGCGAGCACGGCGAACGCCGCAAGCGAAAAGACGAAAGATACGGAGCCGAGCACGCTCCATACGTGTCCGACCCATTCGGTAAAGCTTGCGAAAAACGATATGGGCGTGGTCGAAGTCCCCGTTATGCCGACCCGGCTTTCGTACAAAAGCCGAAAGAAATACTCAAGATTGAGGTACTGAATCGTTGTCGGGGCGCCTACTTCCATTCCCCGATTATACCCTGCCTACATCTTCTCTCCCCGCACGAGTGCGCCGATATTGAATAATCGCTCTTCCCCGCCATGAGGAGCCGAAAATTGGATACCTGCTGGAAGTTCCTTTCCGTTCTCCACTATCGATTCCATAGGAATGGAGATAGCAGGAGTGCCAGTCAAGTTTGCCATAACAGTGAAAACGTCTTCAAGGTAAAGCGAAACGGGGTCGGCTTTTGCGCCGATAGTGAAAGCCGGGGTCGGCATAGTAGGAGTCGCGATTACGTCAACCGCTTCAAACGCTTTTGCATACTCCGCACGCAAAAGCTCGCGCACGCTATTGGCCTTCCGGTAATAGGCATCTATATACCCCGCAGACAATACATAGGTTCCAAGAAGAATGCGCCGCTTCGTTTCTTGACCGAACCCTTCCGTGCGACTCTGTACATAGTCCTCGAGTAGCGTCTTACCGCGCACTGCCATGCCATAACGGATACCATCAAAACGCGCCATGTTAGTAGAGACTTCAGCAAAGTTAATAATGTAGTAAGCGGCAAGCGCAGGCGAAACTGAAGGGATAGTTACTTCCACTATTTCCATACCTCTGGAGCGGAGGTAATCTATTGTTTTATTGAATTGAATTTCAACCGGAGTCCCGGCAATTCCCTTCATTAGAGAAGCCAATACCCCAATACGTTGCACCTTTTCCGGAATAGCGACTGTGTCAATGGATGTGCTATCCATCAGATCTTTTCCGCGTATGACATCAAAGAGCGCTTTTGCGTCCGCAACCGTTTTTGTTAGCGGCCCTGCCTGATCGAAAGAAGATACGGCCGCGATAAGTCCTGAACGAGATACTGCACCGTAGGTAGGCTTGAGGCCGATAAGACCGCAATAACTCGCTGGATTACGGAGCGAACCGCCCGTATCGGTACCTAAGCCTGCGATAGCCATGTGCGCCGCTACCGCCGTAGCGGAGCCGCCCGAGGTACCACCCGCTACGCGCGTTAAATCGTGAGGATTTTTAGTAACGCCATACGCTGAATTCTCCGTAGATCCACCAAGCGCAAACTCATCCATGTTTGTGCGTCCGAGGAAAAGAGCGCCGGCTTCCTTTAGTTTCTTCGTGATGGTCGCGTCATACGTTGCGACATAGTTCGCAAGCATTTTTGAGGATGCGCTTGCGATATGCCCTTCTATGAGGATATTGTCTTTCATTGCAAGCGGGATACCACAGAGCATGGAAGTGTCTCCTTCGTCTATGCGCTTCTGTGCTGCCTCTATTGCTACATCGTCCGCCTCGAAAAGTTCGAGATACGCGTTTAATTCGCCGTTTCGCTTTTTTGATTCCGACACACACGCATCCCAGAGTTCGCGCACCGTGCATTCCTTCGCCCGTAGGGCACGTGCCGCCTCCGCTATGGTGAGCTCATTCAACGCCTTAGTCATGGGAAATGATTTGCTTAACCGAAAGATAATTCCCTTCGCGCTCCGGGAATTGCTTCGCAAGAGCCTCGGTATACGCCCCAGGAGCATGCGGTTCCCCATCCTCACGCATGACGTTACGGACCGCCGGAAGCACGCGTTCCTTAGTATCTACGGAAAGCGCGTCAAGCTGCCCCACATACGCAAGGATGCCATCGAATTCTTTCGCGAATTTTTCAAGCTCAGCCTCCCCCACCCCGATACGAGCGAGCGCAGCGAGCTTTTTTACGTCATCTACGGAAGCCATTTGTCGCTACTCTATCACAATTTAAGGCGTCGTTTGAACTCCTCTTCGGTAAGGACTGAGACTCCAAGCTCGTGAGCCTTCGCAAGCTTTGACCCGGCCGACTCCCCTGCGAGCAAAAAAGCGGTCTTTTTCGACACGGCGCTTCCCGGGGTTCCGCCCGCCTTCCGTATCAGAGCTTCCGCTTCCTCGCGCGAGTACGTAGGAAGTGTGCCAGTTACGACGACCGACAATCCCGAAAGGATACCTGTACCCTTCATCTTTTCGACTTTTTGCACGTTCAGATGTTCAAGGAGGCGATCAAGCGATTTTCCGTTCTCCTCGTCCGTAAACCACCCGACTATCGCTTCAGCAAGCGTGCCGCCGATACCTTTATATGAAGCGAGCGTTTGCACATCTGCTTTGCGAAGCGTTTCGATGGTGCCGAACTCCTGCGCCAAGAGAAGCGCAGTCTCCTCACCCACGTGCGGAATGGAGAGACCCACAAGAAGCCTGTCGAGCGTGACTGTCTTCGCTTTTTCAAGCGCACGCAAGAGATTGTCCGCAGATTTTTCCTTGAAACCAGGGAGCGCCAAGAGCTCGTCGCGGGTGAGTTCAAACATATCGTCGAACTCGCCAATAAGCTCATGCTCCATCAGCAAGAGAACCGTTTTCTTTCCCATATCTTCTATATCGAGCGCGGACTTACCCGCAAAGTGCGCAAGTTTGCGCGATTGTTCGCCAAACGACCCGCGCACCTTACAACGGTGCGCCGCCTCTCCCGGTATGCGTTCCGTCTCCCCGTCTCCTCCGCATAGCGGCGTCTTTTTCGGAAAGGACCACGACCTTTCTTTGCCGGTACGGAACTCGCCGAGCACCTGCACTATTTCCGGAATGATGTCTCCTGCCTTCTGTAAAATTACGGTGTCGCCAATCCGGATGTCCTTTTCCCGTATGAAATCTTCGTTATGAAGCGTGGCGCGCGCAACCGTTGAGCCTGCGACTGATACAGGATGTAAGTGTGCGACCGGCGTGAGCTTCCCCGTGCGCCCCACCTGGAGCGATATATCGAGCACGACGGTCGTCACCTGCTCTGCGGGAAACTTATACGCAATCGCAAAGCGCGGTCCCTTCCCCGTATAGCCGAGTGCCTCCTGTGCAGTACGCTCATCCACTTTTACGACGATGCCGTCGAACAAATAGTCGACCGTGTCGCGCTTCTTGTGCCAGGCTTCCCAGAAATCCTGCACCTGCGCGAGATTTTTTGCCGAGCGCGAGTGCGGGTTCGTCGGCAATCCAAGCTCTTTCAGATAGTGGAGTTCCTCCGTTTGGGTATCCGGAAGGCGTTCGCTCGCTTCGTTTATGTCGTACACGAATACGCCAAGTGGGCGGCTAGCGGCAATTCCCGAATCAAGCTGGCGTATGGAACCTGCGGCCGCATTCCGGGGATTTGCAAAGAGCGGTTTGCCGGCAGCTTCCTGTAGCTTGTTCAACTCCAGAAAACCTTTTCGGCTCATATACACTTCTCCTTCGGCGACGATGTCGACTGCGCGCGTAAGCGTCTCCGGGACTCCCCGTATGGTGCGGATGTTGTGCGTAACGTCTTCACCGATAACCCCGTCGCCACGCGTCGCGGCCGTCAAGAGCTTCCCTTTCTTATAGGTAAGCACGATGTGAAGTCCGTCTATTTTCAATTCGCATGAATACTTCGGGATAGCGGAGCTTCCGGCTTTCTCGAGTCCACGACGCACACGCTCATCAAATGCGCGCATTTGTTCAAAATCAAACGCATCATCAAGTGACCATTGGGGAACGGAATGGCGGATTTTCGAAAGGCTCGGAAGCACCGTACCTGCCACCTTTTGAGTCGGCGAGTTACCCGTGACGAGTTCCGGATACTCGCGTTCAAGCTCCGTAAGTTCGCGCTTGAGCGAATCAAGCGCCTCAGGGCTAATCGGGGACTCGTCCTTTTCATGCTGCAACGCCCGCAAGCGGGCTATTTCCTTCTGAAGCACCTGTACCCGTGCCCGTATTTCCTTGGAGGCCTTCATTTCCCTGATTTTAACTTATTTTCCGAGCATTTGTATTTCGGGGTTCCCCATTCTAAGCTCACTTACCGGAAGCCATCGGTTTTGACCCTATATGCTGTATTTCTTAAATGGGGTCCCCATTCTTATGGGGAACTAGCGGCGGAAGACGAAAGTGAGGGTGCTTCACCCGAACGGAAGTCTTCCAAAATGCACGCTAGTAAACAACCTTAAGGCCGCGCTCAGTACGGCGCGTATTCGTCGTGTCGCAAGTGTTGTAGCCCTGGGCAAAAATCTGCGTTGCCGCGGCACTTGTCTTATAGATAGTCGCCCGTCCACGCTCACCGGAACCTGCACACGGCACGGTAAAGGTTGTCGTGCGGGTACCGCCTGCCTGCGCGGTCGCGTAGTTCGTAATGGCGACACCGTTGCAGGTAATGCCTGCATTCGGCGTCGTGTAGTTGA
>JALHPI010000004.1 GCA_022842585.1 Minisyncoccota bacterium | reverse complement strand
GGTAGGTATGCTCGTACTTGCCGTCATGTACTGCCTCGTTTCGACTGAAACGGCATTTCGTGTATCGGTAAACGCGTTGGTTATAAACGTACCTAGAGTGCCGGTGACTGGGTCTGGCTGTTTCTCCGTAAGCACTCGATCAAGACCATCATAGACCCATTCAGTGATGCGACCATTCGGGCTTGTGGTTAATTTTGGTTTGCCCAAAGAATAGTCGTAGGTGCTTGAAGCAATATGCGAGAGTGGATTGGTACTTCGTATCGGATAAATATTATAGGTGTCGTATACAAATGTAGTTGTCGCGTACCGCGGATTCACTTCCTGAGTCGGAAGCCCGAAGCTATTGTACGACCACTGGGTTCTTGCGTATTGAGTACCTGATATCCACTCTTCGCGCCTCGTCAGATTGCCAAGCGTCACTACCCCAAGCGCCTGGCTGTCATAGGTGAGCTTCGTTTCGCGCGCTTTTACACCCGATGCATCGCTTACCGTCTCGAGATACGGATATGAAGAGGTGTAGGTACTGCTTGTTGCGTAGAGATATGCGGTGGTGCGTTTATCGGTACCCGTATCCGTAAACGAACCATCAGCTGCACCTGTAACCTCGCCCCATTCTGTCGACGTAGCAAGGTTGCCGGTCGTCGTGTTGTAGATATATTCGGTCGCGCTATCTTTGCGGTCTGCGTCCCCATCATACTGCTGACGGACCTCTCGAGAGAGATAGGCAAATGCAGCGCCGGTAGCAGTTGATGCGCTGTCCCAGCGACTAATAGTCTTTGAGAATAAACTGCTGCTCGCATTGAAGCGTTCAGTAAGAAACGGCTTCCCTATCTTATAAAAGGAGTCAGCATATTCTCCGAGAGCGGATTGCGAGCCATTACCCTGATGAATATAGGTGCGGGAGACATTTCCTCGCGCATCCGTTCGCGTAGTGGTAGCAAATCCTGCAAATGCCGTGTCCGTTGAAGAAGCGTAATATAAGTCTCCTCCGCCGTAGGTGTAGGAAATAGAGTACGGGGTCGTGACGCCATCATCATATGAAAGCGACGCAACAGTATTCAGGTTAAATGGAGCATCTGCGTTTAAGTTGTTTCCAGATGCTTCATAGCGGGCAGACTGTTCGTAGCTTGCGGTAATTTTTCCTCCTTCAGGATACTCAATAGATTTCAGTAAATCAGGCACTTTGCCATCATGGAGATACACTCCCTTATCATGCGCAAATGCAGGATACCCGCTCGTGGGTCCTGACTTCACGAAGTCGATTACATTGTCGCCGTCGACATCCATGCTCGCCACTCCAGCGGTCGTGTAGTGAGTACCATTTATAGTGTAAGAGAATTGAGAGTACGGCCATCCACTCCAGGAAGAATCTTGAGACCAGCCTTCACCAGTGTTGATATATATCTCGGTGTCATCGAGGAGATCAGGTAGATTGTCACCATTTACATCAAGCAGTCGTGTTGCAGTGGATCGAATACCACCGTCCGCTGCATTCTGATAGGAGAAGTAGAGAGGAATGGACCACGTGGAAGTCGCCCAGCCGGTGCCGGTATTAAGGTACACCTTGCGAATGTCTGGAAGTCCTCCGCTTCCAGGGTCTCGGTCGCTCTCAAACGAGCGCACGATGTCAGTAAGACCGTCGCCATTTACGTCAGCAATCTCTGTGCCTGTAGAGTAGGCACTCGTATCTATGAATTGTGCTGGTAGCTTCCAGGTAGTAGTTGCTTCCTGCCAACCAGAACCAGTATTAAGATATACCTTCCGCGCTGTATCATTCCCGACTAACAAATCTGGGAGATTGTCGCCGTTCACGTCCGCGATACGACCACCTCCATCGCTGCTTTCTGATGCAAATTGCACAGCGCTTGGAAGCGTCCATGCGCTTGAGGTTGCCCACCCATTGATACGGTTATTGATATACACCTCACGAATTGAGTACGAGTACGGGACTGGAGGAGGGCTGTATGAACCAGCGACGTCATAGGACCAGAGAATATCGGTAAAGCCATCGGCATTCACATCGGCAAAGCGGGCACCCATGTCCATCGTGCCTTGACCTGAGCTTTGGATATACCCACCGGAAAATCCAAACCTGCCGTTATAGGGTTTTGGAATCGTCCATGCAGTCGTCGTAGCCCATGCCTCCCCCGTATTGAGGTACACCTCTTGGTTGACCGGTGTGGTATTGCTTGGAAGAAATTCAGTAAACGAGCTTCGCACGATATCAACCAGCGAATCGCCGTTTATATCTACAAAGCGAGCGCCATCATCGTACCCGATATACTCACGCGCAATGTTTACTGGGACGTTCCATGCAGTATCTTCCGTCCAGCTCTTATCTGCAGTGTTGTATGTTTCGTATGAAAAGTTTACCGAGGGCAATGAGGCGATAGTACCCGCTTCATCACGACCGGAACGGGTAATCGTAGCAAGGAGCGAACGATTGCCATTATGGCCAGAAGCATACCCAAGGTCGTAGCGACCAATCCACGAACCATTCATCGAGGTCTCAATGCGAGAAATCCGGTACGTGGTAGTCGCAGTGAATCCTGTATCGTTTGAGACAAGGTTGTCGCCACGAACCTCGCGAGAAAAAGACACGGAGAATGGTCCATCGGTTGTTCCGATGCCGGTATACGTAATGAGGTCGGGATATATCTGACCGGCATCTTTGAAATAGGAGTATTCGACATAGTTATTTTTCGTATCTCGTTCCTCTTCCAAGTGCCAACTATAAATACGTGAAGAATTGCCAGGATCAGACCGACGAGCATTCGTAGTCGTACCAAATGAAAGACGCGTTCCGTTCTTTTCACGAACGGTCCATGTATTACTGCTCAAGGTATATTGCCGGAATTCCCCATTATCCACCCGTGGCTTGTAGCTTGTGGTCGTACCTACTCTCACCAACTCACCATCGAGTGAGGAGCGATATACCGTGGACGATGCGTAGAGTTGGTCAGAGCCGTTTTTATTGATTCGCTCTATATACGGAATCGATACCGACCAGCCGTACCCGAACGGACTCACGTTTTCTGCTGCGCCACTGCTGTATGAAAGTGCTAGTTTCGGCTGCACACCGTTTCTCCCAGGAGGAATCGCAATACCGTAGCTATACGTGAGCGCTCCGGTCTGCGTGTCGATTTCCGGCACCACGCTTTTTGTTGATTCATTATTTATGAAAATGGCACCTGCTTCGGTGTCCGAGGAACCTCCTGCCATGAGCGCTTCTGGCTCAGGCGGTACCTCGTTCCCTTCTTCAATTACTGCCGGTGCTTCTGATGTTTCTGATGCAGGCAATTCTTCAGACGGGGTACTGCTTTCTTCTACAGGCGGTGCCTCAGGCGAAACTTGCGGCACCACCACCTCCTCTACTGTGGCCTCTTCAGGAATCTGAGCAGAAACCGGGAAGGGAGCGAGGATAAAAGAAAATAGCAGCGCGCTGGCTGCTGTTTTCTTAAGGAGTTTTAGGGAAGAAGTCGATGGATATCTTTCTCTATGTCGCATACCCAAACCTTAATCTAAGGTTTGGCAAAAGCAGAATCTGTCTTGGGGATAAGATTAACCCGTGCTGTATCAACTCCTAGGATAGAAACAGATTTGTGCTCTTTTCCATCGCTAATCACTAACTCAAGCGATACTAACTGATATGATATATCATATCAGTTAGTAGTGATGTGCGAAGACCATACCAAAATACTGAGCCAAGATACTGAGCTAGAGTTTGAAGTGATTGGTACCTTCCGCTTCGCGTTTGTTGATGGGCTCCTCGTCAAACCCGAAGTAATGCCCTATCTCGTGCCACAACGTTTCGCGCACTACTTTCGTTACGTTTTTCTTGAACTCGTTCGTATGGTCGTCGGTGAGTTCTTGTGCCTCATCAAGTATGGGGAGTCGATAGAGCGTGATGGTATCCGGGAGTGTTGCGCCCACCCCATACTCGCTTCCCCGTTCCGTATTTGGGATGCCATGGTAGTGACCAAGCAAGGTCTCACCTTCTTCCAAGCCCTCTTCCGCACGTAGTTCCGCGCTTGGCTCATCCTCGACCAGGAGCGCGACGTTCTCGACGTGTGCCTTGTATTTCTCTGGCATGGCATCCCACTCCGCCTGCACGAGCGCTATAAATGCTTCTTCTTCCATTCCCTATAGTCTACGGCAGATACACCTCTCCAGCTACACTGATATGATATATCATATCATTTAGTACTAAGACGTATGGACATATCCCTGCTCCTAAAAAGCGGTGCGGTATACTAGCCGGACATGGATTTGCCATTCCTCAACATGACTCTGCCCGAGATTATCCAATCAGTCGGGTATCTCGGGGTGTTTCTCATGGTGTATATAGAGTCAGGAACACCGCTTGGGATTATCCTGCCGCTTCCCGGAGACACGCTTCTTCTAGCCTCCGGCATTTTAGCGGCCGCAGGCACCTTTGACCTCGTGCCGCTTATCACGATCATTGTGATTGCCGCAATCCTTGGCGACAGTACCGGGTACTGGTTTGGAGCAAAATATGGTTCGAAGCTATTCGGGAAAAAAGACGCTCTTTTCCTCAATGAACGAAACTTGGAGCGCACGGTGCGCTTTTATGAAAAATACGGCAAGGTGACGCTGGTGCTCGCACGGTTCCTCCCCATGTTCCGAACGCTCGTACCCATCTTTGCAGGTGTGGGCGGCATGCACTATCCGACCTTCCTGTTTTGGAATGTACTTGGCGCACTTATATGGGGCATTTCACTTCCCCTACTCGGTTACTTCCTAGGCGGTCTCATCCCTGACCTGGGCAAGTATCTGCACCTCGTCGTGATCGGAGTAATGGTGATAACGATTCTTGGTGCGCTGTTTGAATGGCGTCGGGCGAAGAAGGAACAGGACGAAGCAAGGACATAAGACACATACAACAGAAACACCCCGCATATGCGGGGTGTTTCTTACGACACGAACTTGTGGCGGGTGTTACTCACCAAGAAGCGTCTTGATGAGCGGTTCAACCGAAGCGTAGGGTTGAGCACCTGAAAGAAGTGTGGTGCCGATGATGGTCCCTGGCGTCCCGCTAATACCGTTGTTTTGACCTTCCTGGCGATCGGCTTCAATGGCGGCCTTATACGTAGCTCCCTTGTCCGTCATAAGTTTTGCAACACGGGCAGTGTCGATACCATGCTTCTTAGCAAGGGTGTCGAGTGCAGACTTTTGAAGCGTGCTCTCGCCCTCAGCGCTCATGACGTCAAAGAACCAGTTACCCCACTTATCGGGTGCGGCTTCCCAAAGAGCGCGCGAGTAGAGTGCGGTCTCGAGGGAAGCAGGACCGAGAAACTGGAAGTCTTTGTAGACGATGCGCACCTTGCCTTGCTCCACATAGTTTTTCGTAACTTCATGGAGCGTTGTTGTCTCAAATTGCTTGCAGAAGCGGCACTGGAAATCAAACCAGGTGGCGATAACGACGGGCGCAGTCGCCGAACCAATCGACGGAGAGTTTTCGGTTTTCACGTTTTTAATATCAACGACGCTCGGCTGGTTGGCGTCGCCGGTTGTTTGAGGACGTTCGCCGGTGCCAAAGGCAAAGGCAACCGCGATGATAATAGCGCCGAGCAATACCGCTATAGGGGTGAGGTATTTTTCGACGAACGGACTGTCATTTGACGTGGTCATAGAAATGATTAAGAACGAATATTACTTGGCAATGGGATATAGGATACCGCGCCCTTGGTTTTGCACAACTGGTAAAAATACCTGCTAGAATAAGGATATATGGACGGCCATCATCATCTCAACCTTAGAAAACGCATATTTGAAAAATTTGAACACTATCCGAATCCGGATGCGTTGAAACGTTTCCTCGATAAAATTATGCTGGGCGTGGCACTTATAGGACCTCTCGCCACCCTTCCGCAGGTCTACCAAGTATTTATGACCCAAGACGCAAAGGGTCTTTCGATTTTTACGTGGACCGTCTGGACGGTGTTTTCAATAATATGGCTTCTCTATGGGATGCTTCATAAAGAAACACCCATTGTGCTTTCAAACCTGATTTCTATCGTGTTACAAAGTGCGGTGGTAGTGGCTATTCTGCTGTACAGTTAGCTACAGACATATAGACAAAAACCGGCCGCATACGCGGCCGGTTTTTGTTTTCGTTGTACTGAAGAGGATTAATATCCTTCTTCGATGAAGGTAAGGGCGACGCCAGTCTTGCCAGCACGGCCAGTACGTCCGATACGGTGCGTGTAGTCCTCATAGGTTGCCGGCAAGTCAAAGTTGATGACGTGCGAGACACCAGAGATATCAAGTCCGCGGGCAGCGACATCTGTCGCTACCAAGACGCTTGCATGATTGCTCTTGAAGAGGCTGAGCGCTTTTTGGCGCTTGCCGTGGGTCTTGTCGCCGTGAATGGACTCGGCGCGGATGCCTACCTGCGAGAGGTCGCGCGCAAGGCGTTCTACGCCATGCTTCGTACGACCGAAGACGAGCGTCTTATCGAACTCCGGATTCTTCAGAAGTTCGATAAGCTTCTCGAGCTTGCGTCCGCGAGCGACACGCACGACGTCCTGGTCAATCGTTGCAGCGGTATCGCGGGTCTTCACCGAGATACGTACCGGATTTTTAAGGAAGTCGTTCACGAGGCGCTCAATGCTCCTATCCATCGTAGCCGAGAAGAAGAGCGTGTGGCGCTCACCGCGCATCTTCGAAAGGATAAAGCGCATGTCATCGATGAAGCCCATGTCGAGCATGCGGTCAGCTTCGTCGAGTACGACTGTCGAAAACTTCGAAAGGTCGAGGTCGCGGCGCTCCATGAGGTCCTTCAAGCGTCCCGGCGTACCGATGACGAATGCAGGGTTACGGCGCAGTACGCGGATTTGCGGTTCAATACCCGCTCCACCCACGCACACGACCGCATTCATGGAGAGGCGCTTCGCGAAGCCCCAGAATTCGGTTTCAATCTGGATGGCGAGTTCGCGGGTAGGCACCATCACGAGGATGCGCTCCTCTTTCCCGAGTGCGCGCATCTTGAGTACTTTGTCGATAAGCGGGATAAGGAATGCCGCCGTCTTTCCGGTACCCGTGTTCGCAAGCCCGACGACGTCCTGACCCTTCAACACGTGAGGGATGGATTCATCCTGAATCGGGGTTGGGTTCTTGTAGCCCTTCGCGATGATGTTCTCCTTGAGGAGTGCATCAATCGGGAAATCAGCAAACGAGTGCTTTGGGACAAATACGTCCTCTTGCACCTGCGGCTTTGCTTTATTCACGAGCTTTGAGAGGTCGACGGCCATTTCCTGCTGGCGTCCGCCGCGTCCACGGCCTCCGCCTCCGTTTCCACGAGATGGTGCTCCACGGTATCCGCCACGGGACGGTCCACTGGACGAAGGGCCACGTGAGTAGCCACCACCGCTTCCGCCGGTTCGCTTAGGGCCTCCTGATGAAGGTCCACTGCGCTTGTTTGCAAAGCGTTCGTATCCCGGACGATCTTTAAGGTCGTTCCGGCTGTTTTTTCGCACTATGTATGTCGTAGCCATGTAAGGTTTCGGTGAATGCCGCGCTAGAGATAGGAGAATTGATATTCTCGCGCGAGCGTAATATTCACAGTCGTCTCAAGAGTTTCACCCGAATCTCTCCTTATTCTTTCGTTGCGGGCGGTCTCGAGTATCTCTCAAGACGAAAAACCAATAGAAAACTGTTGTATTACTACTATATCACGACTTACAGAACTAGGCAAGGTGTGGAAAAGCTAGTTTCTTTTGGCTTTTGAACGGTCTTGCTCGGTGAGGAACTGTTTGCTGAGGGGCGTGGTTTGGCAAAACATAATGCCCTGATAGGATGACACTGGAAGATAGTTGTTTCCTCTCCAGTGAGCTGTGCGCCAAATTCATTGGTACGCAGCTAGCCTGGAGGCGAAACATGACGGTATTTGATGCAGCCGCGCTTATCGGAAGCGTGGGGTTAGATGAAGTGTTGAACATCGCACAAAGCGAATTCAAAAGAAAAGGTGGCAACGCAGCGCGAGGAAAACTGCTCGTTCAAGTCATCTGCGACGATGCGGTCGGCGTGAACGATCCCCATCAGGGCGGAACGAATCTTAAAGCGGAGCTCGCTGTAGCGCTCGCAGAGTGGAAACGTAACGACGCGAGCGAGGAAGATTCTTCAGCCACGGTCATCCTCTCGTTCTTCGACGACACTGCGTATGGCTCTATGGCTGCGACGGTCATCGACCTCACCATCTATCGCGTATAAGTCTGAGCGATGTACTCTACCGAAACTCGGCGCGCACTGAACGTGCGCGCCTCTTTATATATCTTTGCACTTTAATTTAGTTTCGTTTCGCTTTCGCCCTATCCTGCTCCGTGAGGAACTGTTTGCGTAGGCGTACGGACTCCGGAGTGATTTCGAGATACTCGTCTTCCTGCATGAGTTCGAGACCGCGTTCAATCGTAAGGAGAATCGGCGGGAAGAGGTTGATGGCTTCATCCATACCGGAAGAACGGACGTTTGACTGGTTCTTTGCCTTCGTCGGGTTCACCATCATTTCTTCGCCCTTCGAGGTATTCCCCACCACCATACCTTCGTACACTTCGGTTGCAGGATTGATGTAGAGCACGCCGCGTTCCTGGAGATACCAGAGTGCGTAGCCAAGAGACTTGCCGGAGGTCATGGAAATCATGGAGCCCACCTGACGCTTCTTTATTTCGCCTGCATACGGCTTAAATGCCGTAAAGCGCGAAGAAAGGATGCCTTCACCCTTCGTGTCGACGACGAAGATGTTCTTGTAGCCGAGGAGTCCGCGGGTCGGACCTTCAAAGGTAAGACGTACGCTGTTGTCCTGCTGGGTAAGGTTCTGAAGTACGAACGCACGCACGCCGAGCTTCTCGATGATGGCACCCTGGAATTCCGACGGTGTGTCGATGATGACTTCTTCAAACGGCTCGAGCTTCTTGCCTTCTTCCTCGTGGATGATGACCTGCGGCTGGGAGACCTGCATTTCGTATCCCGCACGGCGCATGTTTTCCAAAAGGACGGCGATATGGAGCTCGCCACGTCCAGAGACTTTGAATGATTCTGGTGACTCGAAGTCCACTTTGAGACCGACGTTCACCTGGAGTTCGCGCTCGAGATACTCGCGCAGTTGTCGTGAAGTTACGTACTTCCCTTCCTTCCCTGCAAACGGAGAGTTGTTCACGAGGAAATTCACCGTAATCGTCGGCTCATCAATGGCGATAGCCGGAAGCGGTTCGACATTCTCATCAGTAGAGACGGTTTCTCCGATGTAAATTTCCGGAAGTCCGGCAATGAGCACGATGTCGCCCGCTTCTGCTTTATCAGTTTCCACGCGCTCAAGACCCTTGAAGGTAAAAAGTTTGGTGATTTTCCCGGAACGGGTAGTGCCGTCGGGCTTCTTTTCAAATACGTTGTCGTTAGACTTTATGGTTCCTTCGTACACGCGCGTAATAGCGAGGCGGCCGAGGAAGTTGTCGTAGCCGAGGTTGAACGCCTGGAGCTTTGCAGGCTTTGAAAGCAGCTCAGGGGAAGAAGCGGGAGCGACGTGTTCGAGGATGACATCGAGGAGGGGTGAGAGGTCCATAGATGCTCCTCCATTAGAAGGCATATCGTTTAGCGTGCGACCAGCGACACCGTCGCGGCCGATAGCGTATACGACCGGGAAGTTCGCCTGCTCGTCTGAAGCACCGAGTTCAAAGAAGAGCTCGAGCACCTGCTCTTCGGCACGCGCAGGGTCTGCGGCGGGCTTGTCGATTTTGTTCAATACAACGATTGGCTTCAGCCCGAGTTCGAGCGACTTCTTGAGTACGAAACGGGTCTGCGGCATCGGTCCTTCCTGGGCGTCCACGATGAGGAGCACGGAGTCAATCGAGCGGAGCACGCGCTCCACTTCAGAGCCGAAGTCGGCGTGGCCCGGAGTGTCCACGATGTTTATCTTCGTACCTTTATATTCAACCGCCGCATTCTTGGAGTAGATGGTGATACCGCGCTCCTGCTCGATTTTGTTCGAGTCCATGGTCGTACCCTCAGGCGATGCTCCCGTCTGTTTGAGGATAGCGTCGGTCAGCGTGGTCTTGCCGTGGTCCACGTGCGCGATGATGGCGATATTTCGGATTTCCATGAATTAGGTAGGTTTGCTTTCCGCACTCATTCAGATAGATAAAAGAGGCTTTTCTCTATCTTTCACTCGCTTGAAAGTAAAAACGGGCCCGCGGGCCTGTTATTCACACAATAACCTTATATATACGGTGCGTCAACGTATCTTGGGGAAGCTATACTGGCCCCATGATCCTCGTCGGGCAGTATGACTCTCCTTTCGTGCGTCGCGTGGCGATAACGCTCCATTACTACGACATCCCCTTCGAGCGCGACCCTAAGTCCATATTCGCCGATGCCGAGGCAGTGCGCCGCCTGAACCCGCTTGGTCGGGTGCCAGTGCTCGTACTGGATGACGGACAGGTGCTGGTTGATTCGGCGGCTATCTTGCTCTATCTCGACGAGCTCGCGGGGCCCGAGAGAGCGCTTATTCCTTCAGTCGGACGCGGACGTAGGGATATTCTTCAAGCAATGACACTCTCAGCAGGCATAAGCGAGAAGGTAGCGGCACTCTTTTTCGAGCGGCGTCACCACGCTCCAGCGGAGCGTTCAAAGGAATGGGAGGATGACTGCGTCGGAAAGATAACCTCCGCACTACGCGCGCTCGAAACAGCGAGCCAAGCTCCCTGGTTCTTCGGGAATGTCATGACGCACGCGGACATTACCTTCGCTTCAACGCTCAGTCATCTCCGTCTGCGCTTCCCGGAACTATTCACTATCGACGCGTATCCGAAGCTCTATGCACTTAGCGAGCTATGCGAAGCGCAGGAAGTATTCAGAGCAGCACGTCCTTCCGACGACGAGACGGTTCCTACTGCTAGACACCGATTTCATCCGTGATGAAGCCGCCTGCTTGGTGATTCCACAAATCGGCGTAGAGCCCTCCCTTGCGTAGGAGTTCTTCATGCGAGCCATCCTCCACTATCTTTCCTTCATCGAAGACCATGACGCGGTCCATGGCACGCAAGGTAGAAAGGCGGTGCGCGACCGCGATGACGGTGCGGCCCTCCATAAGATTCAAAAGCGCTTTTTGCACCAGGACCTCACTTTCGCTATCAAGCGCGCTCGTAGCTTCATCCAAGAGAAGTATGGGCGCGTCTTTGAGGAAGGCACGTGCTATGGCGATACGCTGGCGCTGGCCGCCCGAGAGTTTGATGCCCCGCTCACCTACCAAGGACTCGTATCCTTCGGGAAGTTTGAGAATGAACTCGTGCGCTTGTGCAAGCTCCGCCGCTTTTATCACGTCAGCACGCGACGCGTTCGGGCGACTGTACGCTATGTTCTCGTGAATCGTACGATGAAAGAGGGTTGGCTCTTGCGGGACAATCGCGATAGCACCCCGTAAACTTTCTTTCGTTACACCCGCAATATCGGTGTCCCCAATGAATATCTTTCCGGAGGAGAGATCATAGTGGCGCATAATGAGTTTCACCAATGTTGATTTCCCCGCTCCGCTTCTTCCGATTATGCCTATGCGCTCGCCATCAGCAATAGTAAACGAAAGGTTTTTAAATACAGACACTCCTTCGTAATCAAACGACACGTCTCTAAACTCGACCTCTCCGTTATCAGATGAAAGAGCAGACGCGTCTTTAGCATCCGTAACGGTGTGCTCTTTCAATATGTCATCAAGGCTTTCGGAAATTTGTCCCCAGATTTCGCTGATACGGTTAAATTGACGACCGAGGAATATGAATTGTCCTTCCAAAAGCCAGACCGTCGCGAGGAAGAACGTCACGTCTCCTGCGGAAATAACGCCTTGTATCGCAAGGTAGATGGAAACGAATATCATTGCACCCATAAACAGATGCACGAGAACACCGTTTCCAAGAAGCATCCACTCGCCGAAGTGCCAATTCCGTAACCCGAGAGAACGGCGACGGAGCGCAAGTGATTTTACCCGTTCATTTTCATAGTCTCGCTTTGCATACTCATGCACCGCGAATATGTTTGCAATCGAGTCTACGGTCGCGCCGTTCAATGCCGTTTCCGCATTTTGAGAGTCTATGGAAAACGGAATGCGCTTCTTTGCAATGTAATAGTTGATAGGAGTAATGATAAGGAGAAATACGACCAGGATTACTCCCGCAATCGGGCTCGTAAGGAAAATAATGACGAGACTGGCAATCAACGTAACGACGAATGAAAGCAATTCCCAGAGAAAAAGCTCCACCATGTCTTTCGTGCCATCCGCCGCCTGCTTTATCTTTGAGAGCAAGGAGCCGGCAAATCGGTTCGAAAAGTACTGATAGCTGTGGCGTGAAAGATACGAGTAGAGCGATGCACGCGCAGTGGCACGCGCACCGGTTGCCCAATAGGCGCCCGCAAACCCACTTATTCTCCATAGAATCTGACCTACCATCGTTACCACGACATAGAAGACTCCTGCCCAGATAAGCGGTTTTGCATCTCCGGTTGCAAGCGCTATGGCTCCTTCAGTCGCAAGCTTATAGATATACGGAATGATTGATTGGAATATCGCCGCAAGGACGACAAAGAAAATGGCAATCGAGGCCGCCTTCCAGTGCGGTTTGGAAACGAAGAGAAAAAAATTCAGTGGTTTGGTATCTCGCGGTATGTCATCGCGCCACATGCTTTTCATTTGCCTAGAGTAGCACGCTCATGTATCCGCCTTCGCTAAAAATAAGATGAATGCAAGGCGCGGGCAGAAAATTTCTGTAGACGTACAAAAAGTACGGCGGAATGAAAAGTATCTGGGAGATATTTTTCATCGGCAGAGCCGGGACATTTCGGGACCCGTAACGAAGCAGTCGCTTATTTTTAGCGGAGGTACCGATTTACGTTCGCTTTGTGTGCACTATAGTTCGTCGTGCAATGTATGCGTCCATAGTCATCATGCAGGTAGTAGAGGCACGCGGTCTTTTGCGGGCGAAGCACCGCTTCGATTGAAGCGAGTGAGGGGCTTGCAATGGGGTGCGGCGGAAGCCCTACGTGCTTATAGGTATTAAAAGGAGAAGCGTTGTCCTTTTCCGCAGGGTCAGGGAGCGGCCACCATTTTTCCTCGGTACCTTGGACATACTGCAGTGTCGCATCCACTTGGAGCTTCATATTCTTATTGATGCGGTTCCAGAGTATGCCGGCCACGAGCGCCTTATCGTTTTTCGCCGCCTCTTTCTCCACCAATGACGCCATGGTGATGATATCCGTCCACGGCACATTCTTCGCGACCACTTCGGATGCGTACGGGGCAAACGCCTCCTCAAAGCGCCCGCGAAGCCTAGCGACCAATTGCGCGGGCGGCTGGTCCGACGGTATGAGATAGGTGTCGGGGAAATACACGCCTTCGTTGATGTCGGTATTCAGTTCGGTTGCGGAAAGCCACTCTTGCCGTTGTTCTCTCGTCCATCCGAGTGACTCCATAAGTATGGTAGCGACTTCTTCCTTGCGCTTCCCGCTTGGAATGGTGACCCATGACAAGTACGGCGCCTGGCCGAGCGTCTTTCCTATCATCCAGACATCCATGTCGCGCGCGAGCTTATAGCCTCCCGGACGGATACTTACGTCAGTACGCACAAACGTATACGCGAATTTGAACACGTAGCTGTACTTCACGAAACCGAGGTCCTCGAGCTCCTTGGCGACTTCATCGAGCGTCTCATCTTGCTCCACAATAAAGTCTTCACGTAATCCGTCTTCGCTTGGGGGCCCGAACAGCGCACTGTGCAAAAGGAGTGCCGCCGTAAGAAGCGCAATGAACACAAGGAGTACTAAAAGAAGATTTTTTCCCCACGTTTGAAATACTTTTTCGCGCAACCCCGGAAGAATCTGGATGCGGACGTACTCAAGATGCTTTTTCAACATACGATTCGAATCAGTATACCTTGCGCAACGAACACTGTTCTTTCAAAGCGAGTACCGAATCATGCGCCATATACTATCTTCGTGCATTTTTTCTCAGGTTGGGAACGGTTCTTTCGAATCAATAAAAGTATGGTATAATTCGGACAATGCAAAAGATTCTTTCCGCGCTACGCGGACTCGTGGTTCGTGCTGCACAAACTATTTCAAAAGTATGGAAACGCTACCGCTCGCTTCCGCGATGGGCACAGGCGCTCATACTCGCCGCCCTTATTGGTCTTCTTTTCTTTATCTCTTCACTCCTTGGAGGGGGAAAAATTGATGACTCGGGAAGCGCCGCGCGCACCGTCACCTTGAGGTCACTCGCTGAGCTTTCAGGAAACGCGTCAGGTGAGAGCGTCGTAGGAGCGGTTCGTGCGCGCGCCGAAGCCGAGCTTCGCGCGGAGGCGGCAGGCACCGTGCGCTCAGTAAATACCGTTATTGGTGCGACCGTTCCTGCAGGGTACGTGATTGCCGAGCTTGAAAACAACAGCGAGCGGGCACAGGTAACCCAGGCGGAAGGCGCGTACGAGGCGGCGCTCGCTTCCCGCGACGGCGTCTCTTCTACGGATGTGGCTACCGCTGCGCGAAACGCGTACCGCGATGCGTTTAATACGCTTGATGCCACCCTTGAGGGCAGTGTCGATACGGTATTTGGCGCTACGACGCCGGTCGGACCCAATTTCCTCCTCAATCCGCTAAACTCAAACGCAGATAGCCTTTCTCGCGAACGTAAACGTCTTGAAGACGTGATGAATACCGAGCGCACACGACTTGCGACCGCTTCGTCGGAGGATCCGGGGACGCTTCTCGTGCGCATTGAATCGATTGCGCGCCAAGTTGCACCATTCGTGGATACGCTCGTCGAAACCGCAAACGCTAGGAACTCACGCGCCACTCCCGAGCAGATTGCCGCAATCACCGCCGCCCGCACAAGCGTGAACGGCGTACTCTCCGCACTCACCGGAGCCAAGGCGACCCTCCGAAGCGGCGCTCTCGGTTCTACGGCATCAGTTGATGCGGGCGTGAAGTCCGCGCTTGGTACGCTTCGGCTCGCACAAGCAAGCCTCGAAAAGACGCGCGTGCGTGCTCCTATTGCCGGCACCATTAACTACCTCCCTATCAGGGTGGGTGACTATGTCGGAAATCTCGACCACGTGGCAACGGTTGCGCAAAACGGCGCACTTGAAATCGTTTCATTCATCTCGGAAGAATCGCGCGTAAACATCACCGTAGGTGCCGAAGTGAAAGTCGAGGACGTATACACGGGAAAAATCACCTCGATTGCGCCGGCACTTGACCCGGTCACCAAACAGATAGAGGTGCGTGTCGCAGTCGATACCGGAAGCGGACTCACCAACGGGCAGTCGGTGCGCCTCACGCTCCCGAGCGGCGCATCCGCGCCTGCCGAAACGGTTGCAGGCCCGATACTGCTTCCCCTCTCTGCCGTGAAGCTCTCCGCTAGCAATCGGGTTGTCTTTACGGTAGTCGACAATCGCCTCGTATCGATTCCGGTCACTATCGGCGAAGTACGCGGTGAGCGCATCGAAGTGCTTACAAATGTGCCAAGCGATACACGCATCGTAACCGACGCGCGCGGACTCGCGGAAGGACAGGAAGTAACGGTCGCGCAAGCTGCTCCATAAGCTTTCTAAAATGACGAACTTTTGGTCATTTTTCGTAAACAGACATCACTTCACCATTTTTTTGATGATCGTATTCGTCATAGCTGGCGGATACTCGGTGATTACTATCCCCAAGGAAGCGACGCCAGATATCGCCATACCCCTTGGTATCGTCACGACCGCGCTTCCCGGAGCGTCCGCTTCCGACGTTGAGCGCCTTATCACCGACAAAATAGAAGATGGGGTACTCCCGGTTGAAGGGGTGTCGAAAGTCACCTCGACCTCCGGAGAGGGCTTTTCATCCGTATCGGTTGAGTTCGTCGCCTCTGCGGATATAGACAAATCCATACAGCTCTTGAAAGACGCCGTTGATACCGTGCGTCCAGAATTACCCGAAGAAGCGACCGACCCGGTCGTCTCCGATGTAAACTTCGCCGACCAGCCCATCCTCATCGTCTCGGTATCAGGAAATCTCGCTCCCGCGGAATTGACCAAGCTTGGTGAGGCGGCGAAAGACGAAGTGGAGCGCGTACCGGGCGTAGCGAGTGTCGCGCTCTCCGGAGTGCGTGCACGCGAAGTGCAGGTCATCATCAATGAAGCGAAGCTTCGCCAGTTCGGCCTCACGGTCTCACAGGTCACCCAGTCCATTTCCGCTGCGGGCTTCGGCGCACCTGCCGGTGCCATCACCGTTGACGGTATCGAGTACGGCGTGCGCTTTGATGCGGGAGTGTCTTCGACCGAAGACGTCGCGCAAGTGTACATACCGGGCCCGGGTGGTAACCCTATCCGCATAGCGGACGTCGCGCGTGTCGTTGACGGTCTTGAGGACCCGACGAGCTACTCGCGCGTATCAGTAGGTGGTGCGCCGGCAAATCCTTCCCTCACGCTCACCGTCTCAAAGAGCCGCGGCGGCAACATTGTGGAGATTGCCGAAGCGGCAAAGCAGAAACTTGAGGATATGCGCGCCACAGGCGTACTCGCCGGCACCGATATCGTCGTCTCCTACGACGGCGCCGAAGAAGTGGCTAAGTCCTTGAACGACCTTACGAAGGCCGGTCTTGAGACCATCGTGCTCGTACTCTTGGTGCTGTTTGCAACGCTTGGCTGGCGCGAAGCGTTCGTGGCGGCGGCCTCCATTCCCCTTTCCTTCCTCATTGCCTTCATTTTCATGCAGGCCTCAGGCAATACGTTGAACAACGTATCGCTCTTCTCACTCATCCTCGCCATCGGTATTCTCGTGGACTCGGGTATCGTGGTGGTAGAGGCATTCCATACGCGCCTCAAGAAACTCGGCGCGCACGACGCCGCAGTCGCGGCCATACGCGAATACGCATGGCCGCTTATCGCCGGCACCTTTACGACCATCGTCGTATTCATCCCGCTCTTCTTCCTTTCGGGCATCATGGGCAAGTTCCTCGCGTCTATCCCCTACACCGTTATCTTCGTATTGCTTGCCTCCATTTTCGTGGCGCTCGGGTTCGTACCGCTTCTCTCCGTCATGTACGTGAAAGACGATACGCGCGAAGAGGAGCGTCGGCAGGAGCGCTACAACCGCATTGCGCAGACATGGTACCGTGCATTCCTCCACAAACTCCTCCACGACAAGCAGAACCAGAATCGCTTCATGATTCTGATGGGCGTACTGTTCGTGGTCGCACTTGCGCTTCCCGCGACGGGGCTTCTAAAGTCAGTGCTCTTCCCAAGTGAAGACTTCGACTACCTCTATATAAATATCGAAAAGCCGCAAGGTACCGACCTAAGCGTTACTGACCTTGCGGTGCGTGAAGTGGAGGAAATCCTCTATGCGGACAACGCGGTCGAATCCTTCGTCACCGTGGTCGGTGCAGGCTCCTCACTTGCCGGCGGGTTTGAAGGTGCCGGAAACGGAGGCCAGATAGCGAACATCACGGTAAACATGCCTGACAAACATGAGGAGACGAGCGCGCAGTTTGCCGCGCGTCTTCGCCAGGCGTTTACCGCAGTCACGTCCGCGCAAATCACCGTCGGAGAGCCTGCAAACGGTCCTCCTGCTGCCGACCCTATTACCGTCACCTTCTCAGGAGACGATCTCGGTGCGCTCACGCTTGCGGCCGACCGCGCGGCAAACGTGCTTGCCGATATCCCGAACGTCATAAACGTCAACGCTTCGACAAAGGATTCGAGCACGGAGTTCGTCGTCAGGCTCGACGGCGCAAAGGCGGCTGAGCAGGGTGTCTCCGCACCCCTTGTCGCCGAGACACTCCGCACCGCCCTCTTTAGCGTAAAGGCAACGTCTATCCGAACCGGAAAGGACGATATTGAAGTGCGCACGAAGCTCGATTTGAACCCGAACTATACGGATCCGTCGCAGACGACGAACGTATCCATCGACGCGGTACGCTCGCTCACCCTTCCGGGAAAGAACGGACCGGTACTGCTCTCATCCATTGCAGACGTGTCATACGAAGCTGCACAGCGCGTTATCCGCCACGAAGCGGGCACCCGTATCATGACCGTGACCGCCGCCGTATCAACAAACGGAAACGCGATTGAAGCGACCAACACCTTTACGAAAAAATTCACCGAGGACCTCCTCCCGGAAGGCGTCGTCATCAAGCAGGGCGGCGAAAGCGAGGACGTGGGTCAGTCGTTCCTTGAACTCTTCATCGCACTCATTGCGGGAGCGGCGCTTATGCTTGCCATCCTCGTACTCGAGTTCAACTCGTTCCGCCATTCCTTCTATCTCCTCCTCCTTATCCCGCTCTCACTTATCGGTGTGCACGCGGGTCTCACGCTTATGGGTCAGCCGCTTTCTTTGACGAGCATGCTCGGCGTCATTGCGCTTGCGGGCGTTATCATCAATCACGCCATCATCCTCATGGACTCCATTGCACGCATCCACAAGGAGCACTTGGACTTCACGCTTGAACAAGTAGTCGTGGAGGCGGCGACCTCGCGTCTTCGTCCCATTCTCCTCACTACCATCGTGACCGTCGTCGGTATGATTCCGCTTGCGCTTGCGTCCCCGTTCTGGGCGCCGCTTGCCTTCGCCATCATGTTCGGGCTCGCCTTCTCGCTCCTCCTCACCCTCGTCCTCATTCCTATCCTCTACTACCGCTGGCCGGGAAAAGAAACTCGTCGGTACTACGAGATAGCTGAAAAAGAGTCTGCAATTTCCTAACAGGCGTTAGCGCCTGCCACCGTCCCCGTCACCGCCTGAACCCGAGCCGGAATTACTTTCGCTATCGTCTTCATCAGACGAACCCGAGTTACTGCCGGAGCGGTCTTCGTCGTCCCTGTCTGACTCGTCCTCATCCCCTATTTCAAGCTTCAAGGTACGCACGTCTTCCTCGTCTTCTTCGTCATCATTCCTGTCTTTTTCTGAGGAGTCTTCTGCAGGACCGGTAGCCATGAGCATGACCGCAGTCGCTTCCACCGCGCTCGTGGTGCGTGCCGTGTCTTCGGACGTACTCTTCCCTGAATCGGAATCGCTGAAGCTGATGTGCACCTGCTTTCCGGTCTTCTCGGCGATGCGCTCCGCGGATTCCGCAAGCGCGAGCACGCGGTACGCATGGCGTTCCGCGAGGCTATAGCCGCGTACCGAGCCGAGCGCCTCAGCCTTCGCAAGTTCATCCATGACGAGTGAGAGTTCGCCGGAGAGCGCTTCGCGCGCTTCCGCGGGAAGTTTGTCGCGACCGATACGGTCCTTGGCTTTATCCACGATTTTCTGGGCGCGCTCCGCACTTGCCAGCAGTTCCGTGTCGTCGGTGCCGCGCGCAATGCGCGCGAGTTTTGACATGGAGATGCCTGCTTCGTCGTCGCGCTCAAACGCCTGCGCATCCAAGATATCGGCATGCGCTGACAAGCTATAGAGGAACTCCGCTTCGCTGTCGTTTGAGTCGTCGCCGATAAGCGAGATGACGCGGGCACGGGCGTCCGCGATGCGCTTCTCCGCGTTCAGCGCCGCATTCGGAATGCGGTCGTCCTTGCCTTCCGCGGAAAGGAGCTGGATTTCCTTCAAGCGTTCCTCGGCATGGCGTATTTCGACATCGGCCTTTTCATTCGATGAAAATGCGAGTACGCCTTGGAGCGGTTCGCTCACGTTCACTTTAAGACTATAGAGCGTCTCGCCGGGAAGCGCGTTTCCTGAAGCGGCGACGGTGGTAGCGCTTCCGGTGACCGCAATGATGAGCAGGAGTGCCACCATGCGCGCCGGCTGCATGAAGAATGAAAAGTACGCATAGGGTGAGGGTACGGGTGCATGTACAGGCTTGGCATTTGAAAACGCTTCAAGATAGGTGCGCATGAAAGCACGCTCTTCGCTTGTCAAAGAGATGTCGTTTTTAATCCGTGTGAAATTTTTTTCTAAGTCGGTCATATGGTTTCTATGTGAAGCTTCGCACGCATTTTCTCGATACCACGCTTCACGCGCACCGATATCGTGTTGGGCCGCTCGGAAAGCAGCTCGGCTATCTCGTTAATCGGGATGCCTTCGACCAGATGAAGCATGAGGACTTCACGGTACGATTCGTCGAGGCTTTTCAAAGTCTCGAGCATCAAGGCGCTCTCGCTCCCCAATTGCTGGTCGGCGGCAACGGGAATCTGCTCGAACGTGCCTTCGGGCAAATCGCGCTCCAGGACCGATTTCTTCTTTTTGTAGTAGTCCTTGATGAGGTTTCTCGCGACCGTAAAAATGAACGCTCGCAGATTTTCTATGTCCCCTTTGTTGCCCGAGACTCGCACCCATACCCGGGCGAACACCTCCTGGGTCATATCCTTCGCCTCCTCCCTATTGCTCGTCTTGCCGTAGCATAGGCGGAAAACCGCATCGGCGTTTGCGTCGTAGGCAGCCAGATAGGCTTCTTGGATGGTGCTGTTGCTCCGCATAGGATAACGATTGAGACCACCGTATATTACCAAATTTCCACCCTTTCCCCTTACACCCTAAGTGAGGGTTGCGCGGAAACGAGGGCTCGCACAGTGAGCAATTCGGCTTTTCCGAAAGCCGAATTCTTTCATGTCCGCATGAAAGGCGAGCACGATCCGTCACGTCTTCGTGACGGCCGCGCGAACGAGCGCGAGCAAACCGCCTCGCAGGGCGGTTATGCGTACCTCGTTTCCGTGCAATCCGAACGACTATTCTTCTTTGGTACCAGCAAGTGAGTGCGGCCTCCCTTCAACAACGGCGGCCTTCGAAACTTTGATAAAGCGCGTGCGTGCGCGGTGTGCTTTCAAATCTTTCGCGCCTACGTATCCCATGGATACGCGAAGCCCGCCCACGAGCTGTCCTACGACCGCCTCAAGCGTACCTGTATACGGCACGAGTCCTGACACGCCTTCGGCCACCATACCCTTTGCGTCGCCAAGATAGCGGTCGTTCGCATTCTTTTCCTTAAGCACCGCCATGGAGCCCATACCGCGATACTCCTTGAATTTCTTTCCGTTCATAGTGATCACCTTCCCTGGAGCAGCGTCCGTTGCCGCCAAGAGTCCGCCAAGCATTACCGCAGACGCACCTGCCGCAATGGCTTTTGCGATATCGCCTGAATTACGGATGCCCCCGTCCGCGATGACCGGCACACCCTTCTTTGAAGCGACTGCCGCAACATCCATAATCGCCGTCAATTGTGGAACGCCAACCCCCGACACGATGCGCGTTGTGCAGATGGACCCAGGGCCGATACCTACTTTGATGCCGTCGGCAAATGTCACCAATTCTTCTGCCGCTTCCTTCGTCGCGATATTCCCCACAAGAAGCGGAACCTTCCCGATGACTTTCTTTATTTTCTTTGCGCCTGCGATTACGTTTGCATTGTGTCCGTGTGCGGAATCTATGGAAATCAAATCCGCACCTGCTTTTACCAAAAGTTTTGCGCGCTCGATATCGAACGGACCGCACGCAGCACCCACACGCGCGCCTTTTTTCTTCGCTTCCTTCACCATCGCCGCCTCCTCTTCAGCGGTGTTGTTGCGGTGGATGATGGCGAGCCCGCCGAGCGAAGATAGTGCGACCGCCATTTTAGCGTCAGAGACGCGGTCCATAGCCGCGGAGATGATTGGAATATCGAGTGTGAAGCCTTTGGCGAGAACGGTAGAGACCGTAGCCTGTTTTGGCTCGATTGAGGACGCGCCTGGGTAAATCAGGACGTCGTCGAAGGTGAGGTATTCACCAGTAAGTATCTTTCCCATGCCGAACTATATCACACCCTTCCCTGAGGCAAGAAGTCGCCGGTTGTTAGGTTTCTTTTACGGTTTTTGGGTTTACGAACGCAATCATGGGAGAAAGTTTTGCCCGTTCACGCGCCTCAGCCACCAACTCCGGAGGCGCAAGGTCCGGGTCGATGAGTACTTCGTAGTCGAACAGGAGACCCTTATCCCCCACTCTCTGCTGGAGCGCTTTGAACGCGTCTGTATTGTAAATTTCAAAAAGCTTTTTCTTAAAAGCGACATACGCTTCCGTACGTACCGGGTTCTCGCGTATAGGCATCGATTTCGGAGTTTGGTCTTCGTTCAAATCATCGAGCCGTACCTTCTGTCCGAATACAAGTGTTTCGTCCTGAGTGCCTGTAAGCAAATCATCGAGTCCGATTGGTGCGCCGAGCATTTCCGGCATTTTGGTTTGATACTCTTCGTCCTCCTCGAATTGTCCGACGGAAATCCTATTTTCATACGAAATGAATACGTTTGAAAATGCGAAACGGAGTGCGCGCTGCGCAATAGGGTCATCAGTCGCTCCAAATTGTGCACGGAGCGTCTCTACATGCGGACGAACATCATCAAGGAAGTGCTGAACCGCTTTTTCTTTCTTTTCGAAATTAACCGGTGCCAGTTCCTTACTCCGTTGTATCGACTCGACGCGCGACGCACTATGCACGCTATTCAGTACCGAAATGAGATTTTCCTGAGTGATGTCACCCGGACCTGATGCGCATCCAAGTGCAAGTACGATGCGCGCAACCTGGTACGGTTTGAAGCGTGCAATCGCCTTAAAAGCATCTGTCTTTGAAAGCGATGCGAATTTATCGAAAAGCTCCACTCCGAGCCTCGGGCCCGCAAGCGCTTTAATGATATGTGCGGCCTTGAGAAGCACTGGCCACGCGGCTTCCGCCGTTTGAACACCATCTGAGATGGCTTCAGCTCCTTCTTTAATATGGAATGGGTCTGCTCTTACATCCTCATTAGTATCTTTCCCTCCTGCTTTTTCCGACATACGCTTCTCTTTAATAGGTATTATTCGTACTCAATAGTCGCGGGCGGCTTCTGCGTGACGTCATACAGTACGCGGTTTGCCCCGCGCACCTTGCCAATGATGGCGCCTGATATTTTTTCCAAAAGCTCGTGCGGCATCTTGTGCCAGTCGGCACTCATGCCGTCTACCGAGTCCACAGCGCGAAGCGCAATCACATACTCGTAGGTACGCGCATCCCCCATCACCCCAACCACCTTCACCGGAAGGAGCGCGGCAAATGCCTGCCATATCTTTTCGTATTCTCCTGCTTTCTTCAGTTCCTCCATATATACGGCGTCCGCCTCGCGAAGGATGTGGAGACGCTCCGCCGTTATCTCGCCCACGATGCGTATCGCAAGTCCTGGTCCTGGGAACGGATGGCGCCACAGAAGCTCGTGCGGGAGTCCGAGCGTCGCACCCACGCGGCGCACTTCGTCTTTATACAAATCCTTTATCGGTTCGAGTATGCCAAAACCAAGCTTCTCTGGAAGCGTGAGGTTGTGATGGCTCTTTATCTTCGAGGCATTCTTCCCGGTCGCAGCGC
The DNA here is from genome assembly GCA_022842585.1 of Minisyncoccota bacterium. GTDB lineage: Bacteria > Patescibacteriota > Minisyncoccia > Phycocordibacterales > Phycocordibacteraceae > C7867-001. The sequence goes on along the minus strand of JALHPI010000004.1, from coordinate 17,924 downwards.
TCTCGATGCGGTCCGGGTAGATGGTGCCTTGTGCAAGATACGCGACTTTCTTCCCGAGCTCTTTCTTAATCGTCGTTTCAAATACCTCTATAAACGTATGACCAATTATCTTTCGCTTCTGTTCTGGGTCGCTCACTCCCTTTAAGCGCGTAAGGAAAAGCTTTGACGCATCCACGATGCGCAGCTTCTTGAATCCGTTCTTACGCAAGAATCCGCCCACCTGCTCCACCTCACCCTTCCGGAGGAGTCCGGTATCCACGAAAACCGCATGCAGGCGATTCCCAATCGCTTTATGGATAAGGGTCGCGGCGACGAGTGAATCCACCCCACCCGAGATACCCACCACCACTTCTTCCTTCCCCACCTCTTCCTTTACGCGCTCGATGATGTCGCTTGCGACTGTCTTCATGTTCCAATCCTTTTTCGCCTTGCAGATGTCGGTGACGAAATTCTTCAGCACCGTCTTGCCATGCCTGGTATGCGTTACTTCCGGATGGAACTGGATGCCATAGATGCGCTGCTTCTCGTTTTCAAATGCCGCGTAGGTACAGGAGTCAGTAGACGCAATTGCGGAGAAACCTTTCGGGAGCTTCGTCGCCTGGTCGCCGTGTGAGAACCATACGATTTCTTTGGGCGTGAGACCCTTAAAAAGTCCGCTTCGTTTTGAGACGAGAAGTGTTTCCTTCCCGAACTCACGGTGCTTCCCGAGCGTTACCTTCCCGCCGAGCATGTGCGCAATCGCCTGATGGCCGTAGCAGATGCCGAGTATTGGAACACCGAGGGTGAAAATATCAGCATGAGGTTTTGGGCTGCCTTTTTCTAGGACTGAGGATGGCCCGCCCGAAAGGATGATGCCGGCAGGATTGAATGCGCGTATGTCTGCGGGTGTCGCGTCATGCGGAAGTATTTCCGCACGCACCCCCATGTCGCGCACGCGTCGCGCGATGAGATGCGCAAACTGACTTCCGAAGTTCAGGACAATTATCATAGGCCGAGCATGGTACCTACAAGTACGCCTACGCCGATAGCGAGCCCGCCGATACACACCATGCGCAGTGCATTCGTGGTCATGCGCGTCTTGGTGAGCTTCGCGCCCACGATGCCGAGGATGAGAAGTGAGATGAGAGAGGCACCGATAGAGACCCAGAACGCGGTGGCTGACGGAAATAAAAGATACGGAACAAGCGGAATGAATCCGGAGATGAAGTACGAAACGAACATCACGGCGGAAGATAGGTAGCTTTTGCTCGAAAGTGTTTCGGAGCCGGTCGCGTACTCCTCCGCTGTCGACTCCGAAAGAAAAGAGCCTGCGGCCATGGAGATGGCTTCCACGAATATAAGGATGATACCGGTCACAAATACCTGATGGCTCGTCATGCCGGCGATAGCGACTCCCGAGAGGAGGCCGACGGTAGAGACGAGGCTGTCCTCCACCCCAAATACGAAATTCCGGAAATACGCTATATGGGAGCGGTCAGCCATGATGGTCGCAGTATACCCTAGACTCGCTTATCGGAAGCCTAGGTTAACGAAAGTATTTGTATTTCGGGGGTACCCCCATTCTTATGGGGGAGACGAACGGCGGACTGCGTTAGTGAAGACGGCCTCGTCTGAACGACAGCAGTCCGGTAAGTGAGTCCATGTTGTGTGGGAGAGGTGGACAGCGTTTTCGTATGCTGTGAGGATGACCCGCGTCGAGACCCAAGCCTCCCTCTTCGATACGAAGCAACGCTTCCCCGACGGCTTCGTCTATAGGCCGAATTTCCTCACTGTGGAGGAAGAGGCGGAACTCCTCGGATACATAGAAGACCTTCCACTCGTGCACGGGTCGCGGGGCGAATACACGGCGAAGCGCAGGCTTATCAATTTCGGCTGGGGCTATGATTTCAAAAACAGGAAGATAGTACCGGGCTCCCCGCTCCCGCCGTTTCTCCGACCGCTCCAGCGGAAAGTCGCGAAGTGGCTCCACATCCCCGCCTCCCATGTGGGCGAAGCCTTGATTACCGAATACACGGAAGGTGCTGCCATCGGCTGGCACGTAGATAGCGAGCCGTGCGAACACATCGTCGGCATCTCGCTTGCCGGATGGAGCCTGATGCGACTCCGGCCTGTCCGTTCACGTCTTCGCGGCAATCCGCGCAGGACGCAAGACATAGCGAAGCACGCGCTTGGCCCACGGAGCGCATACATACTCCAGGGAGATAGTCGCTGGTTCTACCAGCATTCCATCCCGCCCGTCGAAGAACTTCGCTACTCGATTACCTTTCGAACACTCCTACGACCAAGCGCCTAGGATTGCGCCCATGCCGAGTAGGGACACGAGATAGTAGCCCGCATTCAGCACCCAAAGCTTCCAAGACTTTCCTTCCCAAAGGAACGCACCGCCGGTAAGTGGAACTGCAAAGCCGAGCCAGTACCAGAATGCGCCGGTCACACCGCCCTCAATCCCGGACATGTTCGTGAATGCGTTTCCGAAGATGATGCCGTGCGCGAGCACGTATGCCATCAGAAATGCCGTGATGAGTCCGCCGAGCATGGCGACTACCGGAGAGAGCGGCATAGCTTTCATTTTCTCAGGAGTCATCCCGATAAGCTTCATCCACATTTTTCCGAACACCGGTCCGTACCAAAGTCCGCCGAGCACGACGGCAAACACCGCTGAAGCGAGCACGGCGAGTATGTTTGTTGGGTCTTCCATAGGAATGATTAGGGGGTATACCCCTAATGCTACCCCTTATTGCACGCGCGCAACAGAGGTCACGTGGACAATGCCCTCCATATCGTACTGTTGCCAATGGTCGGTAGAGAGCGCTGTTTCAGGAGTAAAGTCACCCACGACTCGTACGGTGGCCCCATCCATGAACTCTTCAACTTTGTCCGGCTGGAGCGAGGAGAGGTCGAGCCCGTAGTTTTTGCCGTCGGTAGCTTTGAGGCCCATCGCGCACTCTTTGGTCTGCGGACCGTTCTGATTTTTATGCGGAAGGCATATCTGCGTACCGCGTAGCTCTATCTCTTTCGTTACTGGTTGCGAAACTTTCGCATCCTCGTCCCGGAGTATTTTCACACTGTTCGCGTTCCCTATCCCGTACCCGAAAAAGAATCCTATGGCGATACCGAAGAGGAGTGTCATGAAGCCGAGCAGGGCGACGAGTTTGAAAGACATAGGAAGTTAGCGGAGTCGGAGCGAGTTTAGGAGCATGCCGTATACGCCATAGATATCGTCGGCTTGCGACATATAGGTCACGGACACGGCGACGATGCGATCATTGTGGAGGAAGACGGTCGTCTCTCCTTCATAGAGCCCCGACCAGGTGTAGCGAAGTGCGGGTGCGTCACCTACCGTACCTTCAATCATCACTCCGTTGCCAAGCTTTGCGTTTGATTCGTCCGACTGTATCCACTCTTCCAAGGTCTGCGGTTTCGTATCGTTCTGGTAGACGTCTATGGTAATCGCCGTTGGACCTTCGGCATTTGCTCGCGGTACCGCGTCTTCTTCCTTGATGATGGTGATGACATGGTGCGTGCGCCCGAGCACGCCCACTTCCGCCTCTGCCAAGAGGTAGCCGACCGGATACGAAAACGAGAACCCGAAGAGGTCGTTTGCGTACGTCTGTTCGATGGATGCGGGAGGCGCAGGTTGAAGCGCATCGCTTGCGTAAAAGATAGCGCCGGTCGCAAGCAGCGCGAGCACTATGACAATGCCGATAATCGGTCCTTTCATACGTCTTATTATACCAATTGTACCAAAACACTCTCCATACCCCTTATTCCGATATAGGAATCAGGATTTCGCTGTGGAGCATGAAGGGCGGGGTCCAAGGCGGGTTATAGAAGGCCGCTTGGGGCTCACCCGCGACCGTCACCCTGTCGCGCGCAAGGAGTGAGGCGAGCTGTAGCTTCTTTGCCGTCACCGTCTCAGCGCTTGAAGACCAGGAGAACGAAAGCGCTGCTACCGTGTGGCCTGCGACTGCACGAAGCTTCACGCGAGCGTCGTCTGGCACCGGAAGCGTCTCGAGCGTGTACTTGGATGGCATCACAAAGGAAATCACGCGTGCGCCGTTCGTCTCGTCTCCCGCGACGACCGGAGCGGTCATGGCAATCTTTTCGGAGACCGGCACGGTCATCTCGATTTTCTCGGAGACGGGTGCGGTCATGGAGATACTTGCCTTCGTCGTGTTCCCCCCGAAGATGTAGCCGGCGATACGCGTGAAGCCCTCATTCATCGCTTGTTGCATATTTCCGGAGACGGTCGTCTCGGCGACCACATACTGGTCGTACGTGCGTATCTCGTACCCATCACGCTTTTCGATCACGCTGTAGCTCGGCCGCTCAATGTTGCGTACCGCGAAGTATCCGTAGAGCGCCCAGATAAGGATAAGCACCACGACGACTGCGACACTAATCAAAATGAGTTTCATAGATATATTGTACGATACGCTTTCTTATATGAGTGCTACACTCAGATTATGAACTTCCTCTACTGGTTTACGCATCAATTCAGCTACACGGGTGATATGGCTTCCACCGCACAGTACGCGGGCTGGTATGCAGAACTTGCGAAGCCCTTCTTCGCTCCTCCGCCATGGCTCTTCGGGGTCGCCTGGGGAATCATCTATCCGCTCATCGCAATTGCACTTCTCTGGTCCATCTACCTCTTTTTCAAAAAGCGCGTTTCAGGCGGATTCATAGCGCTCTTTGTCGCAAACATCCTCCTGAACCTCTCCTTTACGCCGATTCTGATTGTCACCCGTGACAACCTGCTCATCTCCCTCTCCATCCTCGCAGTGCTCCTCTCCCTCGTGTGGCTACAGGTACTCGCGTGGAAAAAGACGAAAGTCGTCTTCTGGCTCCTCGTCCCTTACGTACTCTGGGGCACCTTTGCCACCATCCTCCAGATCTCAATTACGCTCCTGAACTAGCCTTTAGGTCCGAACGGTACGACTTTGTTGTCGGGCTGTAAGTACGCTACGGGAACAGGCACCACGTCTTTATAAGGGCCTTCGGTTTGCTTCGGGATATTCGGGTTGAATCCTTTCAATACGTCAGGAGACGCATCAGGGCCGATATGCGCAACCCACTGATTATTAAGCCGGAGCTGAAGACCGTATATGCAGTACGTTTCTCCGGACTTGATTCCAAGCTCCTCACGTATGGAGTCAACATAGTCCGGATGAATTGCAGATTCATTAAAAGTCACGTACCGTCCGCGACCAAACACGGACTCATCAAGCTCGGGCGGTACTGGTACGGCCTCCTGCTTTGCAGGGGGCTTAGGAGCAAATTCTTTCACTGCTGTTTCTGCAAGCGCATAGAGCTCCTCTTTCTGATACAGACCTTTGTCCGGAGTAAGTCGATATGCTTTCAGTGCCTCCGCAAGCTCGACTTGTCCATAGGAGTCGGGTGAATATTTTTCCCGATAGGTTTCTACGAGGGATTCGTCGAGTTCCGAATATGGAATCTCATCGAGTATTTCCCGCGCGGTCGCATAGTCACCGTCATTAATTCGATCGAATGCATCTTGCGTAAACAACGGCACGTCAGAATCGAGATTCCCCATATCTTTACCGACTCTTTTCGCCATCTCGAGCATGCGTATCAATTCAAAATTAACGACTTCCGCAGTTGGCTTTGGCGGAACGGTTGGGTCGTCTGGTCCTCCTTCATTACTCATGCGGATAGTATAGGGTATAGTCAGCCATATGGAACCCGAGGAGAAGCCCGTATACCCGATGCGCATCAATAAATACCTTGCCCTGCAGGGCCTTTCGACGCGCCGAGGCGCCGACGAGCTTATAGAGAAGAAGAAGGTCTATATCAATGGCCGGGTAGCGAAGCTAGGCGACAAAGTGACCGAGACCGACAAGGTGGAGATGAAGCGCGGTCATGTCCCGTCCGCTCCCCGCATCTATGTTGCATACAACAAGCCACGCGGTGTCATCACCCACTCTCCGGACGAAGAGAAAGACGAGGAGGACATAAAGATGCTCTTGGAAGAATCGCCGGAGGTCGCGGGCGTCTTCCCTATCGGCCGTCTTGATAAGGACTCGAGCGGTTTGATAATCCTCACAAACGACGGACGCATCACGGACCGTCTCTTGAATCCGAAGTTTGAACACGAGAAAGAATACATGGTCACGACCGTCCAGCCGCTTCGCCCCAGCTTCAAAGAGCACATGGAGAAAGGCGTGGAGATTGAAGACTACCGCACCAAGCCCGCGCAAGTAACCGTGCGCGGAGAGAACCGTTTCTCCATCATCCTCACCGAGGGTAAGAAGCATCAGGTCCGCCGCATGGTGGTCGCGATGCGTAACGAAGTGAAGACGCTCGAGCGCACCCGCGTGATGAACATAGAGCTTGGTCGCCTACCACGTGGGCAGTGGCGCTATATCGAAGGCAAGGAGCTCGCCACCTTCCTCGCTTCCCTCGGCCTTTAAAAAGAAAAACCTACAAGGTTAAACCTTGCGGGGTATGAGTTTATTTTTTCTGTAAAAGTGGTATAGTGCTCATCACCTCAACACCTGAAGAAAAGGATGGCAGTAATGCCTAAACCCGAAGAAGGTATCCGTTTTGCGACGGAAGCTGAAATTGAGGAGCTCTTCAAAAAACCAGGGCTATCGCATTTCATTGGGATGATCAATCCGCCGCGACCGGGGGTGACCGACTGTCTTCAAACCCTTGAGCATACGCACTATCCTCCGGACACGCCGAAAAACGAGCTCTTCACGCTCGTGATTCTCAAGTGGCAGGAGATTGAATGGGTAGTCGCCAGCATCCCAAGCAACGATCATTTCCACATGGCGTCTGCGGCCCGTGCACACGGACTGCGCGTCGTACGCGGGAAACCGATGATACTCACTGGGGACGGAGTCCACTCCTTCCCTATCGAGGCACGGCGTCTCTACACCCTTGAGAACACGCCGAGCCATCCCGTCTACAAGAACAAGCGATAAACCTGAACGAAGAAGAGTCGCGCCGCCTGCACCTGCAGGCTGCGCTTTCTTATACAAAAACCGCAAGACGACGTCTTGCGGTTTTTTGCGTAGAACGGGGACGTACCTTAGCCGAGACCGCCTTCGGGAACAGGCTTCATCATATCGAAGCCACCAAAGTAGTCGGCCTTCCCTACCGGCATACCTTTCATACGGAGAATGCCGTACGCGGTAGTGACGTGGAAGTAGAAGTTTCCGAGTGAGAACCCACGCGCGTAGTCGAGACCGTCGAGGTACATCGTCGGCATAAACGGAAGAATCACTTTCTTCTCAAGCGCACCTTCAAACGCCGATTCCGGAACAGTCTTGATGAACTCAAGCGTCTTCGCGATGCGTGCGCGAAGCTCGGCAATCGTCGTCTCCGTATCAGGATGCGAAGGCACTTCCGTGCCCGAGAGACGTGCCGTAGCGCCCTTCGCGTTATCACACGCCACCTGCACCTGCCTTGAAAGCGGGAACATATCAGGCGCAAGAGAAGTCGCGAGCAATTCCTTTTCATCCATTCCCTGCTCCTTCGCCCACGCCTCGGCCTTACTGAGTATGGTATCGAGCGCACCGAGCATCCGCACAAACATAGGCACCGTGAACTGGTATACGAGATTCATATATGAGAATAACTACGGATAATTCCCGAGAGCGATACAAAAAATCTACCGAATCAGGTACCCCCACCCTACCACCCCCGAAAATCCCACCACCTGTGGATTAGTATTTTTTATAAAGACTGTAGAACGGCTGGCTGTCTGCGACGATTTCGGAACGGCTATTTCCACCATTTAGGGTCTTTCCTACCTGTTAAATTCCAAGACTCGTAAACGATAAACATTACTAAGGCTATCCAAGCCACAACTTGAACCCAAAGCGGAAATGGCAAAGCAAAGATTGAAACCATAAGTTGCGCCATTGCCACTAACAAAAGCACGAGACTTAGATTGAGGATTTTTTCAGAATATACATCCGTTGACTCTTTGGAAGCGTTCAGAGCCTCTATGAGCCGTCGGTTTATTTCTGCCTGTGCTTTTTGAGACTTCAGACCACTAGGGGTTCCTATTACAGAATCACCGGCCAATTCTACAAGTTGCTCAACCGTCATCTGCCTCGTGTCTTCCTTATCCATAGGAGATTACGTAAGGGTGTCTACTTTTCGGCACAGTTTTTTCAGGCTCTCATCGGACATGTCTAATATAGGCTCATACATGAATGAATTGAGGTGAATATTCTCTGCAGTCATAAGGTCAACTTCGTCAAGAATTGCAATCTTTTCCTCTTCTCCTTCTTTCTCAAGAAACTCAGTTTTATATTGATCTATTAGATACTGGGTCTGACGAGTACTAGGAATTGTTTTATCCGCTACTTTGCTGAGTATGAATTTTTCAGTTTTAAGTCGTATGGCTATAGATAAAAGAATTTTATTCTCCAATTTCACGACCTCTGTTGAAGCCATGCAATCTCCTAGCAAATTGAATATTACTTCGTATACCTTTTCGGTTGGGTTCGATAGTACGAACGCGCGATTTAATGTCTCGTTATAGATCCGCTGTAGGTCGGATATAAGAATATTTTCCGTATCCGGCTTCATATGCAACAGCGAGGTTAGAGTTTTATAATCCTCGTGTTCATACCCTTTTGTGTATTGGATAAGATTTCTTACAAAAGCAATTGAAGCAATTAACTGTGTACGATTTGATTCAAGTTGTTGCATCCAAGTTTTAAATGGGTCGTATACATATTCGGCATCTGTAAGAGTTATTTCTTCAATTGATTTCTCTACCGTAAAACAACATCTGCGGTCAATAAATTTTCTCGCGACAGTTCTAAAGAAGTCGAAATTGTGGGTCAAAATAATTTGACGGAATAACGGGCGTAAGGATATTTCTTTCAAATATTCAACAATTGCGTATTTGTTTTTGTAATCAAAAGAGTCAGCAATATCGTCAACAATAAAGAGAGTTGGTTGATTGTTATTTATACGTCCCTCAATCTCAAAAAGTATATTGAGAATGTAAAGCGCACGCAGTTCTCCTGTACTCAAACTATCTTGTAAATCTTTTTCATCAATTACTGCAACCTCTCCTTTTGGGTCTTTAAAGACGAAAACAATTTTTGGAACCTGTGCATTTAAAATTACATCAGGTTGATTTTCTACCCTTAACTCAAAGGGGACGATAAACCTTTCGTTGTACTGCTTAACAACTTTTGTCCATTTTGAAGCCTCTACACTCGCTTGTTTTATCACCTTCTCAAGTTCTGGTTTACTAGCGTCATACTCACTGACTAAGGCTTTGTAAAGGTCTTTATGTACCTTGAAATAAGATATCCATATTCTCTGCCTCAGACCATTTGATTTTTTCCCACCAAGTTCAGGCAATACTTTAAGATTTTTTGCGAGATAGTTGCGGAAGAGTTTTACTTCTGCATTTGCACTCAATTTCTTATCTACTTCTTCAAATGCATCTTTCAATGCGGGATTATTAAGAATAGATTGTTTTTCCTCCTCGATTATTCTTTCCAGTTCTTCTTTTGTGTCTATTTTATTATCGCCTTCCTTAGAATGAAGAAAAACAGAGTGGTCGGCTTCAAAAAAGCCATTGTCTGTGAGGCTTTTAGCGATAGTTGAAGCGTTTGTATGATTGAAAACACCTTCTTTAAAATATCGAGACTTGCTGATGAGTTCTTCGTAAGTCTTTATGTACTGTTGAATTTTTTCTCTTACACCTTCTTCTTTCAGAGCAACCTCAACCTTAGGATTGAAAATTTGTGTATAGACAATATCCCCAAACTGAGGCTCCTGACCATCGTCAACTTCTTTTTCAAGACGGCTTAGAGAGCGAAAGAAGTCCTCCTCTTCATTATGTTCACTGGTAAATGTTAAAGAAATTTCTTTCTCAATTTCGTCCTTCTTCATGCCTGACGAAGTTTTCAGAACTTTCAAGAGGTCTTCCTTTTTCTCTGAGACTGCCCTAAATATCTCTTCGTATTTTGTTTTCAATTCTTTGTTAACCAACAGAGTTGAAATTTTATCTGACCGGAATGAATCGTTGTATGGCTTTATTACAAAGACCTCAGCGTCGATTAAGGGAGACCCGTCTTCTTTTGTGATTTCCCTCTTTGGAATTCTCGCAGGATAAATTAAATCTTTTGATTTTCTGCCGTATTGCAAATCTTGAAATGTTTTTGCAAATGAGGTTTTCATGGCTCCGTTTGGAGCATAAATACCTATCGCACGAGATAGAGAGAAATCAAATTCTCGTTTGAATTTTGGAATTCCATAGCAGTTCTCCAAGTCAACGCTGATTTTCTCCATTCACAGCAGTTTACCTGATAACTAACCAGTACTCCACATGAACTTTGTTAGTGGCCATATAGTACCTGGTACCATTTTTGTGGTACCATTTTTGTCACTACGCTTTTCCTTTGAAAATATCCATCTTGTGTAGGTTCTGTGGATAACTAGCTTAATGTTTCGGTTTTCTTTCGGTTATAATTGCACCTATATAATCCCAACTGGCAGGTATGCAAACACTGACTCGAAAGCAAAAAGAAGTTCTTGATTTCATAACGGATTATATTTCCGAAAATGGAATCTCTCCTACTATCGAGGAGACGCGGTCGAGTCTTGGATTGAAAGCGGTTTCTACAGTGCATGAGCATATAAATACCTTGAAAGAGAAAGGCTATCTTTCCAGCAAAGCTGGCGCTGCCCGGAGCGTTCTGGCGAACAAGCCCGCGCCCTCAGCTGTATTAATTCCGGTAATAGGCAGGATCGCAGCAGGAAAGCCCATCGAGGCTATAGAGTATTTGGAAGAGAAAGTGGCAGTTTCTCCGCAGGGACTTGGCAATCCTAAGAATTACTACGCACTAAAGGTTGTCGGGGACAGCATGATCGACGAGGGAATATTCAATGGCGATATTGTAGTTATTAAAAAGCAATCAGTGGCGGAGAATGGTCAAACAGTCGTGGCAATCATCGATGACAACGAAGCGACCCTAAAGAAGATATACAGGGAGAAAGGCCAATACCGTCTCCAGCCCGCAAATCAGTCGCTTCTTCCACTCTTTAGAAAAGAGGTGGAAATACGGGGCGTAGTGGTGCAGATCATACGCGATATGCAAAACAAGCCGAAGACTGAGGTGTCTAGAAAGATAAAAACTCGCCATGGCTTCCGGACACTCGATCTATTTGCGGGCGTAGGAGGCATACGCATCGGATTCGAGAGGAATGGTTTCGAGACGGTATTTGCGAATGATTTCGAGGCTGCCTGCAAACGCACTTATGATCTGAACTTCCCTACCGCAAAGCTTGTAGTAGAAGATATACGCAAAGTCGGAATCGACGATCTCCCGGAGTTTGATTTTCTTCTTGGAGGGTTCCCTTGCCAAGCGTTTTCAATCGCAGGATACCGCCAAGGATTCAAAGACGAGAAAGGCAGAGGAAACTTATTCTTCGATGTCGCGCGCATAATTGAGGCCCGGAAACCGCAAGGGTTCCTGCTTGAGAATGTTAAGAACTTGAAAGCCCATGATGGAGGAAAAACATTCCGAATAATCCAGGATGCGCTCGAGGACCTTGGCTACCACATAAAGACAAAGGTTTTAAATACGATGGAATACGGAAACGTACCGCAGAATCGCGAGCGCATCTACATAGTAGGCTTCCGAGATAAGGCCTACGCCGATCGTTTTGAGTTTCCGGAGCCAGTGAAGCTTACGGTCAAAGTAACGCATCTGCTCGAAAAAAACGTTCCTGAAAAATACTATTACAATGGAAAACCTCTGTTCAAGAAGCTTGCGAAGTCGATAACAGAGGAAGGCAAGGTCTACCAGTGGCGCCGGCAATATGTTCGCGAGAACAAGAGCGGGGTCTGCCCCACCCTTACGGCGAACATGGGTATGGGCGGGCATAATGTTCCCCTAATCAAGGACAAAAAAGGTATTCGGAAGTTGACTCCACTTGAGTGCGCTAGGATCCAAGGATTTCCATCCGATTATGTTCTTCCGCAAATAGCAGACTCGCTCCTGTACAAGCAGTTCGGAAATTCAGTCTCAGTACCCGTCATAGACGCGATCGCTAAGAAAATGAAGCAGGCGATGTCCTATTAATCGACGTTATCCGCTTCTTCAGACGCAACTGTTCCCTCTTTAAATTCCTCGAAAGAATCATTTTTACTGAAATCTATCTTGTATCTTCCCTCAGAGATTTTTTGAACAAGAACTGAGTCGAATCCTGCGGTCTCGATATTCTCATAGGTAACAAGTTGACCTTGAGGAATGCCAAGAACATGCCTGAGGAGCCACTGTCCTAGATCTTTGTTCGGATCGCTCATTAACGCCTTGGAATTTTGCTGGCACACTTTTGCGCTTATCTCTTTCCCATCAGGTAGCTGAAGCAAAAACTTGGTATCACGTGACGGGAAAAAGCCAGGATAGAATTTATGTATCCATGCTGGAATCGGTATGTACACTTCATCCGGATGTCGGCCCCTGCCTCCTGCATTCCATTGATTCAATCCACTTCTTTCTGAAACGATTTTCTTACCATTCTTTATGGAATACATCGGAAGATAGACATACTCGCGTGAGTCTTCAGGCGACGCAACGGCCTCTTTCACAAGAGAGCCGAGGGTACTCTGCAAGACGCTGAACGGGTCCTCGAGAATCTCCACATCAAAGTTGAACAGGGGTTCCGGGGTAGTGAATCGCTTGTACAGTGTGCTTTTTGAAATATTGAAGTGATATTCCCCGTTAGGATCCTTGAAAAGGATTTTGTTCTTTGTCTTACGCTCAATGCCTGATATCCGCTGAATATCAATAGAAGACATAGGGACTTCGTAGGAAAGGATCCCGCCCTCACGCCGTGTTACGCAATGGTAAATGAGCTCATCAAGCCCGTGCATTTTGCGCGTAGCGTCCAAGCGAGCATTCCTTAGTTCTGCTATCTTTTTTACTTTCTCCTTGTCCGGAAGATCTTTATAGAGAGCATGCTCGCTATTGAATTCAGCGATCTTCTGTTCTGTAGAGCCGTTCTTTTCAAGAAAAGTCTTTATGCCTATTCCTATGGCGCCTACTTTCGCGTCTACTGAACAGTCGAGTCTTGATACATTCTCCGCTCCAAAGGATTTGCAAAATAGGTTTTCGGCAATTCTCGTCTCAAGATACGGCGCGGCTCCTTCCGAAAAAAGACGAGAGAGCGAGCCTATCATGCCAAGCATGCGCTGATAGTATTCAGTTTTCTCTTGAGGCTGGGTTTCGAGAAACATGTATTGCCCCAATCCTACGCCCTTTTGGGGGTTATTCCAAACTCCTCCCTATCCTAAAGCGAAGCAAAAAGACCCCAGATGCTAGGCATGGAGAGGGCGGGTTGCGAGCCGTAGAAGACTACGGTGAGCGAGCCGCCGAGGCTCCATAACAACGCAGATGGGGTCTTTTTGCGAGCGAATTACTTTTTCCAGTCGCGGATGGTAATCGTCTTACTCTTCTCATTCACATCCAACTTCAACTTCTGCTGAGCCCTCCAACGGAATGCCTTCACGACCGCATGCGGAAGCGTGATAGCAAAGCTTGTACCACCCGATACGCTCGTCAATGAGCGGACGTCATTGTTTACTTCTGCACGGCGTCCACCCGATTTCTTCTTCGGAGCTGGTTTTCGCTTTGCAACCGGCTTCTTTTTAGCCACCGGCTTTCGCTTCATCATTTTTTTCGTCTTTTTCATACTCATAAGCATAGCATCCGAATCTACGGCGGAAGCGCCGTGGGCGCCGACCTGTGTTTAACTCTTCACTTTCCCTACTCACCGTTTTCAACGGCGAAACGCCGGCGAGCCGAGATACTTGACAGTGATTATATTTTGAAACATAGTATTTCCGGCGCGGATACGCACACCGTTCCGGGTACTTTTCAGAAACACGTGCGTAAAGAGGTACACACCATGGACGCAATTCCGTGGCTTCTCGTTGGGGGCATCTGGCTCCTCAACCTCTTCATCTCCTGGTTTAATGCCAGGCAGGTGGGCCTTGTGTGGGCAGAAACGAAGCAGATGGGCGGCCTCGAAAGGGTCGTCGTCTGGTCAGGTGCGGTGATGTCCGCCAGCGGCTTCAGCTGGTGCTACCTCATCGCCCTTCTTCTCGGCGCGTTTGCGACGCAACCGTACTGGATCCCGCTCGCGCGGGAAATCCTCGAGGAACCGCAACTGACGCAACTCCTCACTGTCGAAGCAGTGACGGCCGGCCTCTCCCTCGGGTATCTCGTGCTCATCCCAGGCATCCTCCTCTCAGGGTTGGTGATCTGGGTGCATTCGCTCGTCGCCGCCTGGCGCCGACGCGATTTGCCGAGCATGGGCGTCGCCGCATGGAACACGTACGCTCAGGTGCACAACACCATGGGCGCCATGCGCGGCATGCCTGAGGCTGCGGACGCGGTCAAGTCATTTTTCGCCCCGCGGGGCGGAAGCAGGAACGGAGCGGCGGCAGTCGTCGTCCTCGCACTTGTAGTGCTTGCGCTGTTGGCCGGGGTTCTCACAACCTGGGCCATCATCAATCACTACGCCGGACGTGCACAACTTCCGGAACGGCGCGAGGAGGCAGCGGCCTAAGAGCCACACACAACCAATAACGAGAGACTATGAGGGCCGTCCGGCATGCCGGGCGGCCCTTTTCTCATGCAAATACGTGAAATTTCAAGATTGTTGACTAGAGGAATTTACTGTCGCATAGTACGCCTGTACCCCTCGAAGTAGGGGCTGTAAATATAGACAAAGAAAGTGAGGTCAGAAATGACCAACAACAGAGTAGCTGGCGCGGAAGCGTCGGAAGGTCGGAAGAGTTTTGGTGGCATCGCTACTGCTATTAGCGTCGGCATCGCAAAATTTTTCTTGTGGTTAACAGTCGGAAACGGTTCGTCGTTGCTATATACGTTCGTCAGTGCATGGATCCTCTATTTCTGGACCACTGACGAGTCGCGTGTTGTCGCAGTGCTGGCCGGCTTCGGCATCTACAGCCTTTTCTACGTGATCATCCAAATCGTCACTCTGCTTGTAGTGTTGTATACCACCGGCGGCAGTATGATCCGTGCGGGGGCTGATTTCGGCACCTCGCTCATGCCCGCCGTCCCCCTGATTATCTTGGGGACACTAGTGTTCACGGGTGGGTTCTCGCCGACGTGGCTCTCCTACATCGTGGGCGCACAAGTTGCCCTGGCTGTGGTCGCCGACCTTCTGGCAGTTCTTATCTTCATGCGGGCAACGCAGAAGACGTTTGAAACGCCAGAGGCGCACGCCGCAGCACACTAGCGGTACAGCACTTTCACTAGAGCGCGGCGGGCCCCACAAGGCCCGCCGTTTTCTTTTCCCTTATTTCGTACGTACAAGCGTCATCGGCCCGTCGTATATCACCCGCCCATCATCTATTTTCACCAGTCGTTTTGCGGCTGCAGCGAATTCTTCTTCGTGGGTCACCATGATAATCGTCTGCCCTGCTTCGTGAAGCTCTTCAAATATGGCAAGCACTGCAAGCGAGGATTCGTTATCAAGGTTTGCGGTGGGCTCGTCTGCAAAGAGGATGGCCGGATTGTGGGACACTGCGCGCGCTATCGCGACGCGCTGCTGTTCCCCTCCTGAAAGCTGGCTTGGGACATTCCCCGACCGGTGGTCGAGGCGCACACGCACGAGCGCGTCGAGCGCCTTTTCGTAGGCAGTTGCTCTCTGTAGGCCCTGCATCAGAAGCGGAAGCGCTACGTTCTCAAGCGCCGTAAGCTCAGGCAAAAGTGCATAGTCCTGAAACACGAATCCAAACGTATTCAAACGATAGCGGGTCTTTTCTTCAGCACTCATCGATAGCGCGTCGCGCCCATCTATGACGATAGAGCCTTCGTTTGGCTCGTCGAGCAGACTGATTTGATACAGGAAGGTACTTTTACCCGCACCCGAGCGTCCCATCACGGCGACAAACTCTCCCGACTCTGCGGAAAAATCTATACCTTTCAAGACATGCGTCTCTCCCGCGGCTGTTTTGAAACTTCTCTTTAATCCGGTGACGGTAATCATACGAGTATTAGTTGCGCCCAAGAATGGAATTAAGCGTGTTTTTCTGCACAATCATCCGTGCCGGAATATATCCGGCAATCAACGTGGCGAAGACCAGAAGCCCAATACGGGCAAACGTCTCCCCTAGCGGGGCCACGAGGATGCCATCGGAAAAAGGAAAATCTATGGGGTTTGCCGCTATCGCCGGTACGAGCACGAGATAGAGGAGCAGGAGTCCTATGACCGAACCGATGACCGCATAGAAGATGGATTGGAATACATAGGAGAACTCGATGGCACGGCCGGTAACGCCAATGCCTTTTAAGATACCGATGAACTTTCTGCGCGTCAGTGCGTTTATGAATATCACAATGAATATGGTGATAGAAGAGACGACGAGACCGACGGAACTGAACACACTACCAAGCAATCCAAAGGTCGCGATGATGTCTTTGAGAAACTGCGGGAGCGCGTCTTCAAACGTCTGCACTTTCGCATCATTCCCCACCCCGCTCCGCAATATCTCATCACGAACCACTGCAGGGTCCACTCCGTCTTTGAGACGGATGGAAACCTGATCTACGTTGCCATCCGTGCGCCCTATGAAACTGCGCACCTGCGTGTCCACCATATAGACGCGGCGACTTACTTCGTCCACTTTCGTGTCCACGATTCCTTTCACCGTCACTTCCCGCGTCACCTCCCCTACTTTGAGTCTGATTTTCGTACCGACGCCGACATTTTCAAGTGCTTCAAATCCCGGCGCCTCTACCGGATTGTACTGAGCGAGCAGGAAACTCCCGACGAGAATCTGGTCCACGTCTCCCGGACTGAGGTAGCTCCCTTCGACGACGAGTGAGGAAAGGTCCGTCACCGCATCTTCTGCAACGGGGTTCACGCCTATCAAGTCCGTACCCGCAATGTCCGGCTTATCCTTGTCGCGCCTCGTGAGGTAGTTCGCCTCAAGACTCGCGCCCTCGCTATAGCGGGCGGTGTAGGACTCTATCTCAGGAATGGTATCGAGGATGCCGAGGATATTCTGGCTATTCTCTATGTACTTCTTATCGGGAAGCGTGGAGACTACCACGTCCGCCGTAAATTGTTTGCGGGTATCATCCACCGACCCTTGTATAAGACCAACGAGAATACCTGAGACCACTACCAAGTTTAGGAACGTAAGCACCATCACGAACACGATGAGACCATTCGTCCACAGCGAGGCACGCGAGAGCTGGCGGATAGCAAGAAAGAACCCTATGCGAGCGTTTAGAAAAAACCGAGAAAGTCGCTTCATGGACTTATTCTTTAATCAAAAGGATATCGCCTGCAGAAAGTCCTGAAAGCACCTCTATAGTGCCAAGCGAAGATACGGCGCCCGTCGTAATAGTGCGAGTCTGTTTCTTGCCTGCCTCAAGCACGGTGACGGTCTTTCTGCCGTTTTCCTCTTTAACCACGCCCTGCGGAATGGCGATAACACCCGAACGCGCGTCCGTGGTGACCACAATATTTGCCGTCATGCCCGGACGAATACGCTCGTCCTGCGCATCAAAATGGAATTTCACACGGTAGGTGGATAGTCCGTCGCGCACCGTTTCGGCAGGGTCAATGGATACGACTCTCGCCCCAAACGTCGCCGCCTCCCCATACGCATCAAGCGTGACGAGTGCTGGGTCCCCTACCGAGAGGTTTGAAATATTAATCTCCGGAATGAAGCTCTCGATTTCCAAATCCCCAGCACTTATGAGCGAGACTGCCGAATTACTCAAACTCACTGCGCCGCCCTTTTCCACATCCACGGCAGTCACTACGCCTGAAAACGGCGCACGGAGCGTACGCTTCTCAATCTCCGAGCGGATGCGCGCAACTTCCGCTTCGGCCTTCTGCAGTTCTGCCCGCGCAATCGTCTGACCTACGGA
>JALHPI010000003.1 GCA_022842585.1 Minisyncoccota bacterium | reverse complement strand
GGCCTGGGGGTGCGCGGTACCCTTAAGCTCCACCACGACGCGGATGTCTTCAGCGGACTCGTCTCGCAGGTCCTTGATACCTTCAAGCTTCTTGTCGCGCACAAGGTCAGCGATGCGCGTTATGAGGTCCGCCTTGTTTACGCGAAACGGAATGGACGTGATGATGATGGAGCTTCCTTTCTTGTCCTCTACGATTTCCGCAACACCGCGACACACCACGCCACCGCGACCGCTCGTGTACGCCTGCTTGATGTCGGTCTGATTGAAGGCAATGCCGCCGAGCGGGAAGTCCGGACCCTTCACGAATTCCAACAGGTCGTCGGTCGTCGCATCGTCGTTGTCTATGAGATGGATGGAGGCGTCCACGACTTCGCGGAGATTGTGTGGCGGAATGTTTGTCGCCATACCGACCGCAATCCCGAGCGTGCCGTTCAAAAGAAGATTCGGGGCAGCAGCCGGCAACACGTTCGGTTCCTGCTTGCTTCCATCGAAGTTCGGGGACCAGGTGACGGTCTCCTTTTCAAGGTCACGGAGCATTTCGTCCGCAAGGCGCGACATCTTCGCTTCGGTGTAGCGGTAGGCTGCAGGCGGGTCTCCGTCGATGGAACCGAAGTTACCTTGGCCGGCGACGAGCGGATAGCGGGTGGAGAAATCCTGCGCGAGCTTCACCATCGCGTCATACACGGACGCATCGCCGTGCGGGTGGTAACTTCCGAGCACTTCTCCCACTACGGTAGCCGACTTGCGGAACTTCGCCGTAGGCGTGAGTCCGGTCATACGCATAGCGTAGAGGATGCGGCGATGCACCGGCTTCAAGCCGTCGCGCACGTCCGGCAAGGCACGTGAGGTGATGACCGACATCGCGTAGTCGAGATAGCTCGAGCGCATCTCGGTCGTAATCGACTGGTCTATGACATTTGCAACCGTCATCGGTTCTTCAGGTTGTACCTCTTTTTTTGCCATCTTAGATTTCGTTAGAGCGAAGCGAGTTAAGAAATCTTAGACCCAGCTCCACTTTCCACATACGTCGTTCTACTACCGAAAGAACGGTTTCCGAGTTTTAAACTTAAAACGACATAAAAAGTTGTCATGTTGGAAAGTGGGGCTGGGTTAATAAAATCTAATTCGTTCTACTCATAACATTTTATTAAAACGGTATCACCGTCTTGCCTTCAAGCGGGTCTGAAGGCGTATCAAACGTCGTGGTCGTAGTCGCATCCACTATCTGGAGTCCGCCCTCATTTTGCGACGGAGCCTGGATAGAACCGACGGCGCCGAGTAGTTCAGAAAAATTGGACTTGGTCGCCTCTACCGCCGCACTCATTTGTTCCGCTTCATGCGCGTCCGCTATCGTCGGCTGGCTCGCGAGTGTTCCGGAAGTCGTGAGCGCGGTGAGCCATCCGACAAATACGAGACCGGTGATACCGATTGAGCTCCCGATGGCAATTCGTTGTCGGATATGTTCCGGCTTCCTTCGCAGTTCCTCGATGTAGTCGCGTATATCCATACGGTTACGGTGTTATCACCATTATATCACCATCCTTGTCAAGGACATCTTTTTTCTTCAGGGTGAGTTTGTCTACTTTTTCGGAATTACCGCCCTCTTCCTTAATATACGCCTCAAGTGATTTGGCGGCGCCCATACCGCTCCAATGCATCGGCACGATGAGCTTCGGCTCAAGCATGGTCGCAAGCTTCGCCGCCTGTGCGGCATCAAGCACTCCGTCGCCTCCTACCGGGAGGAATAGTACGTCGATTTCATCGATGGCTTCTTTGGCGTCAGCTGGAAGGGTCGTGTCTGAGAGCGCACCGAGGTGGACGATGGTCATACCTTCAAGCTTCACGCTATATATGGTATTGACCGCATCGGCTTGGCCTTTTGCAAGTCCGTACTCGCTTTTCGTGAGAAAGCCCTGCACCGTGACTCCTCCGTACTCGTACTCTCCAGGGCCCGCAATCGCAAACGGTTCTTTTTCCCCATAGGTGACTTCCGCGACACCATTCATATCCGGATGATTGCGCGAAACAAGTGCAATGTCTGCACCGAAGCGAACTCCCGGTAGGGTGCCCGTTTTTGAAATTGGGTCGAACACGAGCGTGAGGTCGCCGAACGTCACTTTGAAGCACTGACCGCCGTGGTGGGTGATAACCATGATGCGGGAAATTATACCGCGATTCCCGTGCGGCGTACATACGGTTTTTCCCTTGCAATGTCTTGCTTTTACATAGACCATTGAGGTACCGGCCGTCTGAGCGTAAGCAGGACGTGTCCGGTAGGGGTACGCGTGGCAGCTACTCCGCTTCACCTAGAAACTAGGTCGTGTTTGGAGTCATCACTGATGGCCGACACAAAGCAAGCAACGGGTCCACCCATCGAGTCGGTCTACCGACTCACACTTCCGGACAGGACACGCCGGACGTGTATCGGATAAGGCTGGGGTACACAGTCCCTACGTAGTACTCGCGTAAGTAGGGATTGGACCGGGCGGCGCTCCGCAACTCTTCCGAGAGTCGCGCAGCCTCCGTCCGGTTTCCCTTTTGCATATAAAACCGCACGGCGACGCCGTGCGCATTTTTTATCCAGATAAGACCTATTGCATTTGTAATACATAGGAGTAGTATCGCCACTACCGCTCGGAAGGTATTCCGTTCGGCTCGTCCACCCGACAAAGGAAGGAGGTGAAAAAGATGAAGCACCAGCATGATCCGACCCGTCTTGCGCAAACGCAAGCAACCGTCGACGTCGCGCAGGCCGCCATCTGATGATCCGTGATCAGACATGATATAGGGAGACGAAACGCCGAGCACCCAAAAGAGCCCTGATACCCAAAAGGTTGATGGAAGCTAGTGGGCTCGACCATACACACACGGTAAGCCGGTGCAGAGAGGAAAAGGATGAACGGGCTCAGTTCATTACTTCCTTTCTGCCCCGCACGCGCACAAGGCCCCGCTTCATGCGGGCCTTTCGTTTTTTATACGCACCCCTACGCTATTGCAGAATTGAGATAGAGGAGTAGGCTCTTTTTTGTGGAGGTGAGGGTGCATATCCCGAACTGAAGCAACCCTGAAAAGGGGTTCCCTGAAACGGTCTAGAGGAGACACTCCAATGGCCACAATCCGTAAAGTCCACGATCCTGCGACAACCGCCAAGCTCGCCCAGACGGCGATGCAACAGCAGCAAGGCGCCAAGATCGATAACGCAATGGCCGTGAAGGACTTCAGCGGCGCCGGCTAGTCCCACGCATCGGGCAATGCCAGCATAGAGCTGAAACGGAATGCCTGAAGCCCTCGGCTGAAGGAAGAGCTCGAGAGAGCCAGTTTTAGGAAAGGGGCTGTGTGGGAGCGACCACAATCGCTCCCCACACGTCCAACAAGGGTCTCGCTTTCGGGCGAGCCTTTCTTGTATATAGGCAAGCAAGACTTGACAATTTTCATACTTGATATATGATGCTTACACAAGTTCTTCTTAGGCGGCCAGCACCCAGCCCCAACCCCAGCTGGTCGTCTATGCGAAGGTGGGGAGGTCAGACAAAGACCTCCCCACTGGAGCCGCAAGGTCCCGTAAAGCAAAGCGCTTTCGGGCCTTTTGTTTTATACGACCTATGCTATAGTCCGAAGGTCAAGAGTGGCGTGCGTAAGGCGCAAGCGGGCTAACCCTCTTCTCATGTCAAGGTGTCACCTTGACATGGAAAGTACCCGCGGTGCAGACCCTCTCGATTCTATACAAAAACATATGTCAGAAGAAACTACCGCTCCAAAAGCGGACGTGCAGAAAATTGAACCCGTTACCATTATCCTTGCCGAAGGCCACCCGATGGCCGGTCTTATTGATTCCATCGCGACTCCTCCAAAGGCGGGCGACATCATCGAAGGCACCATCATCGCGCTCGTGCGCGGACGCCTCTACGTAGACCTCCCACCGTTTGGTACCGGTATCATTTACGGTCGCGAATACCTGAACGCCGCAGACGTGCTCCGCAAGGCGAACCCGGGCGACCAGATTACGGCAAAAGTCGTAGACCCGTCCGGCATCGAAGGCTACATCGAGCTTTCCCTCAAGGAAGCTCGTCAGGCGGCTATCTGGGGCGAAGCGGAACAGGCTATCCTTTCAGGCTCGGTCTACACGCTCATCGTCGAAGAGGCGAACAAGGGCGGCCTCATCCTCACGTGGCAGGGCATCCAGGGCTTCCTCCCTGCAAGCCAGCTCGGCAAGGAGCACTACCCGCGCGTACCTGAAGGAGATAAGGAAAAGATTCTCGGCGAACTCGGCAAGCTTGTGGGTATGCCGCTCTCGGTCCGCGTTATCACGGCGGACGCAAAGGAAGGTAAACTTATCTTCTCTGAGCGCACCGGCGCTGAGGACGAAGAAAAGACGTCTCTCATCGACAAGTACCAGGTGGGTGACACGGTTGAGGGCGAAGTCACGGGCGCCGTTGATTTCGGAATCTTCGTGAAGCTCGAGCAAGGTCTTGAAGGGCTCGTGCATATCAGCGAGCTTGATTGGGGCCTCGTCGAAGACCCTCGTGCTCTCTTCAAAGTCGGCGACAAAGTGAGTGTGAAGGTAATTGAAATCAAGGACGGCAAGGTATCGCTCTCCGTCAAAGCACTCAAGGAAAATCCTTGGAAGGCAGCTACGGAACGCTACAAGAAGGGTATGGAGGTACACGGCGTCGTCATCAAATACAACAAGCACGGCGCACTCGCCTCCGTTGAGGAAGGCGTGGCCGGTCTCGTGCACATCTCGGAATTCGCATCCCCTGCGGAACTTCGTGAGAACCTCGAACTAGGCAAGACCTATCCGTTCTCCATTAAAGTATTTGAACCGAAAGACCAGCGCATGACGCTTGCGTTTACCGGTCCGAAGAAAAAGGGTAAGTAGAAATTCGGAACGAATTTCTACTGGACACTTTCGCATGATTTTTACGCGGGCTCTCTTCGTAAAAATCAGGCGTCGCGGTAAAAACTGACACAAGATATACATGGTGAACGCCGGCCCAAGTGGGGGCCGGCGTTTTCCGTTACTTCCGCTTGCGCATCACACGCCAACGGAATTCGGTCGTCTTGTCTTGCTGCACTTCGTCATACCCTGCGCGCTCGTAGAACGCACTAGGCATCATGACTTTGAAACGGGGACCGAAGTGGATACTCGGAAGTCCTGGGTAGGACCTCGAGCTCTTCGGCTTTCCCTGCCTGATTGATTTGAGCTGTTTAAAGACGGTGGGGTCGAGACCGGCGACGCCGATTTCTTCTTTTAAGGCGCGCATTGCTGCGTCCATACCCTTTTCCCCAACAGGCATCTTCTCGCTCAGGCTTCGCCTGCGGGAGCGCATGCGCACTCCTCCGTTTCTAAATACCTGACGCTTCTCAATGAGCTTGAAAAGCGTACCCTTGCGGGTCTTGTAGTACACGAGGATTTGCACCCGTTTTACTACGCGTAGCAGGCGTTTTTTTCGCAAGATGAACGTCGTTTCGCCCGACAAGTACTCATAGAAAAGTCGTTCGACCGTCTTCGTAGGGCCTTCACCCCACGTCGAGTAGTCGATTCCGTGCTCGTCCAAGAATGCCCTGAACGCTACGAGAGTGGTCAGTGTCTTTTTCATAGAACAGTCCTCCGCACTCTGGCGCAGAGTATGCACCTATTGTGGAGAAATTTAAAGGTACGAGCGGGATGTTAACGACGCCTAACTTTTTCGAAGAATGCCCGCGAGCGCCTAAAATTTGACGCGGTAAAGACCGTCAAATTTTATGCGTAAGTGTCCGTGAATGTGCGCTTTACGCACATTCACTCCCCTTAAAGTCTTGCGAAAGTGTTCGCGCATGCATTCATACTGAATGCATGCGCTCCCTTTTATTTTGCTTTCAAAAACTTCTCTATGTGCTTCCACAGGTGTGGCTCATGCGCCTTCCCTACGCCCATATGACCGCCAGACGAGAGCTCGATGTACTGCGCGCCGATTTCTTTCGCAAACGCACGTGCGGGTGCCGCATGCACGACCCGGTCGTCCGCAGCATGTATGAACATGAGTTTTTTGCCGTCCACTTTTTCGCGTTCCGTCACCGGATTGTAAAAATTTCCTTCAGCAAGTTTCTGCCATGCCCCATCGCCCGCTCGGTAGGCGACGCCGAACGCCTTTGGAACGTACTCATTCATCAAGTCGAGCGGTTCCACCGTATGCTCTTGCTCACGCCAATCGACAACGGAAGAAATAGCGACCGCTTTCTTTACTCTCGGGTCAGCGGAATTCAGTACTGCGGACGGTCCGCCGAAAGATCCGCCCAGAAGATAGAACTCAGGCTCATGCACTCGATGCTCGGTGCCGCTCCATACGTCCACGAATTCCGTACCCACCTCGTCCATAATGAGTTTGATGTCCTCGGAAGGCGGGAACTCGAGGAATGTGCCGTCGCTCTCCCACGTACCGCGATAGCGAGGCACGATAGCCCAGTACCCGCGCTTCGAGAGCATCTCCATGAGCTCGCGCTTCCCGCCCGGATACCCCGGCGCACCACTTGAAAGTATGGCGACCTTGTTCGAGGTGCCTACTGCTGGAAGAAACTCCGCGACAATGTCGCGGGCAAAACGTGTCCGGAAAATTTCAAATCCCAATTGCATACCTACCGTGTATTAGCCTCCATTGTAGCCTTTTCGATTCCTTCCGTCACGAAATAGGTCATGGCCTCTACAGAATGCTTAAGCGACTTCTTCAGTACCGCTTCTTCGGCAGGTTTGAATTTCCCGATGACGTGCTTCACCACCTTTTCCTCTCCCGACGGTTTCTTTGCCTGATGCTTCTTCCCCGCTCCTGAAATCCCGATACGTAGTCGGGCGAAATCCTTCGTTTTCAGTGCGCGCATGATGCTTTCCACTCCCTTGTGTCCGCCTGAGTTCCTACCGAATACCATTTTCAAAGTTCCAAGCGGCAAATCCAGCTCGTCTTGCACTACCAAAAGCTGCTTCGCTGCTTTCACACTCTTCACGAATGCGGGTGCCGACTTCCCCGATAAATTCATCATCGTTTCCGGAAGTACGAGCGTGACTTTTTCCCCGTCGAGCACTCCCTGCGACACGAGCGCCTTTGCCGTCTTATTCAATACAAAAGCAGGGAAGTCGTTCTTCTTCGCAAAAAGCTCTACCGCGAGTCGACCCGCATTGTGTCGCGTCTTCTCATACTCCTTACCCGTATTTCCAAGGCCCATGATGACGAATCCCATGATGGCTCGATTCTATCACGTGCATCATATACACATGGAATGAGCTTGCTCAAAATAAAAGGCTTCCTGAAAGCAGCCGTTGCGTGCAGAGCCGTATCGGAAAATCCTGACTAGCGAAGCGCTTTAAGGATTTTCTGCTATACGGCGACAACACGCAACGTGCGCCCTGTAAGGCGATGCTGCCTTTTATTTTGAGCAAGCGAATGAAAACTTGCACGGAAAAAAGTGAGGCGTACAATGCGTTGCAATGCGAGCACTTAAGGAGATTTTCACACTAGTGATTCTCGCGGTGCTTATAGTCGTTCCGGTGCGCGTCTTCATCGCACAACCGTTCGTCGTCGAGGGACTCTCCATGTACCCTACGTTTAAAGACAAGGATTACCTCATCATCGATGAAATTTCCTACCGCTTCAACAACCCCGTTCGCGGCGATGTCGTCGTGTTCCGCTATCCAGGCAATCCGTCCGTTTTCTATATCAAGCGCATCATCGGCCTCCCAGGAGAAACGGTGTCCATAGAACGCGGCATCGTCACGGTCACCCACGTAAACGGGGAAAAAACGACCTTGGCTGAGCCGTACGTTATCGACGAGGACGCTACCTACACACTCGACGCCATGCTGGGCAATGAGCAGTACTTCGTTATGGGCGACAATCGCCCGAAAAGCTCGGACTCGCGCGTGTGGGGCCCGCTTCCGAAAGAAGACATCATTGGTCGCGCATACTTTCGCGTATATCCGGTAGCACAGGCGGGCGTGCTTCCTGGAGCCGTCGTACTTCCACAATGAGCACGCTTACGATAGAACCTTCCGACGTACTACGCCGCGCACATGCGGTGGGAACCTACTACGGATTTGAATCACTTGCTTCCGCGGCGCATAAAAACCGCGGAAACGGCACTAAGGCGGCATACCCGGAAAGTCTCGCCGTCGACACACTCGACCCGCACGCGCGCGAAGTAGCCGCATTTCTGAAGCAGGTGCGCGATGCGGGGCTTGCCCCTTCGCTTGGCCGTCCGCTCTTTCTCTGGCACACGAACATCACGGCAGGACGCCAGGCTCCGAAACAAATCGTTATCCAATTCCACGCGCTCGGCGCTGACCGCGCGATTGCGGATGCCGTACTTATACGCGCGATTCGTTCGCTTGCAACCGACATCACGAAACTCGATTCCCGTCTCCGTCTCAATTCCATGGGCGATCGCGAGACGCGCGGCCGTCTTGCGCGCGAGCTTGCGTCATTCTTCCGCAAGCGCGGTAATACGCTTCCGGCAGAGTGCACCGACTGCGCAAAGAAAGACGTGTTCGCCGCAGCCGAGCTCTTGATTGCAACCCCTGAATGCGACGGCCTTCCAAGCTCGACCGACCATCTCTCGGAAGCGAGCCGCAAGCATTTCGAATCCGTGCTTGAGTACCTTGAATCGACCGAGACTCCGTACGAACTTGCACCTCAGCTTCTTTCGCGCGGCGGTACTTGGAATGAAACCTGTTTTGAAGTCACGGCAGGCGAACGCTTCAACGCATGGGGCTCCCGCTACAACGACCTCGCGAAGCACTTCTTCAAATCGATTCCTTCCTCAGTGGGTGCCGTTATCCGCATCACTGCCGACGCGCTTACAGGAGGAAAGAAAGGACCTTCCATAACTCCCGTAAAGGAAAAAAGCACGCCTCGGTTCGTCTTCGTCCACATCGGCGACGAAGCGAAGCGCGAAAGCATAAAAATGGCGGATAGCCTCCGTAAGGCGCGCATCCCGATGACCCAGGTACTCGGTGTTGAAAGCCTCACTGAGCAGATGCGCGTCGCCGACGAGCTGAACCCCCGCTACCTTGTCATCATGGGCCGAAAAGAGGCACTCGAGCGCTCAGTCATCCTCCGGGAGCGCGCGACCCATACCGAGACGTTTATTCCGTTCGACACTCTGGTAGACCGTTTAAGGGCAGTAGCTTAGCTCGCTTACCGAAGACTCCCACTCGGACGAGACGTCCTCATTTTCGTCCTCGTCGCTCGCTCCCCCATAGGAATGGGGACCCCAGATGATAGGAGTCAAGATACAAGATTATTTTGTTGCACACATAGAGTGCGCGTGGTAGATTAGTTTCACTATGATGAACGCTATACGCGTAGAGGTTAAGCGCGGTAAAAACGAATCCGCCGCTTCTCTTATCCGACGCTTTTCCCGCCGCGCGCAGGGTCTTAACCTCGTGCGCATGATGCGCAAGAAGCGGTACTTTGAACGCCAGAAGTCGAAGAACGTCGACCATAAGCGCGCCATGGTTTCCGGCGAGCGCCGCGCTAAGTTCAATGAGCTCGTAAAGCTCGGAAAGATTGACCTTTCGGCTCCTCGCGGAAAGGGTCGCAAGCGTTAATTCGCTTCCCCGGCTCATCCCCTGATGAGTACTCTTGATACACGGAACATGACGAGGCGCCCTGCGCCTCGTTTTGCGTACGAGGAAGCGGTAAAAGCCGTACTGCCTGCTTGGGATATCTCTCTGGTGTTTGCGGGCGCGACGCGCGCAAAGACCTTGAACTGGAATCTGCGTCGAAAAAAATACGTACCAAATGTACTCTCATACGAAACCGGAAAGAGAAGTGGGGAAATCATTATTTGCCTTGAAGAAGCGGAAAAGCAAGCACCTTCCTACGACATGCCGTACTCGCAATTCGTCGGCTTTTTGTTTATCCACGCACTCATGCATTTGAAAGGATACCCACACGGGCCTACAATGGAGAAGAAGGAACGAGCACTGCTTGCTCGCATTATTAGTAGTTCGCGAAATGCTCCACATGCCTCGACGAATAGCAACCGGAATAGACATCGGAACGCACCAGACGAAAGTCGTGGTCGTTGAAGAGGTCGTAACCGGTAAGTCGTCAGAGCTTAAAATCATCGGTACCGGTCTTGCCTCGTCTGCGGGTATGCGCCACGGCTACGTGGTCGACGCGGAGGACGTCGCAGCGACCGTGAAAAATGCGCGCCGCCAAGCGGAAAACATCGCGCGCATCCCCATAAAGAACGCGTTCCTCGCTATCGGCGGTATTTCCCTTGATGAGGCGCGCGCTACCGGTACGTCAGTCATCTCGCGGGCCGATCAGGAAGTCACCGACCTTGATTTGGAAAAGGCGCTTGAGAGCGCCCGACACGTCGCGCAGCCGCAATTTTTAAACCGCCGTATCCTCCACGAAATCCCCATTGAATTCCGCGTCGATGGGAACAAGGTGCTTGGTGACCCGATTGGACTACGCGGTACGCGCCTTGAAGGCGACTATCTTTTTATCACCTGCCTTGAAAGCCACGCCGACACGCTCACGAACGCGGTGGAAGCTGCGGATGTGGAAGTGCTCGATTGCATGGCATCTCCTCTCGCAGGCTCATACGTCACTCTCTCGAAAGACCAGAAGATGAAAGGCTGCGTGTTGGCGAACATCGGCGCCGAAACGCTCTCCATCGTCGTGTACGACGAAAACGTACCCGTATCCGTAAAAGTATTTCCGTCGGGTGGCGCATCCATCACGGATGAACTCGCACTCGGATTCCGAGTATCGCTTGAAGACGCGGAGCGCATAAAGATGGGTCGTCTTTCGGGTGCGATGTATCCGAAGAAAAAAGTGGACGATATCATCGCTTCGAAATTCCGCGCCATGTTCAATCTCATCGACCAGCATCTGAAAGCGCTCGGTAAGCGTGGCAACCTCCCTGCCGGCATCATCCTTTCAGGCGGAGGCTCGGGCCAAGGCTCCATCACGGACATAGCGAAAGGCACGCTCGCACTCCCTTCACGCATCGCGGAAATGCAGGTAGCGGGGGAGTCGAAGGTGCGCGACGCCACCTGGGCGGTCGCCTACGGCATCGCACTCTGGGGCCTTACTGGAGACACAGACGCTCCGCGGCGTGGGAACGCGACCGTTACGGAGGCAGGTAAGATGCTGAAGCGCTTTTTCCGTCAGTTCCTTCCATAGCTCGCTTACCCGATTATTTTTGCTCAGTTGAAGACAACTTCGCTTACATAATCGGCCGCTCGCTTCCCCCATAGGAATGGGGGTACCCCCAAAATTCTTAGGATATGGGTCCCTATTCTTATGGGGAGACGAGCGGCGGACTACGGTAGTGCAGGGTGTCTTCGCCTGAACGATAGTAGTCCGGCAAGCGAGGACTTTTAGAACACATTTACATAGGTAGTGGCAACATTTGCACCTGCTACGCCGAGGAGTATGATAAATCAACTGTGCGGGCACAGCGTTCCGAAGAAAAGCTCTTTTGCGGGAGTACTATTTACGGGCCCTTATTTTTATAAAACCTACCTATGTCTAAACGCGTCATTCCAGAGATTGAGACCTTTGCGCGCATCCGCGTCGTCGGAGTGGGCGGTTCCGGACTAAATGCAGTGAATCACATGATCAACTGCAAAGTGAAAGGCGTAGAGTTCGTCGCGATAAACACTGATGCCCAAGACCTCCACCGTTCTCTCGCAAAGCGCAAAATCCACATCGGAAAGAACCTGACTCGCGGACTTGGTGCTGGTATGAATCCGGAACTCGGACGTCGTGCAGCAGAAGAAACGCGCCAGGAAATCCAGGAATCGCTCCAGGGTTCCGACATGGTATTCATCACCTGCGGTATGGGCGGTGGCACCGGCACCGGCGCATCCGCTATCGTCGCAAAAATCGCAAAAGAGCTCGGCGCACTCACCGTCGCCGTGGTCACTAAGCCGTTTGCTTTTGAAGGCGCACAGCGCTCGGAAATAGCCGACCGCGGCCTCTCCGAACTGAAAAAAGAAGTGGATGCGTTCCTCGTCATTCCGAACGACAAGCTCCTCTCTATCGTCGAAGCGAACACGACCGCAAAGAGCGCGTTTGCGCTCTGTGACGAAATCCTCCGTCAGGCGGTGGAAGGCGTCTCTGATGTCATCACTACTCCGGGAGAAATCAACACCGACTTCAACGACATCAAGGCGATTATGGAAGGCGCAGGTCCGGCCCTCATGGGTATTGGTGTCGCCGAGGGTGACAACCGCGCACGCGACGCCGCCGCAGCCGCCGTCAATTCCCCATTGCTCGATGTTTCCATCAATGGCGCACGAGGTATCCTCTTCGTCGTCGCCGGTGCCGAAGACCTCGGTATCTTGGAAGTCCAGGAAGCGGCAAAAGTCATCGGCGAGTCGGTTGATAAGAACGCGAAGATTATCTTCGGTATCATGCGCGACGAGAAGCTTAAGAAAGGTCAAATCCGCATCATCGTCATCGCGACCGGTTTCCCAGAACACGCGATGGAAGGCGCTGTGTCGCACCTCGCGCCTGCGGAGCGTTCCCTTTTCTCCATGCCAAAGCAGGAGCAGGAACAGGTCCGTGGCAAGATTTATAACGAAATGCCAAAGCCCGAGAAGGCCGCTACTCTTGATGATGAGCCGAAGAAAGAGCGTCCGGAGCCTATCGTGACTGCCAGAAGCGAGAAGCCGGTAGAGGTCATAAAACCGATTGTGGAAGATGATGACTCATGGGGTGGAGCGATTCCGAGCTTCCTCCGTCGCAACAAAAAATAGCTCCACTCGGAGCGCAGTTCGGAAGAGCGAAAACCACCCCAGCGGGTGGTTTTCTAAGTTCCGCGGTCAGGTTTTGGTATAGCGCTTCGCGCATAGGGATACCAAAACACCATGCCTGACCAGCTTCTCTACTCTTCCGAATCTTCCGAACCGCACTCCTCGCTCCGTGGGAAAAGGAAACCTGCGTTGTTTTTTACTTACTGAGGTGTAGTCTTTTATATGTGGAGGCCGGTGCATTTCCGGCTGAAACAATTGGTGCAACGCGCAGAAGGAGAAAGATTATGCGCACGCAACACACATACAACCCGGAGCCCGACGGCGACGGCATCGACGGCGGCACCGTTCTCATTCGCCAAAATGGCGATGGCGGTTCAGCTAGCTAAGGACTGGTAGGGTCCGAAAAAAGTCGCCTAGGGGCGCAGGAGGCGGTTAACGAGATCTCACGCTCGTTGACCGCCTTTTCCTTTACCTTGTGGTACATACCCCTGTATTAAAATGATATGATATATCATATCATTTAGAAGGTGGTGTAGGAGGTTCTGAAGCAGGTAGATAAATTTTTTGATATACTGCACGGACTATGAACGATCTAATCATCATCGGGGGCGGACCAGCAGGTATAGCGGCGGGCGTATATGCCGCTCGCAAGCATCTTAAAAGCGTGCTCATCGCGGAAGAAATCGGTGGACAGTCCACCGTTTCTGAAGGTATACAGAACTGGATAGGTACGGTAAATATTTC
The DNA here is from genome assembly GCA_022842585.1 of Minisyncoccota bacterium. Lineage (GTDB taxonomy): Bacteria > Patescibacteriota > Minisyncoccia > Phycocordibacterales > Phycocordibacteraceae > C7867-001. The sequence continues at coordinate 35,197 of JALHPI010000003.1, read as the reverse complement.
TGGCGCAGACCTTGCAAAATCCCTGAAGGAGCATCTGGAAGCATATAAAGCAGACAAGCTTGAAAGCGTCATCGGGGAGCGTGTCGCAAAGCTTGAGAAAGTGGATGGGGGATTCAAGGCGACCACAACGGGAGGAAAGTCCTTTGAAGCGACTGCAGTGCTTATCGCTTCGGGCGCGGCCCGCAGACGCCTTGAAGTACCGGGTGCAGACGCCTTTGAGCATAAGGGCGTCACCTACTGTGCCTCATGCGATGGCCCTCTATTCGCCGACCAAGACGTCGTGGTTATCGGCGGCGGGAATGCTGGCTTTGAAACGGCCGCTCAGCTCCTCGCCTACGCGAAGTCCGTCACACTCCTCCACCGCCGTCATTCTTTCAAGGCCGATGCCATTACCGTAGAAAAAGTACTCGCAAACCCTAAGATGACCGCGCTTCTCCATACGGCTCCCGTGGAAGTAAAAGGTGAGAAATTTGTAAACGCGCTCGTTATAGAGGACTTGGATACCAAGGAACAGCGCGAGCTTGCGACGACCGGCATCTTTGTCGAAGTAGGCGTCATGCCGAACACCGACTTCGCAAAAGAGTTAGTGAAACTTGATGAAGTAGGACGCGTCGTCACCGACCCGAAGAATCAGCATACGAGCGTGGAGGGCGTGTGGGCTGCGGGAGACTGTACGGACGAGCTCTACCACCAGAACAACATCGCTGCGGGAGATGCGGTGAAGGCGCTCGAAGATATTTACCAGTGGATTAAAACTCGTTAGTAGTGCTTTAAAAATAGCTTCAGCTACTTTGTTGCTCGCTCCGTTTCTCACTCGTCGTACTCTTGTACGCCTCGTTCGCTACTCGCTCGCGCCTCGTATCTGAAGTATTTTTATTCGCACCGGAGATATACAAAGCAAAGCCCCCCGTCATCGAAGATGGGGGGCTTCACCCTTCGTTTCGTGTTACCGGGCGTTAGCCTCCTTCAGTTCGACCCACTGACTCCATTCCGCGTGAAAAGTGGTCTTGACGGTCAACTGCTTCTCGAGGTCTTCGAGATGCTTACCGACTTCTTTGGAACCGCTATCAAGCAGCGCGTGCAGTGTCAGGTCGTCCGGAAAGGTCGCTTTCACTCGTAGTACGAAACTCTTAGGATAGTACAGGGTGGTTATCATATCCGCCTCCTCGGCGTGATACATCGGATTCCGCTGTCCGACTCAGCAGGTTATTTTTAGTTTAGAAAAGTAGGGAAGTCAAATTTCTTTTTATATCAATGAAGAAAGTGATTCCCCGTCATGCGTCCGCTTGATGGCGCTCGCAAGAAGCGTGGATACGGAAATGACTTCTACTTTCGCGTCGGCAAGCTCTTTCGGGTCGTGGTACACGGAGTCGGTGGTGAATACTCGGTCTATCGCGCTTGTTTTGAATCTCTCAAGTGCTCCTGCGGAAAAGAGCCCGTGGGTGGCAAACGCCCACACTTCGGTCGCACCTTCCGCCTTTGCGGCGGCCGCGTCCGCAATCATCGTGCCACCGCTGTCTATCATGTCGTCCACGAGCACCACGAGCTTTCCTTTCACATCACCGATTATTTTAATGGAGTCCTGTTTTACCTCACCGGCGCTTGCGCGCTGTTTGGAGAAGAATACGAAATCATCGTGACCAAGCAGAGTTGCGTACTTGATGGCGCGCGCGCCTCCGCCGCGGTCAGGAGAGGCAATGACGAAGTCCTTTCCGTCCAAAAGTTTCTTCAAATGGGGGACTCCGACCGCTGAGCCGTAGAGGTGGTCCGTGACCGCATACTCGACCGTGGCCAGGGTCTGCTCGGCATGGATATCAAGCATGAGGAAGCGGTTCGGATGGGCGACTTCGAGCATCTTAAAGGCAAGGCGAGCGGCAATGGCTTTGCGGGGGGCGTCTTTCCGGTCCGCGCGTGCATAGCCGAAGTAGGGGATTACGAGCGTAATTCTTCCGGCAGAGGAGAGACGTGCAGCTTCTGCGAGGAAAATTGCTTCAAGCAGGTTATCCGCCGGTGGCTGGGTGGGAGCTACGATGAAGATATCGTTGCCGCGCACGTTCTCCAGTATCTGTACGTCTACTTCCCCATCCTTAAAACGCGCCAATCTCGCCTGGCCGAGAGTTATCCCCAGGTCTTGACATATCTTCTCCGCAAGTTCTTTTCCAACGTTGGTCGCAAAAACCTGAATAGTCCCGAATCCGTTGGCGCTCATATGAGAGTAGTACCTGTATTAAAGCGCCGACTCCCCCACTTTGCAACGGACAACGCCCAGCCCCACGCGTGGGACTGGGCGTTGTAACGAAGAACTGCTTACGCAGCCGCTTCTTCTTCCGGCATTGCCGGAGCCTCTTCGGTAACTTCAGGCTCCATTGCTGGTGCCATAGGGTCCATCTGGGTATCGTCCATGGTTGTTTGATTAGTTTCGAGCAAACTTCACTTCCCTGCCAAAATCGGCAAAAAAGAAAGCCGCCCGTTTCGGCTGGCAATGCGACCTCAAGACAATGATACTCCTAATATCCTGTGGCACAACCTGTGAGCACCCATACCTCCAGTTATCCACTAGGAACACGAAAACATACAGACGACTAGGAGTACACTATAGAGGTTACTCATTAGCACGACGCCTATGATCGGAGGAGGACACTAGATTCGAACGAATCCCTGCACGAAGCCCCGAAAGGGGCTTCGTGCTTTTTTGATATACTCCACGAAACGCCATGAGCACCTCTGCTAAAGATTGCATCGAATGTGGCTTTGCCAAGGCGAGCCATAGCGCCCTCTGGCTTACTAATTCCTCAGATGTGCTCGCACTAAAACTTGGAAGTATACGAAACGCTCCTGTGCTTCGTTTTTTTGCAACGTTCGGCGAATATCTCGTAAGCACACTTGGGCGCGCTGCATTTTTCTTCGGAAAAACGTTTGGATTTCTTACGCTTAGCGAAGACCTCGGGAAAGCGCATTCGGACCGCTCGCGTCTCATATGGCGCGAAGCGAACGCACGAAACATACCCATGCGCCAGCTCTTCCTGTTCGGACAACCAAGCGATATGTTTGAAATTTTTATAAACGGAAAACGGCATTTTTTTCAGAGTATCCCGATACCGCCTGCACTTGAGAAAACCGAGTCGCTTGATATGGACGATAAAGTGGCATTCAAGCGTACGCTTCGCACGCTCGGTCTTCCCGTCCCGAAGAGTTATAGCGTACGCACCTACCGCCGTGCGAAGCAGGTACTGTCCGAACTGGGGACCGTGTGCGTAAAACCGCAGTCGGGCTCAAATGGCCGTCATACCTATCCGTTCGTAAAAACCGACGAAGACTTGGAGGTAGCGCTCAAAAGTGCAACGGAAGTTTGCGTGCTTGCGAGCATTGAGGAACATATGGAGGGAAATCTCTGCCGGGCGACGTGCGTAGACGGTGTGCTCGTCGGCTTCCTAGAATCCCTCTACCCTACCGTCACCGGAGACGGCGTTTCGACGATTAGCGAGCTTGTTCAAAAGGCGAACGCGGAAAAGCCGGCAGGTGTGGCGGATATTACCCTTACCAGTTCGCATGAGGCATATGTTCGCCGCCGCGGATACGCGCTCACGGACGTTCTGCCCGAAGGCGTTTCCCTTCCCCTCACCTACCGCGCAGGAGCCAGTAGCGGCGGGAGAAACCGCGAGCACGGACGCTCCATACATCCTTCCTTTATTCCGCTTATAGAGAAAGCCGCGAAGAATGTGCATCTTGCGGTCGTAGGTTTCGACCTCATCATTCCAGATCCACAACTATCTGCTGACGAACAGCGCTGGGGTTTCATCGAAGCGAATTCCCTCCCATGGATAGATCTGCATCAAACACCGCTCTACGGCGAACCAATCAACCTGGCTCCATCTGTTTGGGACTTGTGGAAGAAATACTAACGTCCGACGGGTAATTGATTTCGTCGTAGCGTTCTTTCAAATCAACCGGGTACTCACCGGTAAAGCAGGACGTGCTGAACGATTCCTTCGGAAGTCCGGTGGAGCGGAGCATGCCTTCAAGCGAGAGGAAGTGGAGCGAGGTTGCACCTATCGCGGCACGCATCTCTTCTACCGTCTTCCCGTAGGCAATCAGGCTGTCCTGCGCGGGCGTATCAATGCCGTAAAAATCAGGAAAGCGTATCGGCGGAGACGACACGAGGAAGTGCACTTCGGTCGCACCTGCTTCAAACAGCAAGTCGATAATGGGCTTACTGGTCGTGCCGCGCACGATGGAGTCATCTATGACGACGACGCGTTTCCCTTTCAATACTCCGGGTATGGGTGTGAGCTTCATCTTTACGCTTTTATCTCGAAGCTTCTGGTCGGGTTGTATGAACGTGCGCTGAATATAGCGGTTCTTATTGAGCCCCATCTCGTACGGGATGCCGGACTGCTCCGCATAGCCTAAGGCGCATGGAAGACTCGTCTCCGGTACGCCGACTACCACGTCCGCATCTATCGGATACTCGCGTGCGAGCGTTTTGCCGAAGTTCTTACGTACTTCGTATACCGACTTCCCCATAAGCTCGCTGTCGTGGCGGGCGAAATAAATGAATTCAAAAATATCGAGCTTCTGTTCCCCTTCGGCAATCTGCTTTTCAGAAAGTCCGCTCTCGTCTATGGTCACCATTTCCCCAGGGAGAATTTCACGAACAAACTTTGCATCTATCGTACTGAACGCGCACGTCTCACTTGAAACGACGAAACCGCCGTTAAGGCGGGCTAAAGATAGCGGGCGGATGCCCTTTGGGTCGCGCGCCGCGACGAGCGTGTCCTTGGTCATTGCGACGATTGAGAACGCGCCGGTGAAAAGCGGGTACGCGGCCGTAACCGCATCCGGAAGCGCCTTACCTTGTTCCATGTACCAGTGGATTGCGTGCGCCATAAGGCAGGAGTCGGAGAGGCCTGCAGTGTTTTCTACCTTGCCTTGGAGAAATTCCTCAAGCGCCCTCGTCGACGGAAGGTTTCCGTTATGGGCGAACGCCAATGCGCCGTTCCCCACCACCATCGGCTGGATATGCTCGGTGCCCGACCCCTTTGAAGTCGAGTAGCGGTTATGTCCTATCGCGATATGACCTTTCAAGGAATCAATCGCTTCCTCCGTAAACACTTGCGCCACAAGGCCGTGGTCCTTGTGGCGTTTTATGTCACTACCGTCCGCTACCGCAATGCCGGAGCTTTCCTGACCGCGATGCTGGAGCGCGAAGAGTCCGAAGAACGTCAGGCGCGCGACATCGATTCCCTTTCCATAGACCCCGAAGATTGCGCATTTCTCGTTCAGGTTCTCCATAATATTCGTATCGTACCATGTGCTAAAAAGACGATTCTTATAATTTTTTGACAGAACATACGAATATAGGTATATTCCTTCTCCGTTCTACTAGGTAGAGGAGAGTGAGAAAATGACTGAGCAACGAAAGCTCGAAACGGCGGATGAAGCGTTTAACGATTCAATGCTGCTGAGCGATTTCATCGCGATGCTCACGGCACTTGCGGACGGACTTCCGTCCGATACACGCATCACTATCCGCGAAAGCGACTATCTCACCAGAACAGTAGAGGGCTTGTTCATTGCAACGTGGGGGACCGGCGATGGCATGGCTGAAGACTTCAGCGACGCATACGGCGACGCTCAAGCGGAAGAAACCAAGGACTCCAAATATCCTTGGGAGCGGCTTTCAACCACGCTCGTCGTTATCGATGCGTACGGCGACACAAGCCACGAACGCACGTAATCCGCGATTCTCGCGGGGGCCGGATGGAAACATCCGGCCCAATTTTTATCTCATATTCAAATTTTTATCCGACCAGTTCCACCATTTGAGCTTCTCGGGAAGCTTGCCGCCCTGCGCGTAGTAGACCGCACAGCGGAATACATAGAGGAGACAGCGGTCCTCCGTGCGCCCTACACGCTTATTGTGCTTATCGTAGAGCTTTTGCGGGTCCTTACCTTTGAGACAGCTCGGGCGGTCTATACCAATCAGGCGCAGATTCTCAGCAACCGCCTTTCCTACTCCGGGAATGCTTTCCAAACCCTTTTCAGCTTTTCTGTTCATAATGCGGAGAGGGGGAGATTCGAACTCCCGAGGAACTTTCATCCCTGCCGGTTTTCGAAACCGGTGCATTCGACCACTCTGCCACCTCTCCAGGTTAGAAGGAATCCTAGCATTTTAGCCACTAAATGCTATAGTTTCGGCCAAGGCCCCATCGTCTAACGGTTAGGACGCCCGCCTTTCACGCAGGAAATCGGAGTTCGATTCTCCGTGGGGTCACAAATCGGTCAGCCGGAAATGCGTATGCATTTCCGGCTGTTGCCGTTTGTAGACCCTACGGGGAATCGAAGCGAGCACGGGAACCATTGTCAGCAGACAATGGTCGTGCGAGGTGGCGAGGCGGAGCATCGAGTGACGACGAGATGCGAGCGCTTCGCCGATGCGCGACTGATTCTTATCAGTACGCTTCTCCGTGGGATTACAACGGCAACAAATGCCCGAAGAAAGTTCCAATAAACACATAGGACACGGCCCATACCAGCCCGCCAAAGACGCTCCAGAGAAGGAACGTTCTGGTAGGTAATTTGCTCAAGCCTGCAATAAAAGAAACGACTGAGCTCGCCGGGCCAAGAAAACGGCCAAACAAAACTCCTGCCCCTCCGTAGGTTTCGAGCAATTCAGAACCATGCGCAAAACGTTTACTTTGTGAAAGTTTGCTTTCGGTATTGAATGAGTTGGCAACGAATCTACCGATACAGTAGCTCGTCACGCTCCCGAGAATCGCGCCTGCAGCGGCAAACAATGACATGTCCGCCAGGTCGTATACTCCGCGCGATACCAGAACGCCAGCAAATAAAAGGAATACTGTTCCGCTCGTAAACGTGCCGACGACAACGAGCGAATCAAGAAATGCAATCACGAAAATTATCCAGTACGCCCACACACCTATATGTTCGAGTGTGTGAAGGATTTCAGTTAGAAGAGAGGCGATAGCTTCCATGCAAAAACGAATTATATCCTACGCATCTCCAAAACCGCGCGGAGAACTATACTGGACTACCCTCTCTCTTTCCCCTATCCTTAGTCCATAATGCCTCGACCAGGGAAAAAAGGACCGCCTGACAAGGTCTACATGTATGGTAAAAACGCGCTCATCGAGGCCTTGGAGAATGCTCCCCAGGTCATAAAGCGCGTACACCTCTCTCCGGAAATGGAAGATGCCCGGCTCCGCGCCGCACTCAAAGCCGCCGATATCCCGGTTCAAATTATGGAAGCACATGAGGCGGACCGTACCGTAGGCGAAGACAAGACGCACCAGGGAGTCATCGCCGTCATTGATACGGGCCGCCTCATGACACCGTTTGAGACGTTTATAAAGAATATCGAGCCTACAAAGGAAACAGCTATTGCTGTGCTTGGCGAAGTGCAGGACCCGCACAACGTAGGCGCCATCATCCGTTCCGCGGCCGCATTCGGATTTTCAGCCGTACTCATCCCTGAGCACAATCAGGCGCAGGTAACGGGCACCGTCGTGAAGACGTCCGCAGGCATGGCGTTCCGTATCCCGCTCATCACCATCGGCAACGTAAACGACGCACTTCGGAAACTAAAGGAAAAAGGATTCTGGATTTACGGGCTTGCGATGGAAGGAAAGGTTTTGAAGAGCGAGACGTTTGACGCTCCGTCCGCATTCGTCCTCGGAAACGAAGGAGAAGGCATACGCGCAAAGACGCTCGAGGCGTGCGACATCACCCTCTCCATCCCTATGCACCCGCGCTGCGAGTCGCTAAACGTCGCCGTGTCCGCCGGAGTCGTCTTTAACGCATGGAGTGAGCAACACCCACATTCCCTTTCCGTATGACCGAGCAGCATCTTGAAAACTCAGCCGACTTCGAAGGATATGAACTCCTCGACTCGGGCGACCATATGAAGCTCGAGCGCTTCGGCGCGTATACCCTTTCGCGTCCTGATACGCAGGCAATTTGGAAAAAGCAAAAGCCCGAACTCTGGGACAACGCAGATGCGGAATTCGTATTCAACGGCGGCAAAGGCGCATGGACGCTCCGAACGAAGATTGATGAAACATGGGACGTGCAGTACGGAAAACTTTCATTCGTTTCAAAGCTCGGCAACTTCAAACACACCGGCATCTTCCCCGAACAGGAACCCAACTGGGCATGGAGCGCGGACAAAATTTCAGCACTTGGAAAACCAGAAGTATTGAACCTTTTCGGCTACACCGGAGCCGCGACCGTAGTCGCCGCATCCGCAGGGGCACTAGTCACTCATGTGGACTCCTCAAAATCCTCAATCGGCTGGTGCAAGGAAAATCTGGTGCGTTCCGGTCTCACCGAGGACTCCGCACGGTTCATCCTCGAAGACGCGCGCGGGTTCTGTAAGCGCGAAGCGCGCCGCGGAGCAAAGTACCAAGGCATTATCCTCGACCCACCGGCATTTGGTCGTGGAGCAAAAGACGAAGTATGGAAAATCGAGGAAGATTTAATTCCGCTCCTTGAAACCCTAAAAGAACTTCTAAGCGAAGAAAAAGGCTCGTTCTTCCTCCTAAACGGCTACGCCGCGGGCTATTCCCCGCTCTCGTTCAAACAGCTTATCGAGAGCGTCTTCCCTGATTCACACCCAGAATTCGGTGAACTCCGCCTTTCCGAAAAAGATTCCGACCGTTCCATTCCCGAGGGTATCTACGTCCGCTTCACCCGTTAAAACTTTTTGAGCCAAAGTCCGTTCCAGTACTTCCCTACCTTTGTGCGGTGGATGGAGAGTGCGAGCGCTTTTGTACCGAGCGCTTCGCCGATGCGTCCTGCAAGCGAGCGCATGTAGGCGCCGGTGCCGCACGCAACGCGTAGTTTTAAAATCGTAAATGTGCGTTCACTCGTCTGTTCGAACACGTCCTCCCAACATTTTCGTACGCGCGCGATGCGGAAATCTGCGCCGAGCGCTTTTGATGGTTCGTCGGACACTGGAACTTTTGAGAGAAAGTCTTTGATACGGTGCTCAAGTGCCTTCGACTCTATGAGTGTCGAGCCAAGGATTTTCGTCTTGTAGATGCGTTCCTCGTGCATGGGTATGTCTATCGCATCTATCGTACCTTCAAGCGAGTGCATAAAGAGCGGTTTGCCTTTCACCGGTTTCGAGGAGAACTGAGGATACGCGCGCGCATGCCGTCCGCGTTCTTTTCGAAGCGCTTTGCGGAGTTTTTTAAGCGAGAGCGCCGTCTCGACACTTTCAAACTCCAGGAGTCCGAGCGCATCTCCCGTATCGCTCCCGACATCAAGCAATACTTCTATCTCGTACTCCTTATCGAGTCCCGTGTATTTCGCCTGATTTTTGCACTCTTCGCCAAGCAGTATGAGGAGCTTCCCGGAGGCCATCGGGTCGAGCCTTCCGGCATAGCTTGCGGGAATGCCCGCAAGCTCAGGGTGCGCTTTCTTATAACTAAGCAGGCACGAAAGCGGGGTTTCGCCTACCTTTTTCTCGAGTACGACGAAACGTTTCATCATACGAGTATATATGAGGCATGCCTCGTGAGACCTGTGGGTAGGTGCCCGTTTGGTATTTATCTTCTACTCTTTCATGGGGTACACTGCTACGCGATGAAACCAATACTCGCGTGCGGCTCCATAGCCTATGACCGGATTATGAATTTCGCGGGCAATTTCTCCGAGCACTTCATGCCGGACAAATTGCATTCCATAAACGTAAGTTTTTTTGTGAGTCCCCCGAAAGAAGAATTCGGAGGCACGGGAGGAAACATCGCCTACTCCCTCTCACTTCTAGGTGCGCGCGCGGATATCGCCGCGACCGCGGGAAACGACTTCGGACGCTACGCGCACTGGCTCACCGAGCACGGCATCTCTCCCGCAAGCGTCATGGTGCGCGAGGACGTGCCTACCGCTTCCGGCTACATCATGACGGATATGAAGGACAACCAAATCACCGCGTTCTCCGGAAGCGCCGCCGTGTATCCGTACGAGCAAGACATCGCGTATAAAAATTATGCAGCCGCCATCGTATCGCCTACGAACAAAGACGACATGATACACGTACCGCGCGAAGCTAAGGCTGCAGGCATTCCCCTCTTTTTCGACCCCGGCCAACAGATTCCCATGCTATCGGGTGAAGAACTAAAAGAAGCAATAGACGGCGCTGCCGGCGTATTCTTAAACGATTACGAATTCTCACTCGTCTCAGAAAAGACCGGATGGAAGGAAGCAGACATCGCTTCACGCGTCGAATTCCTCGTCATTACGCTTGGCGCCGAAGGCACCCGTATCGTGACAAAGGATAGTGATGAACGCATTCCTGCGGTAGCTGTGGAAAAAGTCGTAGACCCTACCGGAGCGGGAGACGCGTACCGCGCGGGCTTTTTGCGCGCCTATACGGCGGAACTTCCGCTCCCTACCTGCGCAAAGCTCGGAAGCGTCGTGGCAGCCTATGCAGTGGAATGCTATGGTACACAGAATCACCGGTTCACTCTGGATGAGGTCAAAGCAAGGTACGAAAACGCTTATAAGGAATCAATCACTCTGTAATATGAAGTACGACATCGCTGACGAATCACTCGCAGAACTTGGAAAGAAGCGCCTTGCGTGGGCAGACAACGATATGCCGGTCTTACAGGCGGTGCGTGAACGCTTTGCGAAAGAACTTCCGTTTAAAGGAAAGACTATCGGTGCGTGCCTTCACGTCACCGCTGAAACAGGAACACTGATGCGTACCTTGAAGGCTGGTGGCGCAAACGTCGTACTCTGCGCGTCCAATCCCCTCTCCACCCAAGACGACGTCGCCGCGTCTCTCGTAAAAGACGAAGGCATTCCGGTATTCGCAAAGAAGGGCGAGGACCGCGATACCTTCTTCGCGCACCTAAACGCAGTCATCGGAGCAAACCCGCATCTCACCATGGACGACGGGGCGGACCTCGTCTCCACTATTCATAAGGACTATCCGCAACTCATCGACTCCGTGATTGGCGGAACGGAAGAAACCACGACCGGCGTCATTCGCCTCCGTGCTATGAGTAAGGCGGGCGCCTTGAAGTTCCCTATCGTCGCCGTGAACGATGCGAAGACAAAAAATCTTTTCGACAACCGCTACGGCACAGGCCAATCAACGTTGGACGGTATTGTACGCGCAACCGATATCCTCCTTGCAGGGAAAGTCTTCGTAGCCGCAGGCTACGGCTGGTGCGGTCGCGGACTCGCACTTCGCGCACGTGGTATGGGCGCACAGGTCATCGTGACCGAGATAGACCCAGTGAAGGCCATTGAAGCGACCATGGACGGCTTCCGCGTCATGACGATGGCAGAAGCCGCACCGGTGGGCGACGTCTTCTGCACGGCGACCGGCGACATCCATGTCATCCGCGTCGAGCACATGAAAGCTATGAAAGACGGTGCTATCGTCTGCAATACCGGTCACTTCGACGTGGAAATAGATGTGGCAGGACTTCAGAAAGAAGCGTCTGCGGTGCGTAAGGATATCCGTCCGTTCGTCGACGAATACATGGTGAACGGCAAGCGCGTATTCCTCCTTGCAGACGGCCGCCTCGTAAACCTCGCCGCAGCCGAAGGCCACCCAGCATCCGTGATGGATATGAGCTTTGCCACTCAGGCACTCGCCTGCGAGTGGATGGCCCTCCAAAAAGAAAAGCTTGCTCCTGCTGTCTACGACGTGACTGATGAAATCGAGAATAGTGTTGCGAGCGTGAAGCTTGCTTCGATGGGTATTACGATTGATGAATTGACGGAGGAGCAGAAGAAGTATTTGGCGGATTGGGAGCATGGAACGTAAGCTCGCTTACCCTTGTTCACTTACCGAATGATTCCAGCTCAGGCGAAGCGCCTTCACATACATCATTCGCCGTTCACATCCCCATCGGAATGGGGACCCCGTAGATACAAAACCTGCCTTCGGCGAAAGAAAAGCCCCGCTCTCGCGGGGCTTTTCTTTTATGCTGGCTATCTGGGACGATTATGGAACTTTTCTAGCCAAGCCATTGTAGGAAACTAGGCAAGTTGTTGAAGGCTACGTAAGCCAGGAAAGCCAGGAAAACAAGATAGGCAATGACAGCGGTTATGATTCTTGGACCGTCTTTTCCTTCCGCAGTATATTTTTGTACACCCGTCTCCATTGCACCTCCTATACCTGTAAATGCTGGCTTATTCTTAGCAACACGCCACGTCATCCATCGACTAAAGATATACCCGAGAAGGAGTATGCCTCCGAAAATAGCGAATGCAGCAAGAAGCGTTATTTGAGACATAGGTGAAGTATAACCTTCTGTGGCTGTCTTGGATTCGAACACTAAAGACCGAGTTGTGCCCGAGAGAGCATGCCTTCACGGAGGACGTAGGGAGTGTCGCCCACGCAGGAGACGACCGTGGAGGGGTTTGGATTCATACGAGCACCTCCGTCGATGACCAAGTCTATTTCATGTATGTTCATGCGGAAGTGCTGAAGTATGTCTTCGATATTGTTCGGCGTTGCAAGTCCGGCCATATTCGCGCTCGTCGTTGTGTACGGCTTGCCGAATTCTTTCGCAAGTGCGAGACAGAACGGCTCATTCGGTACGCGCATACCTATCGCGCCGTTTAGCGTGAGCGCGTCCGGCATCGTGGCGTTTGCAGGCACTACAAGAGTAAGTGGTCCTGGGAGGTGTTCAAGTGCGAATTTTTCCGCAAGCGGAGTCAAGGTCGCATATTTTTCTATACTCTTCGCGTCCGGCACTATGACTGAAATGGGGCGCTTGCGCTCCCTACCCTTCAGATTTCGCAGTCGCTCAATGGCGACGAGATTGTGCGCCGCTACCCCAAGCCCGTACACCGTATCGGTCGGATAGAGGATAATCCCGCCCTTTTTAAGGACGTTTGCGGCCTTCTTAGCGGCCTTCTCTAGGTTGTGTTCATCGAGCCGAATCAACTCCATATATGGCTTGAATAGTACTCCTTTTCGGGTTATTCTGCGACCTGTAATGCGCGGTTAGCTCAGTTGGTAGAGCATCTCATTGACGTTGAGAGGGTCACAGGTTCGAATCCTGTATCGCGCACCGAAGCATCATGCAAACTATTCTAAAATTCTTTGGGGTTTCGTTCAGTATATGGGCTATCGCGCTCGTGGCAGTGTTTATGTGGGGAGGGTGGCAAGCGCTTGCTATCGCCATAATCCTTACCATACTTGAAGTCACTCTTTCGTTTGATAATGCAGTAGTAAATGCGCGTGTGCTTGAACGTATGAGCCCAGTGTGGCAGAGGCGGTTTCTGACATGGGGCATCATCATTGCAGTATTCGGGACCCGTTTTATTCTCCCTATTCTTATCGTGGCAATTGCGGTCGCACTACCCCCGTTCGAGGTCGCACAGCTCGCTCTTTTTGACCCGCATACGTACGGTGAACTATTGCACGGGGTGCACGAGCTTATTGCAGCCTTCGGCGGTATGTTCCTCTTGATGGTCGCGCTGAAGTACTTTTTTGACTCCGCTAAAGAAGTTCACTGGATAGCCGTTATAGAAAAACAGCTCGCACGCTTTGGGCGTATAGAGGCTATAGAGATAGGCTTTGCACTTTTCGTGCTTGCCGTCATTGCGTTTCTCGTACCTCATCACGCAGAAGGAGTGCTTTTCTCGGGAATCATCGGCATTCTTCTGTTTATTATCATGCAGGGTATTTCAAAATCATTCGCCAGTATCGCGGGGAAAGCTGCTGCCGCGTCAGGATTTGCACTCTTTATGTATCTTGAAGTCTTGGATGCCGCGTTCTCGCTCGATGGCGTCATAGGTGCATTTGCGATTACGACCGACTTGCCGGTGATTGTCGCTGGTCTAGGCGTTGGTGCCTTCTTCGTTCGTTCGATAACCATATACTTTGTACGAGAAAAGACGCTCGACACGCTTATCTATCTTGAGCATGGTGCACACTGGGCAATTCTTGGACTTGCTGGCGCCATGCTCACCAGCATCTTCTACCCTATCCCTGAACTTATTACCGGACTCATAGGTATCGTGTTCGTAGTCGCCGCGTACTACTCGTCACGTAAACTAAAGAACGCAGGACACGTGCATGACGAACCCTTTTCCTAATATGGAACGAACCGTAATTCTCTATCATGGCGGATGCCCAGACGGCTTTGGCGGAGCGTATGCGGCGTGGAAGAAATTCGGTGATACGGCGGAATACGTGGCACTTCGCCACCAGAAACCCGCGCCCGAAGGGCTCGAGGGAGCGCATCTCTACTTCATAGACTTCTGCTTCCCGAAGGAGCAGATGGATGAGCTGATTGCCATCGCCGCATCCGTGACCGTACTCGACCACCATGAAGGTGTGCGCGAAATCGTGGAGAGTATGCCAGAGTTCGTCTATGACGCATCACGCTCGGGCGCAACAATTGCGTGGAGCTACTTCCATCCCGATACCGAAGTCCCGCTCATGCTCCGCTATGTGGAAGACGGTGACCTCTACAAGTTTATGCTTCCCGACTCTCGTCCCTTGCTCACTTATCTCTACAGCAACCCATTTGACTTCGGGATGTGGGACACGCTTGTGGAAGAGGTGGCGGATGATGCAAAGCGACTCGAGATGGTGCGTCGTGGGGAAATATTCAAGGAACACGCCGACTCGCTTATCCGAGAGCTTGCCGAGCGCGCAAAGCTCGTACGCTTCGAGGGATATGAAGTGTACTTCACCGCGAGCATCAGCGCGCTTACCTCAGACCTTGGAAACCTGCTTGCGCGCACCAAGGCTCCGCTCGCACTTGTCGCGCAAGCGCGTCCTGACGGTATGCGCGTATCACTGCGTGGTGATGGGTCGGTAAACGTCGCCGAGCTCGCACAAAAGTACGGCGGCAATGGTCACCCGAGCTCTGCGGCATTCTCCCTCCCGTGGGGTGCTCCGCTTCCGTGGGAAAAAATCGAATCAGATGATGCCTCTACTCCCGAATAGTACTCATAGTCATGCCGTACACCCTCTCTTCTTGTCTCTTCTCTGGTCTCTTGCACTAACTGATATGATATATCATATCAGTTTATCGGTATCTCTCCTATGAACATTCTTGCGATAGAGACGAGTTGTGATGAGACGGCGGTAGCATTGCTTGAAGCGTCGGGCACGGACGAGTCGGCGACGTTCAAGATACTCGGGAACGCACTCCTCTCCCAGATAGAGATACACAAGCAGTACGGCGGGGTGTTCCCGGCGCTCGCGAAGCGCGCGCATGCTGAAAACCTCACCCCGCTTTTGCATGCGGCACTCAAAGAAGCCGGCATGCTTACAGAAGCGCCACAAGACATTTCCGAAGAAACACGTGCAAAGGTGTCCGAAATACTCGCGCGCGAGCCCGGCCTTACTGATGCCTTTCTCTTATTCCTTAGTACTACTAAGCACGCCGACATAGACGCTATCGCCGTTACACATGGACCGGGACTTGAACCTGCGCTCTGGGTCGGGGTGAATTTTGCGCGTGCGCTCTCGGTCGCCTGGGACATCCCTATCGTTCCGATAAACCACATGGAGGGCCACTTCCTCGCATCCCTCGCCTCATGTCAAGGTGACACCTTGACAGTGGAGAGTGTGAAGCTGCCGGTGCTTGGGTTGCTTATTTCAGGCGGGCACACCGAGCTTGATTTGATGAAGGACTGGCTCTCGTATGAACTCCTGGGTGCCACGCGGGATGATGCAGTGGGAGAGGCGTTTGATAAAGTCGCGCGCATGATGGACCTTCCCTATCCCGGCGGCCCGCAAATTTCAAAGCTTGCCGAACGCGACCGAGAAACGCAGCGAGAAAACCCGTTTATCCTGCCCCGCCCCATGCTTGAGAGCAACGATTACGACTTTTCTTTCTCCGGCATAAAGACTTCAGTGCTCTACAAGATAAAGGAGAAAGGTACACTTACTGACATAGAGAAAGAGCAAATGGCGAGAGAATTTGAGGACGCGGTATCCGAAGTGCTATGGAAGAAAGCGTCACGCGCACTCGACGAATCGGGTGCAAAGATGCTTATCATCGGTGGAGGCGTTGCTGCAAATAAGCACATACAGCGACTCTTCACCGACATGATTGCTAGGGACCATCCTGAAGTAACGCTCCACATCCCGTCGCGCGACCTCACGACCGACAACGCGCTCATGATAGGACTTGCAGGCTTTTACCGCGCGCGGAGGAAGGAATTCAAGAAGGATGTTACCGCAAACGGGAATTTGCATCTTGCCTAAGAAAATATAGTATGTGCTCGACAGCGAGCTGGGAGGGAGTGTCTGCCTAGGGAGCGACGTAAGTCCATCATGGAAACTACGTAACCCGGAACACGATACCCGGCTTTTCAAATAGCTGAACCTCCGCTCGCCGTCACCTCTATAACCGCGCCAAAAAGCGCGGTTTTTGCTATATTGCTTGAATAATGGACAGTAAGTTTCTAAAGCCGTACGATCCGGCCTCTACCGAGGGCCGTATCTACGAGGCGTGGGAGAAAAGCGGGTATTTTAACCCGGACAATCTCCCTGCCGATTTGCTCGCACAGACCGAAGGCAAGACCTTTACTATCGTCATGCCACCGCCTAACGCAAACGGCAATCTCCATGCAGGCCACGCCCTTTTCGTCACCCTTCAGGACATCATCACCCGCTTCAAGCGCATGCGTGGGTATCGTGCGCTCTGGATACCGGGCGCCGACCATGCAGGATTCGAGACGCAGGTGGTATATGAAAAGCAACTCGAAAAAGAAGGTCGCTCGCGCTTTGGCATGGATCCTAAGGCCCTCTACGAGGAAATACTCGCGTTCACGCTCGCAAACAAAGCGAATATGGTGGGACAAATCCGCGCCTTGGGTGCTTCCTGCGACTGGTCGCGCGAGAAGTTCACGCTCGACCCAGACCTCGTGAAGAAAACACAGGAGACGTTCGTGAAAATGTTTGGGGACGGACTCGTGTATCGCGGTGCGCGCACCGTAAACTGGTGCCCGAAGCATCAGACCTCCCTTTCGGACGTGGAGACCGAGAGTGTGGAAGAATCCACTCCTTTCTATACGTTCAAGTACGGTCCGTTCGAGATTGGTACCGTGCGCCCCGAAACGAAGTTTGGCGACAAATACGTCGTCATGCATCCGGACGATAAGAGATATAGCAAATGGAAGCACGGCGACACGCTTGAGGTGGAGTGGATAAACGGCCCTATCACAGCAACCGTCATCAAGGACAACGCGGCCGATATGGAGTTTGGCACGGGTGTCATGACCATTACGCCATGGCACTCGCAAATCGACTTCGAAATCGCAAAGCGTCATAGCCTCCCTATGGAACAGATTATCGACTGGCGCGGGAAGCTTCTTCCTATCGCGCAAGAATTCGCCGGCGTAAGCATTAAAGACGCACGTGCGAAAATCGTGGAGAAGCTCGCGGCGAAAGGACTTCTCGTAAAAACCGACGAGACGTACAAGAACGTCGTGAAGAAGTGCTACAAGTGCTCCGCGATGATTGAGCCGCAGGTAAAGGACCAATGGTTCGTGAAGATGGCTCCGCTTGCAAGTATGGCAGTGACCGCCGTAAACAAAGGCGACGTGCGTTTCATCCCGGAATACGAGGAAAAGATATTCCGCCACTGGATGGAAGATACGCATGACTGGAACATCAGCCGTCAAATCGTCTGGGGCATCCCGATACCCGCCTGGCACAAGGATGGTGAGTGGAAAGCAAGTGTAGAACGACCCGGAGAGGGATGGACCCAAGACGGCGACACATTCGATACGTGGTTCTCTTCCGGACAATGGCCACTCTTGGTAACCGGATATCCAAACGGAAAAGATGCTGGATACTATCCTACTGACCTTATGGAAACAGGACGCGATATCCTGTTCTTCTGGGTGGCACGCATGATTATCTTCGGGCTCTATCTTGCCGACTCCGTGCCGTTCCCTACCGTCTATCTCCACGGTCTCGTAAACGACGCAAACGGTAAGAAGATGTCGAAATCAAAAGGCAACGTCATCAATCCGCTTACCCTCACGGATATGTATGGGACTGACGCGCTTCGCATGGCGCTCGTCGTCGGTAACACGCCCGGCACCGACCTTGCGCTTCGTGAAGATAAAGTGAAAGGCTATAAGCACTTCGCGAACAAGCTCTGGAACATCGCGCGCTTCGTACTTGAAAACGTGGGAGACGCGGACGTAAACGGAACCTTGACCGAAGCTGATGCAAAGCTTGAAAAAGAACTTGCGGATGTCGTTGCCTCGGCAACGGCAAACATCGAAGGATATCGTGTATATCTTGCCGCAGAGAGTATCTACCACTACGTCTGGGACCGTTTCGCGGCAGAAATACTTGAAGAATCGAAGCCAATACTTGGTACCCACGACGCACCAAGCTCGTTCCCCGCGGACGTTGTCGCCTCTCGCAAGTCGCTCCTGATGCGGAATCTCACGACCTGCCTCAAGCTTCTACATCCATTCATGCCATTTGTAACTGAGGAAATCTGGGCATCGCTTTCTTCCTCGAAGAATCCGCTCATCATAGAGAAGTGGCCGACCTAAGGCCTGTTAGAATAGAAGGATGCCGAGCCTTGAGACTCTTGGATACGCATTTTTAGGCGGAGTCTTGCCTGCGCTTGCCTGGCTCGTTTTCATGCTTCGCGAAGAGGACCGCTGCCCGCAACCGCGCTGGGCGGTCATACTTGCGTTTGTGGCAGGCATGATTGCGGTGCCGCTGGTGATGCCTCTCCAGGCTCTCTCGTGCAATGAATGGGCCATACAGGCGTATCTTGCCTGTACCCATGGCGAGACGAGCCTGCTTGGCACAAAAGTCCTCATTGCTTGGTCAGCCATAGAGGAGACGGCCAAGTACGCGCTTGCTGCGGTTCTCGTACTCTGGATGCGTAACGCGGTTCGTAATTCTCTTGATATCGTCGCAACCATGCTTACGGTCGCGCTCGGGTTTGCCGCTCTTGAGAACATGCTCTTCCTCATACAGCCGTTCTCCCAAGGATATCTCATGGAAGCTATCGGCCTTGGGAACCTCCGCTTCATCGGCTCAACCTTACTTCATATTGTCGCTTCTTCAGTGCTCGGGTTTGCGCTTGCATTCTCATACAAAGCCGCGCCAGTCGTACGTACCATTGCCGCATCCATCGGACTTATCCTTGCGATTGCATTGCATGCATTGTTTAATTTTTTTATAATCGAAGGAGATGGCTCGTATGTCATTCTCGCGCTTTTCACAGTGTGGACCGGCGCGGTGGCGATTTTCGCCGCATTCGAGATATTGAAATACTTCCTCTACCGAAATTTACCAAAGAACACCTGCTAATCGTATGAAAAAACCTTCCCTGTTCGAGCGTCTCTCCGGTTCCTCCCACCGCGAAGAAGAATACGATTTTGATGATGATGTCATGCCTATGGAGTCCAATATGCGACGTACTCCTGTATCTAGCGGCGGAGTAAGCATCCACCCGCTCGCCTCTGAAGAACGTACTGAGGGACACCTCCCGGTAGACCTCTACCAAACCCCGACCGAGCTCGTCATCCGTACCTTCGTCGCAGGAGTTCGTCCGGACGAGATGAACGTCTCCATAAGCCGCGATATGGTGGTTATTGAAGGTTCGCGTGAGGAGCGTACTGAAATTTCCGGCACCGACTATTTCAACCAGGAATTGTTCTGGGGCACCTTTACCCGCACCATCATGCTTCCCCAGGAAGTGGATGTGGATGGCGCACAAGCGTCTTCGAAGGACGGCCTCCTCACTATCATCCTTCCGAAACTAGATAAGACTCGCCAGACCAAACTTAAGGTCCGTTCTTCGTAGAGCTTGCTATAAGGTTTTTTCAATTAGCGGGGGCTTTACACTCACAGTCTCTATATCAAAGCGTATGCGGCCAATCACTTGGCCGTTCGCCGTCTCTACCGAGACACGCCACTTCCCTTCAGGTAGCGTATTTCGTTCCGAATATCCGCGATACCCTTCGGCACGGCCGCCTGTTATGGGGAACGCGACTTTGCTTACCGTAATCCAATCGTTCTCTTCCGCATCATATCGCTCCCAGCGGTGCACCACCGTGCTTCCGAACTTCACCGGCGCCGCTATCGCGCTATACGCGTATACATACGTATTCGGGACGTGATGCACGACCGGCGTACGTAAATCCCACCACTCACGCGGTACCTCGCCCTCTACCCGATATCCGCCCTGAATTTTGGCAAGACTTTGGTACATGCCTGAATCCTTCATCACGAGCGGTATGGGAGGTATAACCCCGAACGCATAAGAGCCGGAAACCGCGATAAGTACGGCAGCACAGGCTTGGAGGATACGGGTACGGTTTTCCTTGTAGCGGGCAGTATTCAAATACCGAAGCGCAAGCAGGAAGAGCGTGAAGAGGACGATCGCAGCAAGTGTGCTCCATACAAATACGAGCGGGCCAAGCGAGCCGAGGATGAGCGGCACTCCGAAAATAGTGTATGCGTAGAGCGAAAAGAAAAAGAGCGTGGTCTGGAAGACGAGGAACTGCTTGTACATGCGGAAGTATTCGTTCCCGATGAACACGAGCGCAAGCACGATAAGAAACGGCCAGGAAACAGCAACGACCGAATGCGCAGTATAAAAGACAAGAAAGCCCGACAAGAGCCCGCCAAACGCATACTGCGCACCAAGCGGAAATACGACCGAGAGCGTCTTCTTCCACCAGGACGTACTGTCATGGTGGTGAATGAAGATATGGGAACCGAGGCATGACACAGCCGCGAGTGTGAGGTAGCCGATAAAGAAGTAGTTTACGAGCCCTATCGGAAGTACTCCGAACGTGAAGAAGTCAATACAGAACCCAAACGCGAACAGCGCCGCACCGAGCGGACGCTCGTTTTTAGCGGCCCACGTGAGGAGATTTTGAAATATGCCGGAGAGAGGCATCGTGTGCTTGGACCCGGGCTCGAACCGGGGACCCCTTCCTCTTCAGGGAAGTGCTCTACCAACTGAGCTATCCAAGCAAGTGAGGAACAAGATGATTCCTAATCATATTTTCCGAACGCCGCTTGGACAAGCCTACTTATCCAAGCGAGCGAGACAATATCAGAATGCGCCGAAGGCATATTCTGATATTCGTCGAGCGAGCGTAGGAAAAACCGAAGCGTAGCGACGGTTTATCCAAGCTAATCCCCCGACTTGGGCTTATCCTAGCATATCGCGCCTCCGCTTTCACTACTGCCCTAAAAGGCCTTTATATTGCTCTATAAGCCCTTGTACGTCCCCTATACTCTGTCCTCCTTGCTGCCCGGCAGTCTGAAGCATACCCAGATACGGTTCTAGGAATTTTGCCGAGAAGTAGAACGATGCGAGGATAACGACGACCCAAAGGGCGATTTTCAGTATTCCACCGATGATGGCGTCCCGACGTATCCGTTTTAGGAGTTTGTTGTTTTCGCGGGTAAGGATGAGCATCTCCTCTATCTGATCGCTCATGCTGCCGTTATCGGTAGTATCAATTTCCATACCTTCAGTATACCTTGGTGCCGCCAGCAGGAATCGAACCTACATCGTCTCGTTAGGAGTGAGATGCTCTATCCATTGAGCTATAGCGGCGAAGTGAGGAAATATAAGAATACCCTTTATTCTTATATTCTCCGAACGAGCCGCTATATGGGTGCAAATAACCCATATAGCGGAAAATTGCACGTACCAGGCGGAGGATAGCACAAAACCGGCCGCTCTACGCGGCCGGTTTTGGTTTCTACGACTAAACCTCTGTTGTTCCCTGTCCAATTCCCAAGAGCTCCGAAAGACGTCCCTTATCGAATCCGATGATCATCTCGTCTCCGACGTAGATGACGGGTACTCCCATCTGTCCGCTCTTATCAATCATTTCCTGACGCTTCGCAGGATCCGCCGCGACGTTGAATTCCGTGTATGCGACATTGTTCGCCGTAAAGAACTCTTTGCTCATCTGGCAGAAGTGACACGTAGGGGTCGAGTAGATGGTGACTGTTTTATCCATGGTTATTTCGTTTAGGTCCCGTCAGTATATCATCTGTACTTATCCACAGGTATCAGCCCCTCTATTGGTGCGAAATACGGGGAGTGTCCTGCGAAGACCGCAGGCAGTGGCTCACAGGAATGACCACACTTGGATTTTCTAGAGCATCGGAATGCTAACAAAATCTCAGCGCGCATCGGTCAAGCGCTCGCATCTCGTCGTCACTCGATACTCCGCCTGACCACCCTTCGCACGACCATTTTCTGCTGAAAATGGTACCCGTGCTCAGCTTCGATTCTCTTATTCCAGCCATTACGCACGCATACGCGTGCTTCATGTGCGGAATACGAGAATCGAACTCGTACCTGAACCGAGGGAATGAAGTGACGCGGGGCGTCACTTCATCGTTCTACCACAACTATGTGCGAAATACGGGAATCGAACCCGTGCCCCAACCTTGGGAAGGTCGTGTTCTGCCACTAAACCAATTTCGCAATTCTAAAACTTCAACCAGCTAAAGAGACCATCCCACCAATTCCCCTTCGGGACGACTTCGCCCCCTTCCGCCGGTACCACGATAATAACCTCCTCGCCCTCTCGTGCAACTCCGTACGTCTCGCGGATAGAGGCTTCCTGACCGCGTTCCGTATTCAAGTCCGCAATGTTCTTTCGGAGTGTCTCCTCGCGCGCGGTGAGAGCTGCAAGTTGGCGCTTACTGTCTTCGGCCGCGCGCCGCGCCACTTCTTCCTTGCGGAAAATCCCCCAGAAAAGGAACAGGAGCCACAAAAGAAGGAGTATGAGTCCGCCTGCTATCAAGTACTCGCGCATCGTAGTTTTTTTCCTGCGCATCATGCTACGCAGTATACCAACCTCAACACGCATCTTTTCCGACACCTCCGAGCGAGGCGTATTCAAAAATGAACGCTTCCTGCAAGCAGCCGGAGCGCATGGAGTCGAGGACAAAAATAGCGACTAGCTAAGCGCTTTAGCTATTTTTGGAACGAGACGACTATGCAGCTCCGCGCGCCCTGAAAGGCGTTGTTACGTTCATTTTCGAATACGGTGAGCGAACTTTATCGGTCCGACTCCTGTACCATCTTCATGAAGACATCTTCGGGTATATCCACGCGATTCTTATCGAATTGCGCACGGTGCTTCTTGCCTTTCTTCTGCTTCTCGCGCAGTTTCATTTTTCGCGTGATATCGCCTCCGTAGAGGTAGCCGGTGACGTCCTTGCGGACCGCGGAAATAGTGCGCGAGGAGATGATGCGCCCGAGCGCGAACGCCTGGATTTTCGTGACTTGAAGTTGTTTTGGGAGTATCTGGTAGAGCTTCTCCACCATGCGCTCGCCTTCCTCCTGTACGCGACGACGAGAGACGATGCGGGCAAATGCGGGCACCTCTTCTTCCGCAATCAGTATGTCGAGCTTCACCACGTCTGCGGGACGCACCGGCAGAAGCTCGTAAGAAAGCGAAGCGTATCCGGAAGAAACGTTTTTCACGCGGTCGAAGAATCCGCGCATGAGTTCGCGAAGCGGCATCTCGGCAGTAAGCTCGATGCGCCCGTCGGCGTACGCATGCGTATTTCCTACAATAGCCTCATGATCGTGCAACAACTGTATGAGTCCCGAAAGCGCGTCGGGCGGCGCAATCAGTATGACGTTCGCCCACGGCTCTTCCACCGACTCGGTCTCGCCGAACGTGGGAAACTTCGACGGCGTGTAGATAGTTTCCCGCTTCCCTTTTGAATCCGTGACGACGTACTCGATGGTCGGAATCGTAACGACCAGTGAGAGAGAAAACTCACGACGCAGACGCTCGGTGACGATTTCCAGATGGAGCATACCGAGGAATCCACAACGGAATCCGCGCCCGAGAACGCCCGAAGATTCCTCCTCAAACGAAAGTGAGGAGTCGGATAGACGGAGACGTTCAAGCGCCTGCTTGAGGTCATTCAGGCTATCCTGACTTTCAGGGTATACGGATGCCCAGACGACCGGGCGAGGGCGCGCAAACCCGCCTAAAGGCGGTAATACGCCCTTTTCGGCGCCTATAGTGTCTCCGACCGCCACCACGCCCGGTTCCTTGATACCGGTGACTATGTAGCCGATTTCTCCTGCAGAAAGGGTCTCAGCGGGTGTTTCTCCTGGTGTGAAGATGCCCGTTTCAAGCGACGTGAAATGCGCGCCAGCCGCATGGAATTTAAGAGGCTGGCCTTTCTTCACGGCCCCGTCGAACACGCGTACGTACACGACGATGCCACGATGCGTGGAGTATGAAAAGTCAAAGATGCTTGCGCGCGGCTCGTTACTCTCTGACGCGCGTGGGGCTGGCACACGCTCGACGATTGCCTGGAGCAGTTCCTCCACACCGTCTCCGGTACGGCCTGAGACCGCAAGCACACTATCGGCAGAAACTTGGAGTAGGTGTGCGAGCTCGTCTTTCACTTCGTCGGGACGCGCCGCCGGCGCATCTATTTTTGATATAGCCGGAATGATGACGCAGCCTGCGGCCCTCGCCATCGAGAGTGTGGTAAGAGTCTGCGCCTGTACGCCCTGAGTAGAGTCCACAAGCAAGACCACTCCCTCTACTGCGGTAAGCGCGCGCGACACTTCGTACGCGAAATCGATGTGGCCCGGCGTGACAATGAGATTCAGTACTTAGGCAGTCCCGTCGTTTGCTTTGAAATTCATACGTGCCGGTTGCATCTTGATGGTGATGCCGCGTTCGCGCTCGAGATCCATGGAGTCGAGCACCTGGTCGCGCATTTTGCGCGCTTCTATGGTACCCGTGCGCTCAAGCATGCGATCGGCAAGGGTCGACTTGCCGTGATCAATGTGCGCAATGATGCTGAAATTTCTAATATTCATGAAAGTTGTTCTACGAGTGAGGATGGTCGTTCAATGCAGTACCCGACGGCGCAAGTGCTTTCGAAAGCGTTATCTTTCGGAGCGATTCATACAGGTCCTTAAACTCGCGATTCTCCAAGAGAATGAGTACCGAAGCGGATACGGCTAGCCCCACCATACCAGCCACGAGCCCTTGCGTGAAGACCGCCGACAGTGTGGCCAAAGATGCAATATTTCCGAGCACTGCGAGAACGCCATACGCTGCAAACCCTCCCATGATGCCAGCCGCCACTCCTTCAAAGAGTGGGCGGAGTAAGTTCTTTGCAACCCCGGGCGCCACATCTCGAAGGGTGATGAGCGCAAGGACGCCCATGGCAATTTGTCCAAGCGTAGCCCCAAGCGCAATAAAGACCACGGAAGAACCCTTGATGTCTTCAATGCGCAGCAGTGCCTCAATGAAATATTTTACATGGATATTCGCTTCAGCAAGAGCCAAGAACCCATACGCGCCCAGAAGTGACATCAAGAGTCCGACGATTTGAATGATAAGCGGGTTCCATGAGCGACGGGCAGCGTAAAACGCACGCGACGCAAGCAGTACAAACCCTTGTGCGGCAAGTCCGATGACCAGCACGCCAAGAAGCGCTGCCGTCAGTCTGGTGGCATCCCAGTCAAATGCACCCGTGCCATAAATGACGCGCACCAAGTGTGCCCGAAGCACTATGGTCAGTATAGCGACGACGGAACACCAAAAGATGAGGTGGCGTCCGGCGGCAGTCAGGGTGTCCCTAAAAGCCTCATCGCGCTTTCCGCGCGCTTCTTCGGAGAGCACGGGGAACGCCGCGGTTGCGTAGGAGGCGCCAATAAGCGCAAGCGGCACTGCTTGCAGGTTCCCCGCAAGCGTGAAGACCGTCACTGCGCCCTCACCGGTCTGTGAAGCAAGGATAGTCAAAAGAAGTGTGGTGAGCGCACCAAATGAAAGCGCAAGTGAACGCGGTACCGAGTCACGCACGATGGAGAGGACAATTTTTTTTGAGGGGATGATGAGCTTCGGAAAAACCCCCGCATGCAGGACGACCGGAATATGAATAAGAAGGTGCAGCAGTGCGCCACCTACTACGCCCATACCAATGCCCGGAAGACCAAAGACCGGATAGAGTGCAACGGCACCGAAAATGATGCCGAGGTTATAGAGGACGGGAGAAAGCGCAAACAGTACGAATCGCCGATGCACCTGCGTCACACTGGTGAGAATGCCCGAGAGTCCGAGGAGGATTGGTTGAAGCAATAAGAGCTCAGAGAGAAGTATGAAACTTGCTCGGTCGGGCGAAGAAGCAAAGTCTGGAAAGAGCGCAAACATAATGTTTGGCATAAGTACGGCAAGGAAAAGCGCGATGATTCCCCCACCAATAAGGAGAAAAGAAACGGCGTTTGAAAGCAGGCGCTTCGTGTCCTCTTTGGTAGTGCCAGCGATGCGCGGGATAAGCACGTATGCGGACACCAAGGACGCGACGAGTGCGAACACCAAGTCAGGGATACGAAATGCGGCGTAGTAGAGGTCGAGCGTCTCTGTTGCACCAAACGCGTGTGCGAATATGCGGTCGCGGAAAAGCGCGAGGATTTGAGATACGAGCGTCAGTCCCGCCAAAAGATATGCAGCCTGGTGAAGGCTGCTTATTGGCTTAGATACGCCACGCACGGAAGACGAGAGGGACTTCAATATGCCGTGCACCATGCGCCTATTGTAAGCCGAAAATCTGTTGAGCGCGATGCATACACGTACCAGAGAGGGTGATTTGAAGGCACTAAAACACTCCACCCGCCTTTCGGCGGGTGGAGTGTTTCGAAGAATGATACTGCTACTACGGCGCTGGAGCTGCGGCCTGAGGCGCTACTGGTTCCGTTACCGGAGGTGTCGGAATACCGAGCGACTTCATACGGGCCGGAGGGAACGGATTCTTACCACCTTCAAGCGACGCGATGTCCGGAGCAACTGCCGTCGCGTTCTCCGGAGAGAATGTTGCGATAGCGCGGAACTGTTCGAGTGCTTCAGGATACTTACCCTGCATCGAGTACATGGCACCGAGGAAGAAGCGGGCATTTGCGTACTGAGGGTTTATCTCCACTGCGCGCGCAAGCGCTGAGACCGCACCACTCACGTCTCCTGTTCCTGAGCGGAGTATGCCTACCTGGAAGAGTACGGCCGGCTCGTTTGGAGCGAAGTACGCTGCCGCCTCCGCAGCCTGAAGCGCCTCACTTGCCTTTCCAAGCTGAATCTTGAGCTGTGAAAGCAAGAGGATTGCTGGAATGTAGTCTCGTTTTAAGTTGACCGAAGTGAGCAAGCTTGCTTCTGCCGCTTCTCCGTTATTCTTCCCTATTTCAAGCTGGGAAATCACATACGGAAGGACCGGGCTTGTAGGATTCAGGGCAATCGCGCGCTCGAACGCGCTCTTCGCGCTCTCATACGAGCCAGCGATACCAAGCGAGGCGACGCTTTGATACACCGTACCGAGCACGACCCAGTTCTGATAATCGTTCGGTCCTACCTGTGTAGCGGCAAGACCTGCGTTTACGGCACCCGAGAGTGCTGCTTGGAACTGCTGCTGCGCGACACTTGCTGAAAGCGTGGTGTCGTTCGCGATACGGCGCATGCGCTCAATACCGGTAGCGGCAGAGAGCTGGTACGCACGCTCGCTTGGAGCAAAGGTGACGGAGCGGGCGACGGCAGCGTCCGCGGCATCAACATTGCCGGTAGAAAGCGCCTGAGCAGCTTCTCCGTACGCCGAGCTTGCCATATAGCGGCCGAGCACGACGTAGATGGCTGCCACCGACGCAAGCAGCATGAGCGTCATAAGGAATACAATGGCGAAGCCGACGCGTGGATTCTTCGAGAACACGATTCCCCAATCAAGACGTCCTTTGCCATAGCGGAGCGACGAGATGAAGAGACCGGTAAACAAAAATCCGAGCGCGACGACGACGACCCCTGGAGCCGCGAAGAACGATGCGACGAGGACGTATGCGGCACCGGTAAAGGATGCGAGCGATACGAAGCGCATGAACGGGTCCTGAGGGAGACGGAACAAGAGTGCACGGACTCCCGAGTAGAGGAAGAATCCGATGAATACGAGCCATGCAAGGACGCCGACGATACCGGTCGTGATGAACGAAGTTGGGATAGAGCCGATGCCTGAAGCGAAATCAACGTTCCAGAATACGGTGTCATTTAGGGCACGGTCCTTATATTTTAGCCACTGCTCCCCAAAGGTGCTTGGGCCGGAGCCAAAGAGCGGTGAAGAAGCATAGGTATGGCTACCGACGTCAAAGGTTGACTGCCAGGATGGGCGGACGTCGATGACGTTGATACCAAGCGAGGCGGCAATCGAGTTTCCAATGGTTGCACCTCCGATAAGGAAGAAGAGGGATACGAGAAGCGTGACGAGTGGTGCACCGAGTGAACGAGCTTCCCCGCCCGCGTCCTCGGATTCCTCATCCGCTGACATCGTGGATACGCCTTCAAGGTCCGCGTCATTTCCGCTTCCACGGCGACGCATAATGGCTTCGATGAAGAGGCCGAGCGACACAAGACCGACAAGCACCCATACGAGTACCGCGTTTGCGAGTACGACAAGTGCGAGACCTGCGGCAATCGCGACCCAGAGCGCAATCTTCACCTTCTGAGAGAGCGTGAGGAAACGCATCGCGAGAAGCGACATGACGATGCCGAGTCCTGCGACAAATCCGAGGTCGGAGAATGAACCGACGAGATTCGTTACCGCGCTCACTGGTGCGCCACTATTAGCCGCGATGATAAATCCTATCTGTGCAAGCACCACAACGGCGTAGGTCGCACCGAGCGCTTTATAGAAGAGCGCGTAGTGTGAAGCTTGGCGAAGCGCGAGTGCCGCAAGCGTTGCGAGCACTGCCATGATGAGCACGAAGCCGAGTGTGTCGGTTTCGAACTCAACGCCGAACAATGCCTGCGTCTGGTTTACGCCAGAGAACAAAGTCGAGATGCCGTACGCAATCGGTATAAGCCATACGGTCCCAAGAAGTGCGAGCGGCGGGAATACGATATTGCCCCGAACCAAACGCGCAATAATGTATGCGATGAGCGCAATGAGCGCGCCGGTCGCAAGAATCGATACCTTAGTCCCGAATAATGAGACGGTATTGCCCGGAATAAGCGCTACGGTGGATAGGAACGCGACGGCCGCGAGTATCCACACAGTGGCGGAGTCGAACGAAAAACGCTTCATCGAAGGTGTGTCCTGCATATATGTCCTTGAAAGTGCCCGTTGGTAATGGGTCAAGTATACCCCATGAGATATCCGTCAATAGGAGCTGTGCCAGGAAATACAGTGGATATAGAAAAGCGAACACCCGCCGTGAGGCGGGTGTATCGCATTTGACGTGCTGGTCCGATAAGCCGAATTCTGTCGTTGGACAGTCATTTATCTAGGACCGCCGTTGCCGACGGCCTCAAGCGGCACTTCCAGCCCCAGTTTTAGGTATCAAGCAAACTAGCCTTTATACGCTTGATTAACCCTTGTTTCCCGCTCCCGTGGCTTTTCAGTCGACGTTCACGGAGCCTAGCATCAGCTTCTGCGCGATACGCTTCGGCGTATATCAGATGCCATTTGCCCACTTTCCGCTTCGTCGACGTATTGCCACGGGATTGGTGTTCAATGAGCCGTCTTCGCAGATTGCTTGTAAATCCAATATAAATCTCTTTAGTAGAGTCGTGCTGGATTACATAAACTGAGAACATAGGCTCATTGTACCTAAAACTGGGGCTGGACACGGCCTTGCACAGAGGTAAGGATTTTGCCGTTTCAGCCTGTAGGTTACCCTTCAGGCTCACCCCCGTATTCCTTGCGGATTCGGAGGGTGTTCCCGCGCTTTCGCTTAGGAACGTCTCTGTTCGCACCTCGCGCCTTACGGCGGACGGGAGTTACCCGCTACCCTGCTCCCAGCCCCACTTTTACAGAACGATTATTCGGAAATGTAGTCTTTCAGACTACATTTCACGTTCGAAATTTCTTCTACTATCAAGTTGTTGATGGGTAGAATTTCGCACCGTAAAAGTGGGGCTGGGCTGTGTTCGGACTTTCCTCCCAGCCCCACTTTTACAGAACGATCCTTTGGAAAAATTGTCTGCAAGACAATTTTTCCCGTTCGAAATTTTTCTATCGCAACTATGGCGATAAATAAATTTTCGCGCTGTAAAAGTGGGGCTGGGCGACTGCCTGTACCAGCACGACTTAATTATACCACAGGTTTAACGAAGAGGAAGTGCAAGGGTCGTACCTACCACCCATCCGCGCGCCGCTCCAGTCCCCGCCTTCGTCTCAAGCACGTAGCGTACCGGCAGAGGTGGATGCACCGCTTCCGGGTAGGTGTCGGGGCTGAGCTCGTGCTCGATGCCCACGATTGTTCCATCATCGGCAATCCAGAATACGTCGATAGGTACCTTCATGTCTTTCATCCAAAACCCGTAGTCGCCCTTTTCGGGAAAAATGAACAGCATGCCGTAGTCTTCCGATATCTCAGTTCTGCCGGAAAGTCCTTGTTCACGCGCGAAGGGCGTATCGGCGATTTCAATATGCGCAAGCGAGTACGACGGGTGATTGAGTGCGAAAAGTCCGAGTATCCCTGCGAGCACAAGTACGCCTCCGGCAAGAAATACTTTTCGCATCAGGCGAGAAGTTCAAGCACGGCGAGCGCCGCTTCCTTTCCTTTATTTGTCTCTCCGGTCGAGCGAATTTTCGCCTGCTCAAGCGTGTTCGTGGTGATAACCCCAAAAGAAATTGGTAACTCATACAGAAGTGTGAGACGCATGATACCGTCGGCGGTCGCGGTTGCGATATAGCGGTCGTGCTCGGTATCGCCTTTTATCACGCAACCGATGGCAATGATACCGTCGGGCTTTTTCTCCTTAATGAGCTTGAGGCACCCGTACGGTATCTCAAAAGAACCGGGTACACGGAACACCGTAATGTTCTCGTCCGCTACACTCCATTCTTTGAGGGTCGCGAGTACTCCTTCGAGCATAGACTCGGTGATGTCGGAATTAAAGGAGGAAACGACGATACCTATCTTAAGCTTTCCGCCGTCTTTTGCTTCCCGTGCCTTTTGATATTCTCCGCGTTGCATTAGGGGAAACTGTAGCATAATTCTTCACCTTGTGATGGCGGGCCCAGAAGTCCGTTTCAAGGTTCACCTCGTCCCCTTTTTTGAGGAGTCCGAGGTTCGTATGGGCGAGCGTATACGGGATGAGGGCAAGCGTGAGCGTGTCCGCGTTCTGTTTTGCAATGGTCAAGGAGGCGCCGTTTACGGCGACTGAGCCGTGGAGTGCAACTTGCTTCTTGAGCGCTTTCGGGATTGAAATGGTAATCAAGGTTGAGGCGCCCTGTGCGCGTACGGCAGTCACTTTCGCCCGCGAGTCCACGTGCCCTTGAATAAGGTGGCCGTCGAGGAGGTCGGAGAGCTTCAGTGCCCGCTCGAGATTCACGAGCTTCCCTACCACAAACAAGCTTCCGGTCGTTTTCTTCAAGGTTTCGGGCATCAGTTCTGCTTCGAACGTTTTTGCGGTCGTGCTTGTGACCGTGAGGCACACGCCGTCAACGGCGACGCTCTGTCCTTTGGAAAGCTTCCAACCTGCGGGCTTTTCCACGGATATGACGCGGTTCTTCTCGCGCATGGCGGCGCTTTTGACGAGTGCGGTTTTCTGTACGATGCCGGTAAACATGGAGTTAAAGTTTGAAGTGCGCACGAGCGGCGGCAACGTCGTTTTCAACAGCCTCCTTGAGCGCCTCGTCCGTATCAAAGTGTTCCGAATCGCGGAGCTTCATTTCAAGGGTTACGGTGATTTCCTTTCCGTATAAATCGCCTGAAAAGCGGAAGAGGTGCGCCTCAAGGATATGCCGCCCTTGGTCAGCGTACGCGACCGCTGGGTATTCTTGTCCTTCGCTTATGACCCGTGCGGCATAGATACCCGACACGTCCGTATCGGCGAGTAGGATATTTGCGGTTGGGTACCCAAGCTCTGCCGCCTTTCGGCTGCCGCCCGTCACGATGCCAGAATAGTCCATGTATTCCCTACGGTACTCCTAGCGGAAGTACCCGACAAGCTCGTCCTCGATGTGGTAGTGGTGGAGTTGTTTTTTAAGACGATTTTCTATCGGGATGTCGTTTGGATGGAAGCCGGGCTTAAAGTAGGAAAACCAGTACTTCAGCACGAGCGCATACACGCCGCGGCGTCCGAGCAGGTACCCGATGCCCTTGCTCCAGATGTTGAAATTCCAGAGCAATTTTTTCGCCGCGAGGAAATCAATAAGGCAACGCGCATGCGCGATAGCGAATGCGATGCTTACCCATGCGCCTACCGTAAGGCGGGTGAAGTAGCCGCCACCTATAGCTCGGTAGAGGTCTATCGCGGTTGCGCGGTGCTCCACTTCCTCGATGCAGTGCCAGCTCCATACCCGGTCCATACGCTCGTCGGTATCCTCGCCTTCTAGAATACCGATATCGAGAATCTGCTTTGAGTAGGTAGCGGTGAAATGCTCAATAATGGTGCAGGTAACCAGGCGCATTTTTAAGGTCATTCGTCGCTCGAAAAAATCAAGCAGTTTCTTCGTTTCCGCACAGTGCTTATTTGCCGGAAGTCCGATGGAGTCCAGGTAGTTGTTGTACGCGTCATGCATGCGTGCGTGCGCAAGCTCCTCATGCATAAGTGTCTCCGCTTCTTTCTTGAGGTGTTCGTCCTTCACTCGCTTCGCTGCCTCCCCCACTGCACGTACAATAAACCGCTCGCCCTCAGGCACTGTCGCCGAGCTCGTGTTGAACGCGAACGTTAGGAGTGCATTGTCCTTAAACCACCACTCACGTATGGGTACTTTTGCCTTCATGAGTTCCGCGGCGTGCTTTTGTTCCCGTTCGTTTATGATGGGCTCGGTCATGGGGAAAGTATATCGCGGGGAGAAGAAGCTACGAGTCCAGGAAATGCGCGTTATCGGCAAGATAGGCCTTGTTGCGCGCTATACGTTCCTCCATCTTTGGTCCGCCGGTTTTGTGCGACTTAGCGAGCTTCCGTATCATCATGATGACCGTTGCCGCATACGCGACTTTTTTATCAAGCGGCGCACTGGTTTTCTTCTCGTACGCGTCAAAAAGTTGCGCACGAGCAGGCTCGCCGTTTGCAGTCATGTTCACAAATGTCTTTCCAGTGTCTATATACGGAAGATTGAATTCCGGAGCTGGGTCGAATATCGTCACCGGCTTGGTCGCAAACGCATTGTTCGTAGCGAAATCAAGATGACACACCGTGCTTCGCGGATGCGCTTTGGCGTACTCGATAAGTACCATACGCGCCCTGACAATCAGGTCGGCATCCATGAGATTGTTCTCCTTGTCCGTCACGTACGGAATATCCTTGGTCATCTTTGGCGAGTCAATCCACTCTTCAAACGTAGCGAATTCCCCTTTCCCATCCGTTCCAATAGCGCCGAATCCTTCAACCGTGGACGCATGCATTCCCGCGAACGCTTCGCCCAGTTCCGCGTATATACCATTCGCTACCATTTCTTCATTGGAGGAATACGCTTTGTCGAGCGCCGGAGCGTCGATACAACTCATAAGCAAATACTCGTGTTTCTCATCGAAAATTCCCTGCTCTACGACGCGCGGTACGGAAACCCCTTCAGCTTCCCACGCGCGAAACGCGAACGCTTCTCCACTCGTCGGCCTACCGCCAAACGGAATCTTCAGTACCATGCGCTCGTTCGACGTTTCCTCGTCCGGCATCTCGAGTATTGCAATCAATGAGGCGACTCCATCCTGGGCAAACGTGACGTTAATTTTCTTGTCTTTGAATAACGAATGCTTGGCGAGGAATGCCTCGATTTTTCCCGCAAGCGCCATGCGCTCTTCGTGGTTTTCCGCGACTTTCGGGTCGCTTGAAACGCGCGGTTGATTTGTAAACGTTATTCCGGCAGTTCGTTCTATAGGTGCGCTCTCTTTAGGTGATTCGGTCATGTGTAAATAGTAGCAGATAACACTACACTGCAGATTGTGCGGAAACGGAGGGATTCGAACCCTCGAAACCTTTCGGTTTACACGCTTTCCAAGCGTGCGCCTTCGACCGCTCGGCCACGTTTCCAGTCTTCATAGACGGATATAATCCGTTCATTAGAGGTGCCAAATATCCGTAGATACTGCTCTACCGCAGCCTGTTTATACAGATAAATATCCCAACCTCGCTTACTAATATGCGGGATAATGCCAAATTCTTCAAATACCCCCGCCACCTGCGAAATAAGCTCTAGCGATCGGCTCGAAAATGTGAGGCCTATGTTGCGGTATTTTTTCTTTGCAACGGTATGGGTATGGATAAATACACATCCATCAGTATCAACGAGTCCACGAACGCAGAAAATTTTGTAGTCTTTGTTATGTAATATCCACTCTGGAATCCGTAAGCCACCTTTCAACTTGTCGCCTCGCACTAATCCGTTTTGAACAAGGAACTCTACAATTGAGATACTGTTGATATGTATCCGCAACGCATCTTTTGTTTTACTAACAATCAATGCTGGAGTAATGGAGAAAAGCTTACTAATTAATTCTTGAACGTATCTGGCGTATGACGCATCTTTTATTGAGTTCAGAGTGATGTTCGCTTGCCAAGGATTGTTTATTCCGCCATCTCCCATCATTATTCCGAAGAATTCGGCAAGACTCTCAGAATACCTTGGCAGGATAACCGTTTTCCGGTGGCTCTTTTTTGGATACGTGAGGGCAGCTAAAGAACTCATATCAATAATCATAGAGGTGACCCTTTGACATAAACGCTGCTTTTGCACTCAAAACACACAAGTTTATCTATTTAGAGAAATCAGCACGGGGCGACGCATCTCTGCGCCGCCCCGAAGACCGTTAGGTCAGGCGTACTCCTCCGAAAAAGGGTGGGTGCTTGGCCGGGCGTGGTGCCCAGCGAACTTTGGCGGCTTGAGGTGTCGCGCGCGAGACGGCATAGGGTGCCGAATCATTCGAGGTACCTCCATCTGCTTTCGCAGACGCCAGATGCCTTGGCCCTTCAATGAACTTGAAGAGACCGCGGCGAGGTCCGTAAACCAGTTCTTTTCTTTCAAGCATTAGGATTAGCCCCTTACACTGCGACGCCCTATTACGCCGCATTGCGTATGAAAATACACCCGCCCTCCAAAAAAAGGAAGACTATTCGGGTGCGCTACCTAAGAGACGCTTCACACGGTCCGCTACAGGCGGATGCGTCGCAAAGAGCCCTTGGACGAACTTCCCTGCCTTTGCACCAAACGGGTCTCCTATGAAAAGGTGCGCGGTTGCATGACTCGCACTTCTCATCGGTTGTG
>JALHPI010000002.1 GCA_022842585.1 Minisyncoccota bacterium | reverse complement strand
CCCGCATCGCTATCGTGCGCAAAAAAGCCGCGCTTCATGGTGTGACGCTTGGGGATGATGTCATAGAGCACGTCGCTACCTCCGTTTCAGGCTCTATCCGTGAGCTTGAGGGGGTTATCAACTCCCTCGTCTGCCATGCACAGGTAAAAGGCGCGCCACCAGACCTCGCTGAAGTCCGCCAATCGCTTCGTTCCTTTGCGCGCCCTACGAAGTCAGTCTCCGTAAAGCACGTCGTGTCTAAAGTCGCGGAGTTCTATGGCATTGATGAGGAAAGCATCTATGAGAAGACTCGCAGAAGGGAGGTGGTGCGCCCACGCCAGGTGATTATGTACATTCTCCGTGAGGATTTCTCCGTCTCGTACCCGACCATCGGCTCAAAACTTGGCGGGCGTGACCACACGACTGTTATCCACTCTTGTGAGAAGGTGCGTCGTGAGGTGATTGATGACGCGGAACTTGCAAAAGAGATTCAAGATATCCGCGGGTTGTTAGTCTAGCGCCCATCTAAAAATAACCGTATGAACCAAAAAAATACTCATACTTGGCTACTGCAACCTCCATTCTTCGGCTACAGCTTGATGCTCATCCGAAACGTATCCCGATACGCTTCGTCTTCCGCATCATCGCTTCGCACGAAGAATGAAGGTTTCGCTACGCCATTATTTTCTAGATGTGCGCTAAAGTGGGGAAAACGTATGTATATCTCACACAACAACACTGGGGAAAAGATTGGGAAAAGTGTGGAAGAATTGGTGATGAGTTTGTTGTTCGGTAAGTTGTTCGGGTTGTTCTTTCCTCTATCCACAGCTTCCGTAGTATTCGCAACAGAAAAAAATAAGGGAATAAAGGGCGCTATAGGTTTTCCCCATATCCACAAAACTAAGTAGTATTTTTTATGAATATTTCTATAGATAAAAAAGAACTGACAGAGGTGATGGGAACAGTATCTCGTTTTGCGGAACGTAAAGGTGGTACGTTGCCGGTACTTGGTGGCATCGCGATAGTTGCGACGAAAGAAAAGATTCGTTTCTGTGCCACCAACCTTGAGACCGGAATAGACTTCACTATCGGGGGCGTGGTGAAGACTGAAGGTGCGATAGCGCTTCCGGCTGGGGTATTTAAGGAAATCACCTCATCCTTTTCAGGAAATGGCACCCTCACCATAGAACAGACAGGAGATACTGCACTCATCTCTTCAGGAAACGCTAAAAGCACTATAAAAACCCTCTCCTACGATGATTTCCCAACCCTCTCTATCCCAGACTCTCCAAACACCTCCTTCTCTCTTTCAGGGGTGATTTTGCGCGATCTGCTGCAATCGGTAGCGTCCTGCGCGTCTCCCTCAACGGTCCGCCCAGAGCTTGCGAGTATCTTACTCTCCGCAGAAGGAGGAATAGTGAAGGCGGTAGCGACCGACTCATTCCGTCTTGCAGAGAAGAAGGTGTCGGTAGGGGGGAAGGTATCTCCATTCTCTATCCTCGTACCCGCAAAGAATGCGATAGATATCGCCCAGACACTTCCGGATGATGAAATCACCGTGAATGCAGATGCGCACCAATGTTCATTCTCTTTCTCTAAGGGTGTAGTGGTCACACGTCTTGTGTCTGCTACCTACCCTGACTACACACAAATCATTCCGAAGTCTTTTGCGGCGGAAGCGACCATCTTGAAAAAAGATTTTGAGGCAGGACTTCGCCGTGCATCAGTATTCACCGACTCATTCCAGAAAGTGCGGCTTGGTATTGATGTAGGGAAGAAGCAGATAACCCTCTCGGCACAGAATAATGATGTGGGTGAGTCTACGGAAAGTTTCCCCGTCGCAGTGACAGGGGAGGGGCTGGAACTCTCTTTCAATCATCGCTACCTGCAGGCTCCGCTCTCACTCATCTCTACCGAAAGCATCTCGCTCTCTGCGGCAGGCATTGGCCGCCCGCTTGTGGTCCGTGGCTCAGGTGATACTTCGTTCCTCTATCTTGTAATGCCGATGAATCAGTAAATGGAACGAAAATACACACAAATTGATCGAGGATTAAGAAAATATCCTATCTCGGAAATATTGATTGCTTTAGAGAGGGAAATAGAAAAAACAGAAAAATTATTTGTTCATATAGACTCTTTTTCAGATCCGGACAACTACGACCATTACAATAAATATAGAATTTTATTACCGATTTTAGAGGTAACTTCAAAAATAGAATTTAATAACAAAGGAGACGATTCTTTGTTGTCATTATTGAATTATTTAAGTGTGCCAGAGCCAGAATTTGTTTTGTATATGTATAGACACGGCCTCCTTCACTCAATATTCCCGTTTTTTGTAGATATTGATGGGGTAAGAAAATCGTTTGGAATTCCTTTTGGTAAAAATAGTGAACATTTTGAACATCCACAGTTTTTGGCCATAAGTTCAGAAAAACTTTTAAAAGATCTTAAAAAATACCTTGACACCCTAAGGCTAAGTTCGGATTTAGGAAAAGAGATAGATATTCAAATTAGTATTTCGCTTAAAAAGCGAGCTAATTAGCTTTTATTGCCAGCCAATAGGGTTTCCTTCAGGGTCGGTATTATTGTTGTAGGGAATGGATTCAGGAGTAGGAATCACAGGCGCTGTGTGGAGTGAGTATTCCCAGTACGGATACTGGCCGTCGTAGCGGGAGTTGCCTCCACCTAGTGGATTGTCCTTGTTTACGAAGTGGAGGGTGTCGTGGATACCGCTTCCGTCCGTGTAGATACCGCGGAGAATGCCTGGAGCATTGTCGGGGATGGCGCGTGGCTCTCCGAAGAATTCCTGCGGGAACGTATCAAGCGCAATCTGCATAAACTCCCGCCACATAGGGGAGACGATGTAGCCTGCGACCTGCTTCACCATGGGGCTGTTGTCGTTGTTTCCCGCCCAGACGCCCACCACGATGGATGGGGTGTAGCCGACTGTCCATGCGTCGCGATAGTCGTTTGTGGTACCGGTCTTCGCGGCTACGTCGTAGCCTTCGAAGTGAAACGGGTTATTTGGCGGATACTCAGGGAAGCGCGCCTCGTTCGTCGACATCATGTAGGAAATATCGCGAGCCACCCCCGCATCAAGTACTTGCGTTGGATTTGCTTTGAATTCTTCAAGCACCACCCCGTCCGAGTCTGTGACTTTTAGTATGCCGGTCGGAGGGTTGAGGTTCCCATCGTTTGCAAAGACCGTGTACGCGCCTACGAGGTCTAAGAGTTTCACTTCCGCAGCGCCAAGCGCAAGCGAGAGCCCGTACTCCTTCGCCTCTCCAAGCGTGGTGATGCCCATACTGGTCGCAAGGTCTATCACATTCTCTATGCCGGCGAGGTACATCACTTTCACTGCTGGCACGTTTATGGATTGCGCTAGCGCGGTCATGAACGTCATCGGGCCACGAGACTTATTGTCGTAGTTTGACGGCGCGTAGCAGGGGTACGCGGTGTTGAAGACGTCCGAAGGGTCGCAAGCGGTAGAGAACTGCGTCGGAAGGTCAAATATGGCGGTCTGAGGGGTGAA
The DNA here is from genome assembly GCA_022842585.1 of Minisyncoccota bacterium. Classification (GTDB taxonomy): domain Bacteria; phylum Patescibacteriota; class Minisyncoccia; order Phycocordibacterales; family Phycocordibacteraceae; genus C7867-001. The sequence continues at coordinate 54,378 of JALHPI010000002.1, read as the reverse complement.
TCCTTTCAAGAGTGCGGCAGCATACACGAATGGTTTGAAAGATGAGCCGGGCTGGCGCTCAGCGATAGCGATGTTGTAGCTGCCATCTATTTCCGTGTCGAAGTAATCACGCGAGCCGACCATCGAGAGGATTTGCCCGGTCTTAGGGTCCATGGCAACGAGCGCCGCGTTTGATGCATTGAACTTCGTCTGGTTCTCTTTGCCGTATCGGCTCACAATCGATTCTGCTTCGCGCTGGAGGTCGACATCGATAGTGGTCTGCACCTCAAGGCCGCGGGTAACGGCAGTCGGCCCGTATTTATTTTCTAGATACTGCTGAATATAGAACACGAAGTGCGGAGCGATGATGGAGTTTGAGCGCTGGGGACTCCACGTGACTTTCTCATTCCTTGCGGCCTCGTACTCTTCGTCGTTTATGTACCCAAGCTTCTTCATGCGGTCGAGCACGATATCTTTGCGTGCATCGAGCGCTTCGCGGTTGTTGCCGTATGGAGAGAAGTAGGTGGGTGCCTGGGGAAGGGCGGCGAGGTAGGCGGCTTCCGCGAGTGACACGTCTTTTGCTGACTTCCCAAAGTATGCACGGGTGGCGGCCTCTACGCCGTAGAGTGTTCCGCCATACGGAGTGTTATTGAAATACAGCTCGAGGATTTCGTCCTTGCTGTATACCTGCTCAAGCCTGAGTGCGAGTACCCACTCATGTATTTTTCGAGAGATACTCTTCTCATTTGTAAGAAGGGTATTCTTCACCACTTGTTGAGTGATGGTCGACCCGCCCTGCGCGGCGCGCCCGGTCGTTACGTTTACGAAAATAGCGCGAGCGATAGCGGGAAGGCTCACTCCATTGTGGAAATAGAACGCGGAGTCTTCGATAGCGAGCGTCGCTTGCTGGATATTGGGCGATACGTCGGTCAAAGGCACCATGTTGCGCGTGACGTCCGGATTCAAGTCATAGAGAACCGTCGTACCCTCGCGGTCCAGGATGCGGGTGGACTCACTGATTTTTCGCGTAGAGAGCGTCTCAAGCCCCGGCACAGGAGCGAGCGCGACTACGAGGAGGGTCGCGCCGAATCCAAAAAGGAGGCATCCGAGCCCGATGTATGCGGCCTTGGCGTACGGATGCTCACTATGGAGGAGTGCTTTGAAACTAAACTTCTTCTTCGTCATATTTTTGCATCCTAACACAAAAGGCAAAACGGGCGGCCGAGATGGCCGCCCGTTTTACGTAAGGTTCTATGACCACTTGTCCTCCTCTTCTTCGTCGAGTTTCGGTTCGACGGCATCATCGTCGTCGAGCGCGTCCTCCTCCATGTCATCGAGGTCGGTCGGTTCCTTTATTTCATCATCATCGTGATCCATGCAATAAAATTTATCTTGTATGCCGGCACATATGGTGCCAACGCGTATATATGTAACAGACAAGGGTTTCTTTTGAAAGGGGATAAGGTTTCGGGTGTGTATAGCTAATCTGCTACCTGCGGTCGGCAAGCGCAGTGATTCCGACCGCTATAGCGTCGAGCTCATCGTCCAGACGCTTTTTTACTGAAAGCGAAACCAGGAGCGGAATCATCTGCGCGATGGATTTCTTATCAGCGCGTCCGTTTCCGGTCACCGCCACTTTTATCGTCCCCGGAGAGTATTCGCATACCCGCACGCCTGCTTTGCCCGCCGCAGAAAGCGCTGCGCCGCGCGCCTCCGCTACCCCGAGCGCGGTCTTTTTGTTCGTACTGAAGAAGAGTGTCTCAAGCGCAAAGCAGTCGGGTGCATATGTTTCTATTGCGCTACGCACCGCTTCCGTCACTGCAGCAAGCCGCATCTCTTTGTCGCCTTTGGGTGGTTGTACACAGTCGCTCCATACCACTACCGGCTTGCTCGCGTCTCCCTCAAGGACTGCCATGCCGAGACGATCAAACCCCGGATCTATCGCGAGCACCCTCATACGGTTTTGCTACGCGCCCCACGCTCCTCCAACTTCTCCTCATCTCCAATCCTTAGAAAATAAATGATATGATATATCATATCATTTAGTGCGTGGAGGAATCTCCGTCGTCTGCGGTCGTTTCGTATCCGCGTGCGTTTGTGACCACCTCTTGCACATCATCGAGTTCATCAAGATGCGTAAGGAGGTCGGAAAGTTTCTCCTCGTCTTCTCCCGCAATATCCATCAGCGGTTCGTTCGCCTTGAAACGGCCGTCAGGAAGCTTGGTAAACGCCCACGCAGCACTTCCCGGAGTGCCAAGCTCGCAGTCCTTTTTGCCGAGCAATACTTTTATCTCCTGCGTCGAGCGGTTCCTGCTATCGGTCACCGCAAGCGCGATGAGTGCTACGCCGCCTGGTCCGTAGAATTCATACGCGACCTGCTCGAGGTCGCCTGAATCTTTGGAGATGCCTTTCGCGACGGCGCGCTCAATGTTTTCTTTGGGCATGTTTGCGGCCTTTGCACGCGTGATGACGGAGGCGAGAGTAGGGGAGGCGACGTTTCCCGCAGCCTTCTTAGACTCCATGGTTATTTCACGGGCGAACTTGGAGAATGCGCGGCTTTTCGCGGCGTCCGTAACCGCCTTTCCGCGCTTTATCTGAGCCCATTTACTGTGTCCCGCCATATGCGCATTGTATCGAAATTCTACGAGGCCGCCTATAAGGCTTATCTGCTGCGTTACGGAGCCTCTCGATTTTCTCCGCCGTATGTTCAATACGTCTCCGAAAATCTTAGCTCCGCGCCTTGCACATAAACCTTATAGCTCGGCCGTCACTTAATAAAACTTTCTATGTATTAGAACGAAACGCCGTTTCGCAGATACGAGGAACCTTTTTCCGTAAGCACGCGACCGCGCGGACCCCGCTCGATGAATCCAAGGCGCATGAGGTAGGGCTCGTATACGTTCTCCACTGTGTCCGGGTCTTCGTGAAGTGCGGAGGCGAGGGCGCGGATACCGGCAGGCCCGCCCTTGAATCCCGTCTCAAGCGTCTCAAGGTAGCGACGGTCGTCTTTCGTAAGGCCAAGCGCGTCTATGCCGAAGAGCTCGCAGGCTTTGTTACAGGCCTCCTCATTCATCTCTACCTCATGCACTTCGGAGTAGTCGCGTACGCGCTTCAGGAGTGCGTTTGCAACGCGCGGGGTGGCGCGGCTTCTTCCTGCGAGCATGGCGACCACGGACGGCGGGACCGTGAGGCCAAGCACACGCGCGCTTCGCGCGATGATGGCGCGCAAGTCTTCGTCTGAGTAGAAGTCGAGCTGGTAGGTGCCGCCGCCAAAGCGTGAGCGGAGCGGACCTGAAATCTGCGCGACGCGTGTCGTAGCGCCCACGAGTGTGAAGCGGGGGAGCGAGAGCTCGACGGTGCGGGCCGACGGGCCTTTACCAAGAATGATATCGAGCGAGCCGTTTTCAAGCGCGGGGTAGAGGAGTTCCTCTATCTTCGTACCAAGCCTATGGATTTCATCTATAAAGAGGACAGAGCCCGGCTCAAGGTTCGTGAGTATGGCGGCGAGGTCGCCTGCACGCTCGATAGCCACACCCGACGTCGTCTTCAGTGGCGCATCAAGCGTGAGGGCGACCAGGTGGGCGAGCGTGGTCTTGCCCACACCAGGCGGACCATAGAAAAGGATGTGCTCGGGCATGTCTCCGCGCTTCTTTGCGGCATCAAGTGCTACGCGGACATTCGCTTTTACGTGTCCTTGGCCTACGTATTCGTCCCAGATGTTCGGCCGGAGCGTCGAGTCGAGCGCTAAGTCCGGAGCGACGGCCTTATCCTTAGGTTCTGGGGTGGGGGTTGACATAAATACAGGGTATGCTAGCATTCTACCACACGAGCGAAGGGCTCGTTTTTGTTTGCAGAAGGAACCTATCCTGAAAATAATGGCCTGCGAGGCAGTTGTGGTGTGAGCGAGACAGGCCGGCGGAGTCTGAGACGTATTGAAATACGACGAAGACGAGCCGTTGCCTGTCGCAGCCAGACAACAACTGTCGTAGCGGCCAAGCTTCTGCGGTTATTTTCAGGATAGGTTCCCAGTTCCTTTCGCGCATAGAACCCTCTAGGCAAGGCTTGACGGCTAAGGGCGACTCCCCAAGGACCGTACTGGTACCACTCTCCGGAGTGGAGCGCTGGTCGACTCCTCAGGCGTGTTGTTCGGCCTGGAGGGTTGTGTGTACGAAAGACTAAGAAAAAGCACCCGAGAGGGTGCTTTTTCTTTAATCACCTGTAGCAGGATCGACCCCAGTTGCGGTTGTTATGTAGACAAACCGCTCAGGATATTTTTTTGACGATATTGCCAGCCCTTTTTCAACCGCACTTTTTGTCATTGCCTCCCCACTTGGTGTCTGATAGGTGGAGCTGTGCAACGGTTGATTAAAAATCATATGAGAAAGCGCGTTCATAGCCCGTAATTGCTCATGCGCCAGACCTTTACGCTGGAAATCACGCTCAACCCCGATGAAATCAGTGAAAGGGAAGGGGTCCTCATTCCGAATGATTTCTTTTGTCCTCTGGTCTTTATATACAAGTAGCTTCTCTATGGTGGAGTCAGCGACACGAGTGTCGCCCTGAAAACGTATACAATGAATCAAATGCTCTCTGCCTTCCAATACTCCATCAAAGACAGTGTCTTTTTTTTGTTCCCCGGCATATAGAGTATCGTTCCCTCCCATATCAATTCTCCAAAGAGAAAGATAATTGCGCGGTTTCCAGTCGTCTGGGTAGACTCGAAGCTTACTTCGAACCTCGAAATATTCCTGCACTACCACGGGCAGTTCCTCCCAAGAAATTTTTACGACTGGTTTCTCAAAGAAACGTTCAAACACTACTACTGGTGATTCTGGCGAAGTATATACTTCTGCATTCATACTCGAGGCAAGTCGACGACGCGGGTCAGTTCCTCGAGTGTCGTTTGTCCTGCAAGCACCTTGAGTACGCCGTCCTGCGCCATCGTGAGATAACCCTGGCGGAGCGCATGCTTTGCGATGTCGCCCTCGGAAGGATTGTCGCGCAAAAATTCTCCGAGCTCTTCGTCCATAAAGATAGCTTCGTGTACGCCGAGTCGTCCTTTGTATCCCGTTCTGCCGTCTTCACTTGGTACGGCGTCATACACGGTGTCGTAGTTTGGGGGAAGGAGAGACGGGTCGGTAAGCGTAGACATCACCGCCTGCATAAGTTTCTTTTCTTCTTCGGTAGCGGGACGCGCTTTCTTCGTGTCGGGATCAAGGGTGCGCATGAGGCGCTGTGCCATTGCGACTGAGACTGCGGACGCAAATAGTTTCGGGTCGGCGCCGAGGTCGACGAGGCGGGGGAAGGTGCCTGCGGCATTGTTCGTATGGAGCGTGGAAAATACGAAGTGTCCGGTGAGTGCCGCCTGGAGCGCGACGTCAGCCACCTCCTTGTCGCGGATTTCTCCCACGAGAATGACGTCCGGGTCCTGACGAAGTACTGAGCGGAGTCCGGAAGCGAAGGTGTAGTCCTGTCCGTTTGTCTGGGTCTGCACGATGCCTTGTAGGTGGTACTCAATAGGGTCTTCGATAGTGACGATTTTCGTATCAGGAGTATGAAGTTCGCGAAGGAACGTATACAAGGTCGTCGTCTTACCGGAGCCTGTTGGGCCGGTCGTAAGCAAGAGGCCGTTTGGGCGCTTTATCTCCTTGCGAAGACGCGCGAGCAATTTCGCATTCACGCCCATATCTTCAAAGGAGCGGGTAAGGGTCGAAGGGTCGAGCACGCGGAGTACGAAGGACTCGCCGTAGTTTCCCGGGATGATGGACGTGCGCACCTCAATCTCGGTGCCCTGCACCGCGATGGTGAAGCGTCCGTCCTGCGCGCGGTTCTCTACGTTCAGCTTCAATCCTGAAAGGAGTTTAATGCGCGAGCCTATGGAGCGATACGTCTTTTCTTCAAAGGTGTAGGCATCCTGAAGCATGCCGTCGAGGCGAAGGCGAAGGCGCACACCATGCTCTTCCGGCTCGATGTGGATGTCGGATGCGTTCATGGAAAGGGCGGCGGCGATGACGTCTTCGAACACACGCGACACCTGGGCAGTTTTCTTCGAGGAGAGCACCTCATCCAAGTGCGTCTTCAGGTCGACGAGCGTATGAAAATCGCGCTTCAGGTCGCCAAGGTCCTCGCCTGAAATATCGAACACACCTTCGGTAGAAACGTGCGCATACGAGAGGTCTGCATAGCGATCGAGCGCGTGCTTCAAGCTTCGTCCGGACACAAGATACTTCTCAAGCGTAAGGCCGCGAGCCTCAAGCGCCTCATAGATGGCAGCTAGTGCAGGATTCTGCGGATTGCGGAGCGCCAAGGAAAGCTTCTTTCCGGTTTTTTCGAATGCGGCCACTTCCGCTTCGCGCGCTTTCTCTTCAGGAATGAGACGGAGCGCGTCTACGTTTACCGGAACTACGGATAGGTCAGTGTAGGTGAGTCCGTATTTGTCCGAGAGGATGCGGGCGAGGTCTTCTTCTTCCTTCTCGCGGAGTCCCGCAAGCTTTGCGTCTTCCGCCTCGGTATCGAAATGGCTAGGCATATGTAGAGGAATCATAGCACTCCGATTTGTGGCCTAAAAACACCGAAAGGCTACAATAGCCCTATGCAGAAAAATCTCCCTACCTTGTCCGAGCTTGAGTCCGAAGCGAGAGACTTCGCCAAAACCCTTGCGCCTACTGACGGTACGGCGACCCTCATCACGCTTTCGGGCGAGCTTGGAGCGGGGAAAACCGCCTTCACTAAAGCGCTAGCCAAGGCGCTTGGCGTGGAGGATGCGGTCACGAGCCCGACCTTCGTGCTCGAAAAGATTTACGTACTCGGAGAGTCCGTGCCGTTTACCCGTCTCATCCACATCGACGCGTATCGCCTCAAGGAAGGGAAGGAGCTTGGAGCGCTCGGCTTTGATGAAGCGATGCGCGAAGAAAAAAATCTCATCATCTTAGAATGGCCGGAGCAAGTGGATGATGCGCTCCCGCTGCCTGCGATTCGCATACGCCTTGAACCGCAAGCGGATGGTTCGCGCACCATCACCTATACTCATGAGTAAGAAATTAGAAACCAAGCGCCTCGTCTTGCTCGATGCGCATGCCATCATCCACCGCGCGTACCATGCGCTCCCGGACTTCACCTCTTCCACGGGAGAACCTACCGGCGCCCTCTATGGCCTCTCCTCGATGCTCATCCGCATCATCAACGACCTTGAGCCCGAGTACCTTGCCGCCTGTTACGACCTTCCGAAACCGACTGTGCGACACGAAGCGTATGCGGAATACAAAGGTACGAGGCAGAAGACAGATGATGCGCTTATCGCCCAGCTCCAGAGCTCGCGCAAGATATTCGAAGCTTTCGGTATCCCGATGTATGACCGCGCGGGATTTGAAGCAGACGACCTGCTCGGCACCATCGTGGAGCTTCTCGCAAAAGACGAGAGTGTTGAAATCATCATCGCGACCGGCGATATGGACGCGCTTCAACTCATCGACGGAAGAAAGGTGCGCGTCTACACGTTGAAGAAAGGGTTCAACGACACCATTCTCTATGACGAGAAGGCGGTCATGGAACGCTTCGGGTTCTTGCCAGCACTCATACCCGACTATAAGGGACTGCGCGGCGACCCGTCAGACAACATCAAGGGCGTCCCAGGCATAGGAGACAAAACCGCGACCGACCTCGTGACGAACTTCGGAAGCGTGGAGGATATGTACAAGGTTTTGAAGAAAAGCGAACAGAAGCTTTTGGACAAGGGCATCAAGCCGCGCATCGTGAACCTCCTGAAGGAGCACGAGGAGGACGCGCTCTTCTCGAAGATGCTCGCGACCATTCGTCGTGACGCTCCCATTGCGTTTCGTATCGAAGACACTGCATGGCACGACGGCACGACCTTACCTGCAATTTTAAAGATGTTTGATGAGCTCGGATTCCGCTCGCTTCGCCCGCGCGTGCAGGCGGCGCTCGATGAGTCGGCAGACGATGAAGAGGAGAGTGGGGGAGGGGAAGATGAACCGCCGGAGGAAAAAGAAGAGATACCGAAGCAGCGTTTCCGCGAAGCGCAGGCGCTGCTGTGGCTCTCGCACTCGGAGTTCACGAACCCGACCGAAGACGACATCCTTGCATACGGGGAAGCGAAGACGTTTGATGAGGCGTACGCGACGCTCGAAGAGAAGCTCAAGGAAACGCCGGAGGTATACAAAGTGTATAAAGATATCGAGAAGCCCCTAGTGCCCGTCCTGCTCCGTATGGAAGAACATGGCGTACTCATAGACCGCAAAGCACTCGGTGCGCTTCAAAAGAAATACCGTGCCGACCTTGAGGCCATAGAGAAGCGTATCTATGGGGCGGCGGGGAAGGAGTTCAACATAAGCTCTCCGAAGCAGCTCGGCGAAATCCTCTTTGACGACCTTGGTCTCATTGCGAAAGGACAGAAGAAAACCGCGACCGGTCAGCGCTCCACCCGCGAAAGCGAGCTTGAGAAAATACGCGAGCTCCATCCGATAGTGGATGATATCCTCGAGTATCGGGAAGTGCAGAAGCTCCTCTCTACCTATATAGAAGCACTCACTCCGCTTCTTGATAGCGACGACCGCCTTCATGCGGAATTCATCGCGAGCGGTACGACCACGGGGCGCATGGCAAGTCAGAATCCGAACTTGCAGAACATTCCGATACGAAGCGAGCGCGGGCGCCTCATCCGCAACGCATTCATCGCGCCCAAAGGCTCGACCTTGGTCGCGCTCGACTACTCGCAGATAGAGCTGCGGCTTGCGGCCATTCTCTCCAAAGACGAAAAGCTCTGCGAGATATTCCGGAGCGGACGCGACGTACATACTGAAGTTGCCGCGCGTGTCTTCAAAGTCGCACCTCAAAACGTGGATGCTGAAATGCGCCGAAAAGCTAAGGCCATAAACTTCGGCATCCTCTACGGCATGGGTGTGAATTCGCTTCGCGCTTCCTTGGGTACTACGACCGCGGAAGCGCACCAGTTTTATGATGACTATTTCAGTACGTTTGCAACGCTCGCACAGTATCTTGAAAGTACGAAGGGATTTGCGCGAAAAAACGGGTATACCGAGACCTTGTTTGGGCGCCGTCGCCAGTTCCCGGAGATGAAGTCGCCCCTGCCGTATGTGCGCTCACAGGCGGAGCGTATGGCGATAAACGCGCCGATACAAGGAACGCAGTCCGACATCATCAAGCTCGCGATGGTGAAGATAGAAGCGATGCTTGAAACAGAAAACGCACTTCAGGATGCGTACCTCTTGCTTCAGGTGCACGACGAACTCGTGTATGAAATAAAAAACGAGCGCGTAGCGGAGCTCGCACCAAAAATAGAGCACCTAATGGAAACTATTTTGACCGAAAAAGAGGCGAATACTGTACCGGTCATCGCGGAAGCGCGCGTGGGGCAAAACTGGGGAGAGATGCAGAAACTATAGGAAGGTATATAGTGCGGATAAGCCAAGGGAGGAAACCATGGCGAAACAAGCACCTGCCCAGAATGGGCACATTGACTACGGAAAGCTCTGTTTCTGCATTCTTGTACTCACCTACTGCGGATTGGTATGGTGGGGAGTGATTTCAGGAATCAGTGCGCTCGTGGAGATGATGTCCAAAAACTGGTTCTAGCACGTAGGAGGCGCCCCTCGGGACGCCTCCCCTTGTTTTCCATACGAGAGTACAATGGGGTAGTGATTTATCTTTTTCACGGAACCGATAGTGCGAAGGCTCGGGCGAAAGCATTCCAGTGGATAGCGGCCGCACGAGCAAAACAGCCGGACGCAGCCTATATTCGGCTTGGCGCGGACGCCATCACGAAGCAATCACTTCTTGAAGCGGTTGGCACCCAGGGCCTTTTCTATACCAAGACGCTCGTACTTCTAGATGACCCGTTTGATGTGAAAGATGCGGGAGAAATAGTGCTCGAGCATCTAGATATGCTCGCGGAGTCCGCAAACCCTATCGGCATACTCGCCCCGAAGCTTCTTGCGGCGCGCGCGAAGAAACTTGAAGCGAAAGCGGAAAAAGTATTTAAGATAGACGCGACAGAAAAGAAAGAGGCGCGCGGTTTCAACTCTTCCTTAGTGGATGCGCTTGGTAATAAGAATAGGGAAGCGCTCTGGAAAGAAGTGGCGAAGGCGCTTCGGCAGGGGGATGCGCCCGAAGCGGTGCATGGCCTTCTCCACTGGAAGGCGCGTGACATGATGCAGAAAGGGAACAGGGCGTGGGGGAAGGATGGCGCACGAAAGCTTTCTGTTGAGCTTGTGGAATTATTGAGCGATTCACGGGGAGGGGAGTTGGGGCTGAAGGAAGGGTTGGAGCGGTGGGCATTGACGATATGAGTAAAAAAGAAATTATCATCACAGGTCTTCTGGTCCTATCGGGCATATTTCAGGTGGCTGGTTCGTACAATGATGCGTCTTATGAAGAAAAAATATTCAAAGTTCTTCAACACGGAACCGTGATGTTGGAAGACCAAAACAATCTAGCGCAGGCTTCTGATGAAGCCATTCTTTCGCTTCTCATCGGTAAATCTATCTGCGAAAGTCAATCGCCGACTTCCTGTGCTTTTGAAAAAGAGAAATTCAAGTCCCATATTGATAACCGTCTTTCCTTTGCCTCAAGCTCAAAAATCTCAGAACAGAGGTACATCGGTTCTGTGAATTTTCTCGCTCAAGATTCGGGTAGTCATAAGTTATGGAGCCTGTTGCTGCTGATATTGAGTCTCTTACTCAATATTCTAATCCTATGTTTCTTGTTTGTGCGCCCACCTGGACTCGAACCAGGGACCAATTCCTTAAAAGGGAACTGCTCTACCAACTGAGCTATAGGCGCAATTCCACTAACCTACCACTTACCGCTCCCTATTTCTAGTAGGTAATGGAGTCGATGACCTTGTTCTGCCCATCAAGGAGCGTAATGGTCTCGCGATTGGTGCGCCAGAGTTCGTCGCGGCTCCCGAGGAATACGCGCCACGTAGAGCCAAGGAAATCTGAATCGGCTTTATGGGTATCCACGCAACCGTTGTAGTTTAGGTGCTTTTCCACGAAGTTCTCGCAGGAAGAAGAGATGTTATTTGCGGCGCGCGTCTCAGTAGAGCAGTACGGGATAGAGCGTACGTATGCCACGCAGGTACCTCTTTCATCTTCGCCGTCAAAGAAACGGGAGAACTCTTGGGATGCGGTAGGGCAGTTTGTCTGGAGCGAGGGATTGAAGTCCTGATTTTCCTCGAAGTATCCGGCACACTTATTTTCCTTGAAGGAGACGCCTACTGGAGAACGACCGCTCGTGACAATCATCTGGTCTCCTCCGCGGAGCAGTATCGGCGAGAGTGGATTCACTCGGCCGGAGCGGGGAACTTCGGTCCCAAGCGGGAGCGGCGCACCCGCACCAGTTGCCTTACTCACGAGCTTCCATCCTGCGGTTGAAATCGTCATATCGCTTGCTCCCGAAACAAGAATTACGACGTATTCGTTTTCAGGGTCGGTTTGGGAAGCTCCTGAAAGGTCACGAGAAAAAGAAACAGAGTTGCTATATGCGGACACTCCGCCTGACGTAGATACTCCCTGTAGTCCGACGGTCACGTTCGTATTGATGCTTGAGAATTTAGTCGGGTCACCGTAGGGCTGTGCGGTCGTTCCGGTCGTCGTGATGGGCATCAGGTACGGTCCTGAAAACGAGATGGGTCGAGACGGTCCGCCGGAAGCAGCCCAGAGTACGAAAATAAGGACAAGTATCCCAAGGAATGAAAAAAGGTCTGCGCGCATGCGCCTATGATAGCAAGCTCTACGAAGTGTGTCCGAGCTTTTGCAGTTCTTCGCGCACTACTTCCGCATCGCTCCAGCGCAGCTTCTCTCCGTTCGCTTTCATGATGTACGGGTCCGTGCCTTTCCCGCTTATAAGCACCGCGTCTCCTTTCTTTGCGTGTGTAAGCGCGGTTCTAATCGCTTCGCGTCTATCCATGATGATAGACGGCCTTTTCTCCATACCTTCCGCCATCGCTTCCACAATCTGTTTCGGGTCTTCATCGTACGGGTCTTCGTCCGTAAGGATGACCTCGTCACACAGAGCGTCTGCAATCTTACCCATCTCCGGGCGCTTCCATGCATCACGCCCGCCGCCGGTGTTTCCGAGCACGCATATTTTCCGTCCCGGAAACGCTTCATAGAGCGCGCGTAAGGAATCTGGCGTGTGGGCGTAGTCGACGACTGCAGTAAAGTCCTGACCGCACTCGATATGCTCGAGACGTCCGCGGACGACCGGCAACGTGGCAAGTGCACGTGCGATTGTTTCAAGAGGGATGTGCAGGTGTTCAGCGATAGTAATGGCTGCAAGAGCGTTTACCGCATTGAAAGCGCCCGGCATGGGTACGGAGAACAAAATGCCTTTGTACGTAAATGACACAGAGCGTTCGGCGAGCACGAGGTTCGAGAGGTCCGTGTGCGAAAACGCGTGTCGAGTAGGAACGGTCGCCTCCATGAAGCGCGCATTTTCTGCGTCATCTGTGCAGACAGCGATGGCGCGATTCTTTTTCGGCGAGCGTTCCAGGGCGTGTACAAGGGTCCATTTTTTTGCAACGTACTTTTCAAATGAGCCGTGGGATTCTATGTGCTCGCGTTGCACGTTGAGCATAATGAGCGCATCGAGATATAAAAAGGCATGGCGGTACTGGCGGGCCCCTTCTGTGGTGAGCTCGACCACGGCATGGGTTGCGCCCTGCCTACGTGCATTTGCGAGAAATTTTTGCAGGAAGCCGTGCCCCGGCATCGTCATCTTGTAGAGGTTCGGTTCCGACTCTTCGTCTACCGCAAAGCGAATGGTCGAGGCAAGCGCGGTCTTGCATCCGTGCGCACGCAATACCGCGAAGAGCATATCGGCGGTGGTAGATTTTCCCTTCGTGCCGTTTATACCGATAACGGTCATGTTCCGTGCCGGAAAACCATTATCAAGAGCGCTGAGGAAGGTACGAAGATAATGATACGGACCAACGAGCGCGAGATACACGCGATAGGGAAGTATTTTTTCGAGCAGTGCTTTCAACATACCTACGGCTGTATCGAGAGCGCGGACTTCAGACGCGCCTCCTTTCCTTCGACTGAGGAAGGAATGGCTCCAACCGCTTTACGCGCTTCGCGCTCGGTGTAGCCGAGCGCCACAAGCGTATCAAACACTTCTGCGTCTTCGCCTGAATCCGAAGATTCCATCACGCTTATTTTTTCGCTTATTTCCACCACTAACTTTTCGGCGGCTTTTTTACCTAGACCTACGACGCGGGTGAGATACTGCACGTCGCGCTTCCCGATAGCGGCCTCGAGGTTTTCTCTTGGGGCACGGCGGAGAATGGAGAGCGCGGTTTTAGGGCCTACTCCCGAGACTGAAAGACAAAGCTCAAAAAAGCGGAGATCTTTCGGGTCTTTGAAGCCGTACAAATCCATACCATCCTGCTTTACCGCCAAATGGGTTTTAAGTGTCACCTGCTCATCAGGTGAGAAAGCGTCAGGGGAGGGGACGGCGACCAGTACGCCCCAACCGGCGATATCTACCACGATGCCTGCAGGCTCGACGGAGAGCACTGTGCCGCGTATCTCTCGTATCATGCAGGTATCCTAGCACTTCTTGCGCGTACGCTTAAAATAGCGTATCTTGCAAACCACATGGCAATAACGAAATCAGCAAAGAAGGCCCACCGCGCTTCCCTTAAGAAGCACGTTTTCAACGTGCGCCGCAAGAAAGTACTCTCCGGAGCGACCAAGGATGCGCGCAAGGAGATGACCACGGAGTCCCTTTCGAAGGCATACCAGGCTATCGACAAGGCGGCAAAGCGCGGCATCATCAAGAAGAACACTGCGGACCGCAAGAAGTCCCGCCTCGCGAAGGCAGTAGCGAAAGCAACTGCAAAGTAGAGAATCAAGAAAACCGCCCCGTTAGGGCGGTTTTCTTATTGGTGCTTCCAGCTGGAGGTGTCCTGCGAAGACCGCAGGCACGCATCGGTCACGGATATTTTCCTGCTGGAAAATTCCTCGACCCCGCCTCAGCGCCGACGCGCTTCCGGCTTTCGACTCCAGCCAGAAGCCGAATTCAAGGCTTCGCCTTTTCATTGGTGCTTCCAGCTGGAGTCGAACCAGCATTTCTTCCTTCGGAGGGAAGTGTCCTATCCATTGAACGATGGGAGCGTGGGACTACAATACCAAATTCCTCGATAGGAAGTGTCCTCATAAGAATGAGGCACGCATCGGTCACGGATATTTTCCTGCTGGAAAATTCCGCGACCCCGTCTCGGCCTCGACAGGCCTCCGACTTTCGATTCCTATATGCACGCCTCCCAGGCGTGCTCGAGAGCAGAAAAGCAGAACACTCGCCTTGGGCGAGTGTTTCTGTCTTTGGTGCTCTCGATAGGAATCGAACCTATATTACCAGCTCCGCAAGCTAGCGTCCTATCCATTGAACGACGAGAGCGAAGTGAGGAAGTATGCTAGCACGTCTCGTGCTGGCATGGTCTCCGAACGAGCTCTCGTATGCCTACATACGAGAGCGATAACGCTGACTGTAGCGTTTTGTGCGCGTATTCGCAACTAGATACGGAACAATTCGCTAATACGATCCATGACCGACTCATCATGCCGTCCTTCGGGAAGATGCAGGGATACGTATTCGTAAATTTCCACCGGGTCATGTCCGACAATCGGTATGAGGAGGTGCGGCGCAAGCAGATGCTTCGTTTTTATGGAAAGGGAGGGCGGGAGCGTCTCATCGATGTATTCAAGTACGGAAAAATGCAGCATGCTTTCAAACGGATACAGGCTGTCATCAATGGAAACCCCGTCTTCATGTATGGCGAACCGATGTACGCGCGGCCGCTTCGCGGCCGCGATAGCAATAGAGATTGCCGCGGCCACAATGACCAACCCGAGGAGCATGTTTCCGAAAAGTATGGACGCGATGCTACCTGCGGTAGCAATGATGCCAAGCGCCCAATACCAATCGGCGTTTTTTTCTTCAAAGCGATACTCTCGCCCTTCCCATTCAAACAGTGGGCCACGACGCATACGAATATAATAGCACCAACAAATACAAGAACTTCAAACTTTTAGCGGAGGCGGTGAGATTCGAACTCACGGTCCCTTGCGGAACTCTTGTTTTCAAGACAAGTGCGATAGACCAACTCTGCCACGCCTCCGTTTTTATGTACTTTTTCCTATCCTACCACTGTACCAATTACCTTCAAGGTAATGCTCCTCCGCATGGCAATTTGGGCAAAGTAACTCGAGGTTTTCAAAATCGTTATGCTGTCGATTTCGGTCTTTATGGTGGACGTTAATGATTTCGTATTTATCGTACCCGCATCGTTCGCATACTGGTTCCCGAGCTTCCAATAAACGCATCTTTAGCCCTCTCTGGTACTGAACTTTATCTTTGCGTGCTCCAGTTTTATAAAGATTACCTGCACGATGAGTGTTAGCGCAGCTCCTGCTACATGTTTTTTTATTCGCACTCGCTAAAATAGGCTTGCTGCATACGACGCAAGGATGCTCTTTTCTGATTGATATTCCGTAACAGCGGGAACTACAAAAAACCCGACCCCCATTCTCTTTTATCTGTGCAGGGCGACAATAGGTTGGTTTCTTACAAACGAAACATCTGGCGTTAGGGTTCCTTTTGTACTTTTCCACTAATACAGTGTACCACTAATGCATCACACCAAACGAACCTTGCTAGATAGTTTTTTCTTTCGTTTCCCCAGATGTTGCGGAGTCATACGTTAGAGGATTTTTAATATCTTTCAAGAAGGGGTATAACTCGGGACTTCCGGTCGCATTGTTGTCTTTGCGGAACCAAGCAAGATAGATGATTTCTAGTACGCCTACCGTGTTTACGAGAAGAAGCGCAATCATCCAGAGTCGTTGCTTGTTGCGCGCTGCGTGCCAGACGGCAAGCGTCTTCCATACAAGCGCCCAGAGCGCGATAACAATGAACAGGACTGCAATTAGAACCGTGCCGAACCCAAACGCGCTGCCGGAGGCGTCCAGGAAGAGATTGTCCGAGAAAGGGGTCCACATATAAAGGGAGAATACCACATGCCCTTATTTGTTGGTACGATAGCTTTTATGCGTCACCTCGGCATCGATTACGGAACCAAAAAAGTAGGACTCGCTCTCTCGGACGAGGCGGGTACTATGGGATTTCCCCACAGCATCCTTAAGAACGACGATACGCTTTTGAATACGGTGTGTGCGCTTATTGAAAAGGAACAGATAGGCGCAATCGTGGTAGGGGATTCGCTGAATTTCAATGGGGAAAAAAATCCGGTAGCAGAAGCCGCGCACGCGTTTGGAAAAAGTCTCGAGGATACGACAGGGCTCCCGGTGTTTTTCGAGCAGGAATTATTCACCACACAGGAAGCGCGTCGCGGGTTTGATGGCCTGCACCCGCAGCATGTGTCCGACAGCGCCCGCAAAACAGCGCAAAAGAATACGGAAGCGGTCGACGCTTCCGCCGCCGCCCTCATACTTACGAGCTATCTTTCCCGCATATGATTTCCATTGATGAATTCAGCAAGATAGAAGTGCGCGTAGGCACGGTCAAAAGCGCGGAACGAGTACCGGAAACCGACAAGCTTTTGAAATGCACGGTCGATTTCGGGGAAGTCGATACTGAAGGAGTCTCAAGTCCGCGCACGATTGTTTCCGGCATTGCCGCCTATGTAGAAGACCCTGGAACACTCGTTGGGCGCCAGCTCGCGTACGTGACGAACCTCGAGCCGAGAGTAATAAAAGGTATCGAATCGAACGGCATGTTGTTTGCAGTGGGGGAGGGCGACACATTCGCATTCCTCACCCCAGACCGGCCGGTCCCTCCCGGCACGAGCGCCCACTAACAGTTTTTACACACGACACGCCTTCCGAGGCGTTATACTTATCGGCATGAACGCTCTTTCGCGCTTCCTTCGCGTTGAATTGCCACCTCCTTCCTATATCGCGCTTTGCACGGTCGGTATCGATATTTCCACGAGCGGCATCAAGATAGCGCGACTCGCCGAACATTCTGCCGGCCTTGAGCTTGCAGACTATGGCGAATATCCGCTTCCCACGGGAACGGTAGTCGGTGGCGAAATACGTGATGCTGCTGCGGTTGTCGAAGGGCTCAAGACTCTTTCGAAAAAGCACCGCATAAAAATAGCAAACTTCGGCCTGCCGGAGTCCCGCGGATACCTATTTGAGGCGGAAGTCCCCGAAGGGACGCTCGACGAAGCTAAGGTGGCGGTAGAACGCCGTCTCGACGAGTACGTGCCATTACCAGCCTCCGAGGTTGCGTTTGCTGTAGCGCGTCTTCCGAAGGTAGGAGAGAAGTCGCGCGTCGTAGGTGCAGGCTACTCGCACCGGGTGCTCGATGAATCGCTCCAGACCTTGGACGAAGCCGGCATCACTACTCGTGCCATTGAAAGCGAGACGTTTGCGCTTCCGCGCGCACTCCTCAAAAACGGGGAAGAGGAAACGGTGCTCATCATCGATATCGGAAAAACAACGACCAAGCTCCTGGTCGCGACGAACCGCCTGCCGCGCTACGTGACCACACTTGATATTGGCGGACACGCGCTCACGCTTGCGGTTGCCAAGCACTTTGGCGTAAGTGAAGAAGAGGCGAAGCGGGTAAAGGCGGAACGTGGCATCGTGGCAGGAAGCGGAAATGAAGAATATCTCGCCACCATGCTTTCAACGGTTTCGGTTATCCGCGAGGAAATCGCCAAGCGTCTTGAATACTGGCAGTCGCGCAAAGGCGAAGGCGAGGTCCATGACGCAGTCACGCGAGCAATACTCGTAGGCGGCAACGCTACCGTACTCGGTCTCCCTGAGTACCTGCAGACGGCGCTTAAAGTACCGGTCGAGCTTGGCGATGTGTTTGCGAACTTTGCGTCGCGCGACGCATGGCTTCCGCCGCTTGAGTACACCGAGTCGCTCGCCTACGGAACCGCCATAGGACTTGCCCTACGAGAATATGTCATCTGAACTCACCAATCTATTGCCGGATGAACGGATACGCGCCTTCAGACGTGACTATTTCTTCAAGCTTGGCACGGTCGCTGCGCTCGTAGTAGTGGGCGCTATCGGCATCCATGCCGCACTGCTTACCCCCTCCTACCTATACCTGCACGAAACGGCCTCGCTTGCGCGAGCGCGTCTCGCACAGCTCACAAACACGCTTGCGGGTTCCGAAGAAGCGGAGATGCAGACACGGCTCACACGTCTTAAGAGCGACTCGGAACGGTTACTCGCACTCTCCTCGTCGCCCTCAGCTACTGGGATCATCCGTGCGCTGCTTGCAGTGCCGCATGCGGGGATTACGATAACGGCGCTCTCGTTTAAATCCCCGTCGCCGGAAGGTCGCCTGACCATTACGGGGATGGCAAAGACCCGCGAGTCACTCCGTCAGTACCATCTCGCACTCTCTTCGCTTGCATTTGCAAAAAGCGCAGAGCTTCCGCTCTCGGCATACGCAAAAGAAAGCGATATTCCGTTCACCATTACGCTTACCGGCCCACTCACACCATGAAAAAAGGACCCGCCCTCTCTTTGATCGTGTCAGTCCTTATCGCGCTAAGTGCGATTGGCGGCTACGTATTTTGGTACGACCTAATGCAGGGGTTGCGCACCGAAACCGCGCAGCTTGAAACCGACATCCTCGCAAAAGAGGGGGAACGAATCCGAGCGGCATCAGCGCGCACGGCGGAGGATGACTTGCTCGCGCAGGAAAACTTCATCGCATCGCATCTGGTAAAAACGGACGACATTGTTCTTTTTCTTGAGACGATTGAAGGAACCGGCAAAGCATTCGGAGCGACCGTGCAAGTCGCATCCGTGTCGGGGGAGGGGAAGGCGTCGAATGGCAAAATTTCGCTCTCTCTTTCGATTACCGGAACATTTGATGCCGTTATGCGAACGCTTGGCGCGATAGAGAACGGCCCGTACGCGAACATGGTAAGCGATCTCACGCTTGATACGCCCGATAAAGGGGAGACGTGGAGCGCTGTCGGCGTATTCGTCGTTGGTACCGAACTGAAATAATATGGACCCGCTCAAAAAAATCACCGCATCGCTTCAACGCTTCCTTAAACCGCAAGGCGTAAAGCGCCTCAATCCTTCACGCGATTGGATGATGGTACTCGCGTCTGGTCTCGTACTCATTTTCGCCAGCGTGCTCTGGAACGTATGGTTCTTTTTCGCGGTGCTGACGGAAGAGAAAACTATTCAGGCACCCGCGCCACAGCAGGAGGTGGACGCAAGCTCCTTCGAGAAGGCACAGGAATTGTTCAAAAAGAAGGAGGCGGAAGAGGCGCGGTATAGAAACGAGTACCGCTTTGTTGACCCATCGCGTTAGGGCCAGTACTGTTTCCTAGTTCACCTTACCTTGCTCCCATAGCTTAATGGATAAAGCTGCGGACTTCTAAGCCGTCGATCTAGGTTCGATTCCTGGTGGGAGCACAAGAAAAAACACGGGCATGTGGCGGAACTGGTATACGCTGTCGTCTCAGAAGCGGCTGGAGCAATCCATGGGAGTTCGACTCTCCCCATGCCCACCAATGCAAAACCTCCGGAGTGCGGAGGTTTTTGCTATTCTGACGCACCTATTTCTTTTTGCAGTTGGATTAGTTGCGCATCCGCTTCATCCAGTTCATCTAGTTGTTCGAGCATTTGTATGTTCAACCGTCCGCACATCGTATTTATTTTTTCGAAATCACCGCGGGAAGCTTCCTCATCCGGATTGCGTAAGGCAAGTGCCTCGAGTTCCGGTTCGGTCGCGTACACGGCAAGGTCCGGGTCTTCAAGAAACAGTTGAAGTAGTTCGTGTGTGGTCATACGTGTTCTTGTAATTCTGGTTCTTCTGCAACTTCTTTTGGCGGGTTAAGAAAGTCTTCAATACCAGCAATCATCCTTTCTAGTTGTACGCGGTGAACCGCTCCGTACCGTATGGCTGGTATGAACCCCGGCTCCTCTTTCGGAACAGGGAAGAGAACTTTCATAAGCATGGAGCGAAGTCCGGGGTTCAAAACCAACCCCCCTACGCATTTCTCTACATCGTAGACCTGCGGGCGGCGTCCGAGCTCGGCAATGTCTTGCACGGAAGCGACTCGTGTATGCAACTGCTTTGCGTCTGCGAATTGCTCAGCCCGTTTCTTAAAATCCTGCAGTTGTTGTTTCAAATACCGCGCACCGAATACCTCTGTCTCTCGTCGTTTTTCCGTAGGATTTTTTCCGTAGGAAAGTTCTTCTATACGAAGCGATATTTCACCAAGCTTTCGTCTATTCGCAATACGTTTCAATATTACCTGGTGGAGTCCGTGGCGAAGGGATTCGAGGCGATCAAGCGCCTGCTGTCGCTTATAGGTACGCATATCAGCTTCAAATGCGGACGCTTGTGCTTTACGGAACTTCTTCTCTGCCTTCTTGATTTCATCGTGACGTGCAAACACATCCATTCGAAGCTCGTTGATGAGGCGGAGCGCACTGTCCATGGCAGTAAGGGATGCTTCCTGGTTGGCGTCTATGGTCGCGATAGGGAAGGACTTGCCGGCTCCAAGTTCGCGCATTTCAGTGCGTAGGTGCTGTTGCATGAAATCGAGCTCTTCCTGGAGCTGGTCGATATTCGCAAACTCTTCGAGGAGCCGGAATGGGATAAGCTCCGAAGCTCCTTCAAGTATCTCGTTTATCTCTTCAATCCTACCGTCAAGAAATTCATTGAGTGCGTCAAATTTTTCCGTAACCTGCTCACGTGCTTTCGCTACCTTTTTTGCGCGCTCTTCTATTTTTGAGACGCCTTTGCGATTCTTTTTTATGAGTCCGTTTGCGCGTAACCGTTGGTACTCAGCGCTCATCGTTGCAAACAAACGCTTTGTCGCATTCTCAAGGCTTGGAGGGCCAGTCCGCGTCATTTGGGTCCCGGCAAGGAAAAAGTCTTCCGTTTCGGTAAGGAATGCACGCGTGCTTTCGTATGGACGCAAAATCCACTGGCGAGCCATCGACCCGAACCCTTTTTCTTTTGGAGGATACTCGGAACTGTTCATACGGTTAGGTAAAGTATACCGAATCATATCGCGATGGCGCTAGAGCTCGATCAAGCGCTTGTCGTGTCGTCATTTTTTGTGGTCACGGTTTGTGGCTGGGCGCTAGGGCCCGGTCACAGATATTTTCTTGCTGGAAAATTCTGCGACCCCGTCTCGGCTACCCGCCTGCGACTTTTCTGCTCCGCAGCTCACGCAAAGCGCCCCACGCTTTGCTTAGCGCCCAAAAGCGAAAATCCTAGCTTACGCTAGGATTTTCGTCTTTGTGGGCGCTAGAGGACTCGAACCTCTGACCTGCCCGGTGTAAACGGGATGCTCTACCAACTGAGCTAAGCGCCCGAACAATATCTACTTTCCACCTATGTGGTACACGAACGCGGACGTTTCTACAAACTAACCTAAGCGCTTGAACAAAACAGCCCTGTAGATAAGAAGATACCCGAAATAGTGTATTTTTAAAAGCCTATGGAACGACTCGAGGCACTAGTGTCCGGAAGGGTGCAAATGGTGATGTATCGGGACTTCGCACAGCGAAAGGCACGAGGGCTACGCCTCGTAGGTGAAGTACAGAATCTAAAGGACGGGACGGTGCGGGTGGTGGCGGAGGGTCCTCGTGCAAAACTAGAAGTATATGTAGAGAAACTGAAGAAAGGCCCGCTCTTAGCGCGGGTGGAAGACGTTCGGTTCGTCTACAGGGAAGCCAGGGGAGGGTATACTGACTTTTCTATACGTTATGACTGATGCCGTAATACCACAATCCGTCGGACTAATTATGGACGGCAATCGACGCTATGCATCTGAACGCCAGATGTCTGCCACAGAAGGACATCGGCAAGGTGCGGAGAAACTAAAGGAAGTTGTGAAGTGGGCAAAGGACCAAGGTGTCACGTGTGTATATGTGTATGCGTTTAGCACGGAAAACTGGAAGCGCGATCCTCGTGAAGTTGCTCAAATGATGTCGCTTCTTGAGGAGCAGCTCACTTCTGGTTTTGACGAGTTGCGCGAGGAAGTTTCTTTGCGTTTCGTTGGTGATCGAACACGTTTCTCAGGACATATACAGAAATTGATGGCACAACGAGAGCAAGAATCTGCACACTGCCCATTCGTACTGGCCATACTGCTTTCATATGGTGGTCGCGCAGAGATACTAGATGCGGTGAATACGGTGCTTGCAAAGGGCAGGGAACGGGTGACCGAAGATGAGTTCAGTGATGCATTATGGAGTGCAGGACTGCCTGACCCTGAACTCATTATTAGGACCGGAGGAGACCAGCGCCTCTCTAATTTTCTTCCTTGGCAAAGCGTGTACAGCGAGCTGATGTTTACCAAGACACTCTGGCCTGCGTTTACGAGAGAAGAATTTGATACGTGTATTAAAACCTATCGGTCTATTAAACGTAACTTCGGCGTATGAGTAACGGAGATAGTGTTCGTACGTATGGTGCAAAAATAGACCCGATTGCAAATGCCTTCCTGACGAAGGAATCATCCGATATGTACGGTATGTTGCGCTACTTCATGGGATATACCGATGAGCACTTTACCCCGATTACGAGCAGAACCGGCAAGCGCTTTAGACCGGCAGTCCTTCTCGCTATTGCTGATGGCTATGGCTGTCTGGATGATGCAATGCCCGCAGCACTCTCCATTGAGCTTTTCCATAACTTCTCATTAATACATGATGATATTGAAGATAATGATGAACTCCGTCGTGGCAGGCCAACGGTCTGGAAGGTATGGGGAGTAAACAAAGCAATAAATGTAGGAGACGCACAGCTTGTTCTTGCGCTTGAAGCGCTTGCGACTATGCCGGCCAACTCCTCAACCTATCGCGTGCTCCAATCATTCCTACTCGCCAGGTATCGCGAAGTAATTGAAGGGCAACATCTAGATTTTTCCCTCACCGAAGCAAATCTTGCGAATGCGGAGGTAACTGAAGTGGTGTATCTTAAAATGATAGACAAGAAAAGTGCCGCATTGATTGGCGCAACGACGGCGACTGCAGGATATATTGCCGGTCAGTCGCAAACAGAAATTGATGCCCTTGAAACATTTGGGCGGGAGTTCGGGATGGCATATCAACTTTTTGATGATGTCCAGTCTTTATGGGCGACGACAGCTCAAACGGGAAAGACCCCCGCAGGAGATATTGAGGAGCGAAAGAAAACATTACCAATCATTCGTGCTCGAGACGTGCTTGGTACCAAGCAGCAAGAATTCCTTGCGTACTATGCAGACACGAAAGCCTCGACAGAAACCATACTGGCTCTCGTTGAAGAAACAGACGCTCTCGCATACACGAACGCAAAGATAACGGGACACAAGTCACGTGCGTATGATGCGCTCGCACGCACATCCCTTCCACAAGAGAAGAAAGAGCAGTTGATGGATTTTGGAAATTCACTCGTTTCGTGACTTTGAAAACTCGGGTGTGATAGGGTGGCCGTATGGAACTCCCCATAATCTACGAAGACGACGACATCGTCGTTATCGACAAACCTGCGGGCGTCATGACGCACCCGGACGGAAAAACAACCGAAGAAACGGTGAGCGACTGGTTTGCAAAAAAATACCCCGCATCAAGCGAAGTAGGGGAGACGCAGAAGCTTCAAGACGGGAGCGAGATACGTCGTCCGGGCGTCGTGCACCGGCTTGATCGCGACACCTCAGGCGTACTCGTACTTGCAAAGACGCAGGAAGCGCACGAGTTCCTAAAAGAAGTGTTCCATACGCGCGAAGCGAAGAAGACGTATCTTGCGTTTGCATACGGCGTTCCGAAGGAGCGTAACGGCACGATAGATTTCTCCATCGGACGCTCGCGCCAGGACTTTAGGCTTCGTTCCGCGCAACCGAAAGCAAAAGGAACGCTTCGCGAAGCGATAACGCAGTACGAAGTCATCGCGGACAACGGCACGCACTCCCTTATGAAAATCTATCCGCAAACAGGGAGGACCCATCAGATACGCGTACATCTGAAAGCGATACATCACCCGATTGTCTGCGATCCCTTGTATGCGCCTAACCGCGCATGCGACCTCGACTTCGGACGGCTCGGTCTTCATGCGCTCTCGCTCGACCTTCCGTGGCAAAACGGGGAACGGCTCGTGCTTACAGCCCCAGTCCCCGAGGACCTCAAGAAAGGACTCGCCCGATTCGAGGGCGCAGACGGCATTCTTGCTACCGCGTAGGCCGTATGCTACAGTTTCGCGACTATGGCAGGGATTATTACTCCGGTTAAAACCGAAGAGCGCACCAAGCTCGGCATCCGCCCGGGCGATACCGTTCGCGTACACCAGAAGATTATCGAAAAGGGGAAGACCCGTACCCAGGCGTTTGAAGGGCTTGTCCTTGCAACGAAGCACGGCCATGAGGCGGGAGGCACCTTTACGGTCCGTGCGACCCTCTCAGGTATCGGCGTTGAGCGCGTATTCCCGCTTTTTGCCCCATTTATCGAGAAGATTGAAATCGTAAAGCGCTCAAAAGTCCGCCGCGCGAAGCTCTACTTCATCCGTGAAAAGGTGGCTCGCGAAGTACGCCGCCAGCTCCGCAATATGCGCATGATGAATGTTTCAACAGACGACTACAAGGAAGAAGAAAAGGTTGCGGTAGACGAAGTTGTGGATGCTGTTGCCGAGGCAGTTGAAGAAGCTACGGATGGCGCATCGGAGGAAATGGTTGCAGTAGAAGAGACGAAGGAAGAAGCGAAGGCGTAAGATTTGTAATTACCGAGCCGGCCCGCTATAGTAGGCGGGCCGGCTTTGTTTTAAAGCCTACGCACCTGCCCAGGTGTTGAAATTGGTATACAAGCTACCTTGAGGTGGTAGTGCCGAAAGGCGTGGAGGTTCGAGTCCTCTCCTGGGCACACATAAAAAGAATGTCCGACGCGGGAGCGTCGGCTTTCTTTTTTGTGGCACCAGGAGAGGACTCGAAAGCGGGCGCGTAGAGCGGTTCAGCAGAACCGGTAGCGTGAGCAGGGCCGAGAAATTTCTGTGAGCGACGGCGAGCAGAAATGTTCTTGGTCGAGCCCTCCTGGGCACCAAATGCAAAAGCGCCGAAAGGCGCCTTTTGCATTGCTATACACATCCCCAAACCCCTCCCTCTGCACTACAATAAAAAAATGAAAGAACGTCTCCTCAAAGCATTCGAAGTGTCTCTTGAGTGGCGTATCATCGCGTTTATCGTCACAGGAGCATTTCTCTGGATTACGACCGGAGAGCTTTGGCACGCAACGCTCACTGCACTCAGTCTCCAAATCATACTTTTCTTTGTGTACTTCGGTTGGTACCTCGTACGCGAGAGACATCCGTAAAGATAGTGTAGTGCTTGGTTTGTGTATATCCACAACACAACTTCTCTCCGTTTTATGTATCGGCTTTTATAATTAGTACTATGCCGAAAGTTGCCTGCGTAACCTGTAAAAATCCCTTCTATTCAAAACCGTCTTGGATACAGAAAGGATTTGGTAAGTATTGCTCCACTAAGTGTTATCGTTCTACCCTACGGAAGGGTAGAGATATAGCATGCGAAATATGCGGAAGAAGTACCTATAAACAGGCGAAAGATATCGATAGGTCTAAAAGTGGAAAGTTTTTTTGTAACAAGAGTTGTCAGACACGATGGCGTAATCAACTCTATATCGGGGAATTGCATAAAAACTTCACGACGGGCGAGAGTAGCTATCGAGTAGTTCTTGCACGAGCTCGTATTCTAAAGCTTTGCAGACTTTGTAAAACGAGCGATTCTAGAGTTCTTGCCGTTCATCATATCGATAAGAACCGAAAGAATAATAAACTTACAAATCTCGCGTGGCTTTGCCACAATTGCCATTTTCTGGTACATCAGTATGAGGGCGAACGGGTGAAATTCATGGCGACTATGGTGTAACGGTTAACACTGGAGCTTGTGGAGCTCTCAATCAGGGTTCGATTCCCTGTAGTCGCCCCAAATAGTATAGATTTGCTACACTCTCCCTGTATGAAACTCATCGAAGAATTCAAGGCGTTCGCGATGCGCGGCAACGTCATCGACCTCGCCCTTGCAGTCATTATCGGTACCGCGTTCGGCAAGATAGTCTCTTCGCTCGTCGAAGATATCATCATGCCGCCTATCGGCTTCCTTATCGGGGGAGTGAACTTCTCCGACCTCGCATTTTCACTTCAAACAGGAATCGGTGCACCGGTACTCATAAAGTACGGCGTCTTTATTCAGGCACTCTTTGACTTCCTTATCATTGCGTTCGTCCTCTTTATGGCGCTTCGTGTTCTCAATAAACTTCAGAAGACGAAAGAAGCTCCGGTAGAGGCTCCGAAGAAGAGTGACGAACTTGTCGTACTCGAACAGATTCGCGATTCTCTTAAAAAATAACCCTTTCTTAGGGTACAAAAACCGCCACCGTACGGTGGCGGTTTTTGCTTTTATAACGGGGTATACTGCCGTCATGAAATCACTCGTTGCAGGAATCGTCCTCATCATCCTTATCGGCATTGGCGGCTTTATCTACCGAAACGTACAGGAGCGTACCGGAGGTCCGGTGGCGGTTGCTTGTACTGAAGAAGCAAAACTTTGTCCTGATGGTAGTTCGGTAGGGAGGGTGGGGCCCGCGTGCGAGTTCTCTCCCTGCGCCTTTCCGAACGTAGCATTCCCTGATGCGAAGATTGCGCTAGCCCTGCCTGAAGGCTATGTGGCAGGCGTCCAGGAGCCGGGAGCCGATGGGGAATTACCGGATATGCTCGGCTTCTATCAGAAGCCCGCGACTGATGGCTCGTTTCACTACCTCACTGTGTACGAGTACCCGATTCCTGAAGGGAAAACCGCAGACGACGTGATACTTGCGAACACGGTCTTCTCGCCCTCAGGTGAGCCGGCAAAAGACATGAAGGAGTTCAAACCAGTTCTGGTTGATGGCCGTACGTTTCAAGGTACGGTTATAGAACGATTTGAGGGGCAGGTAGCGAGCTCGTACTATCTGGGTCGCGAAAAAAGCGTATTGCGCTTTGATATCATCGAACGCGACGTTACCGAATGGATGGACCCGAAGCTCGTTGTGGGGAATCTCCCGGAGCACAAAGCGCTTCTGCAGATGCTCTCGACGCTCGAACTTCAATAGGGTATGGCCAATAATTTTGAAGCAGGAGAACTTAGTCTTACAAGCGACTATGTTCCCCCATATTATGGAGAGCAGATGCTTGGAGGACGAAAGGTTGTCTTTGAGACGTTTGGTGACGAGGCGGAAATCGATTCGTTCCAAAATGAAGCGCTCAAAGCACCAATGTCTTCGGAAGAGGTCAGGCAATACATTGAATCAATACTCGAATACCTGACTTGGCCGCTTTCGCGTGACGGGTTTGATTTCGGCGAGGATGGCACGGAACTTGATCCTATAGAAGCCCATCAGCGTCGTCGTGAGTGGGAGCTTCAAAGCTTGAGCGGTACGGAAAAGCTGCGCGCAGACAAGACTGCGTTTAATTGGAACCAAATGGGGGGTATTCTGAACAGCTTTGCTATGATGGCACTTTTTTCTCAAATGGAACATAAACGAGAAGACTTTCAGAATCCGCAAGGCGAAATACCTCCTCTGCTTGCTGAGCTTGCCGCGGAAGCGTCAGCCCTCATGGCTGTCTTTGAGAACACGTATCGACAATCAAAGTACTCTGAACGAGTCGAAATGATAAAAACATTCAGAATCTTTGCAAAAGACGCGGTTCGAAAACTATTCGACGCGTATATCGTTACTTGAGCCCCAGAAACAGAAGCTCACGCTAAGTAATGCAAGCAAGACCTTCCCTGGGTTTGTTATAGAGACTCACTACCGTGCACCATCTCTGCTAGCGCACCCCTTTTCCTGCTACTAATGACCATGCTCTTCAAGGTGTAATTCGTCTTCGTGGTGTTCATCTGCGTGCGGGCTATGCGCATCCTCATGAACTGCTTCATGCGAGTGACCGTGTCCTTCAAACGCCGTGAGTCCGAACATGAGGGCGATACCTCCGATAATCACTGCTACCTGCAGGAAAGAACGACCCATCTGTTTGGTCTTCTGGAGCTCGGGGACGAGGTCTGCAAGCGCGAGATAGATGAACATACCTGCCGTGAACGCTGCAATGAGCGGGATAAGCGACTCAAAGGTTCCCCCAATCCAGAAGGCGACCGCAAGACCGAGGAAGGCGGTGAGTGCGGAAAGGAAGTTCATAAGAAGCGCTTTTGTGCGCGAGAAGCCCGCATGGAGGAGAAGCCCGAAGTCACCGATTTCCTGCGGTATTTCATGCAGTGCTATGGCAATCGTCGTCGCGATACCTATCTCGGGAGATACCATGAACGCAGCTCCGATGGCGAGACCGTCTACGAAGTTATGAATACCGTCAGAGACGAGTACTAGGGAACCAAGGGGATGAATCTTCCCGTGCTCAGGAGAGAATTCCTCATCGCCATGGCTGTGATGCCAATGGAGGAACTTTTCAAGCAAGAAAAAAGAAAGAATACCCGCGAGAATAGCGATTGCTACCTCGTTCGTGCCTGCTTCCGCAAACGCCTCTGGAATGAGGTGGATGAACGCGTCGCCGATGAGGGCGCCCGCAGCGAGTGCGACCAAAAGAAAGAGGCCTTTGCGCAAGGCATCCTGTTGTAAGGAGAGCGTAGCCATTCCGACAAGCGATACCAGACTTACAGCACTTACTGCGATAATACTTCCGATGATTGGTTCCATGCAGATATCCTAGCACCCTAATTTTTAGATGCAAATCATTAGCAAGTGGAAAATAGTACGCTACGAGGTATGATGGGGAACATATGGCTCGCCCGGACAAGGCTCTCCAAACGCTCGAGCTTCTGCGTGCGGCGCGATTGCGCGCTACGCCGCAGCGCAGGCTCCTTATAGAGTTGTTACGCACCCGTACGCACCGCCCGGTTTCGGTAGAGGAGTTACATACCCTCGGTACAGGGAAGTTCGACCTAACCACTGCGTACCGCACCCTCGAAACACTTTCCGCTCTTGGTTTGGTGCGGCGGATTGCTATTGATCACAATCGAGCATTGTTCGAGCTTGCTGGGGAGCACCACCACCATGCTATCTGTACTTCATGCGGACGCATCGAAGATGTCTCCACGTGCGTTTCTCCATCGCTTGATGAAAAAGTCCGGAAATCAGTGCGCTTCTCGCGTATCAACTCCCATGCACTTGAATTCTTTGGGGTATGCACAAAGTGCGCTGTACGCGTATGAACGTCCTAACACTAGCACTCCTTACGTGCCTCTTTTTTGCTCCACTTTCCGTGCAGGCGCAAGAAACGCCTTTTCATGAGAGCGTCTTTCGTGCGCAGGTAGTGGAGGTCGGGAAAGAAGGCGAGCGAGCCATTGAGGCGACCGGGGTACGCGACCAATTTCAGGAACTGACCGTACGTATTATCGAAGGAGCCCGAGAGGGAGAGCTGCACACCTTGGAAAATAGTTCTCCAGTCCAGCTTTCCGCAGGGGATATTTTTTATCTTCATTCGACCCAGACTGAAGACGGCGCTGATATATGGGCGGTGGGGGAGCCTGATAGACGGGGTGCGCTCGGGTTACTTGCTGCAGCATTTATTCTCATAACCATCCTTGTCGGAGGAGGTGCTGGGGTACGAGCGCTCATATCTCTGTTTGGAAGTCTCGCACTTATCGTGTTCGGGCTGGTTCCGCTTCTCTATGCAGGTGCTCCACCCATACTTACGTGCGTGGTTCTCGCTATGGTGATGCTCGTGTTTTCTATGCTTGTCACTCATGGCATCAATCGCCCGACCTTCGTCGCACTGTTTGGAAGTGTGGTCGCGCTCGCGCTCTCGGCAGTGTTTGCAGAAATGGTCGTCGCTTCGGCAAAACTTTCAGGTTTTGTTTCAGACGAAACGGTATTTCTAAACTTCGCAACAAAAGGAGCGCTCAGCCTCGAAGGGCTTCTTCTCGGAGGAATACTTATCGGTATTGTTGGCGTTTTAAACGACATCAGTGTGTCCCAAGTCCACACTGTTTCAGAAATAACTGAAGCGAACCCGAACCTCTCGCGCAAGGCAGTGTTTATGCGGGCGATGCGAGTAGGTCAGCACCACCTCGGTGCGGTCGTAAATACGCTTCCGCTTGCGTACGCTGGAGCGTCGCTCCCGCTTCTTATGCTTGTCTCGCAGAGCGATGCGCCGCTCCTCTTCATTTTGAACCGCGAAATGTTTGCTGCTGAGGCGATAAAAATCCTTGCCGGAGGACTCGCACTGTCATTCTCCGGAGCGATAGCGACGATTCTTGCGGTTCTCGCCCTTGTCGGTCATAAAAAGCGAGAAAGCTCGTCGTGATATAGTGAACCCCGCATTACCACATAACCATTTAGTATGAACGAATCTTTTGGAGATACCTTTGTGAAGGCGACCAAGTCAGTCCGCTTTGCGGCCACCGCAGCGCTTGGCGTACTCGCTCTTTTCCTGCTCGCCCTTACCATTAACGCTTTCGGTAACCTCGGCCGTTCCGAGAACCCGTACATGAACACCATTACGGTCGAAGGCACTGGCAAGGCAGCGACCATTCCAAACATCGCGACGATTGATTTTTCCGTCACTGAAAAAGCAGTCACCGTCGCCGATGCTCAAAAGAAAGCTACGGAAAAGACCGATGCGGCGCTTGCGGCAATTGATGGGCTCGGCGTCGAAAAGAAAGACGTGAAGACTATCGCGTACAACGTATCGCCTGAATACGAGTACCCGCAGCCGTGCTACGGCGGCGTGTGTCCGGCTTCCCAGAACCCGAAGATTATCGGCTACCAAGTGTCTCAGACGGTTGAGGTAAAAGTCCGCGAAACGGGCAAGGCTGGAGACGTGCTTCAGGCGCTTGGCACTCTGAACGTTCAGAACATCTCCGGTCCGAACTTCACCGTGGACGAGGATGATGCCATCCGCAACGACGCGCGCAAGGAAGCCATCGACAACGCGAAAGCAAAAGCGAAGGCACTTGCGGCCCAGCTCGGAGTGAGTCTTGGAAAGGTGGTTTCCTTCTCGGAAAACCAAGGGTACTACCCAATGTACGACATGTACGCGAAAGGCGGCATGATGGCAAACGAAATGAGCGCTCCCGCACGTCCATCACTCCCGACAGGGGAACATGAGACGAATGTGACGGTGATGATCACCTACGAAATTCGCTAATCGCGCTACCAAAATCCTCACCTGCTTTGTTGCTTGCTTCGGCCCAGTTCTCACCGTACGTCTTGTACGGCTCGAACCGGTCCTCGCTCGCGCCTCGCATCTGAGAGATTTTTGAACGCGCTTCTTACAAAATATGGCCCAATTGGGCCATATTTTGTTTGGTTTGACGAAACCTCTCTTTCTGGTATGCTTGTCCTTGTAAGCGCCCGAAGGGGCGTTTTAAAATACTCCCCCTATGAAATCTTTCATCTCGTATTTAAAGAACGTTCGTGGCGAATTCCAGCACATCGTTTGGCCGAAACCGCGTGTCACGCTCGTGCACACGCTTCTCATCATACTCATTTCTGCAATCGTCGCCGTATTCATTGGCTTGCTCGATTACGTACTTACCAACCTTGTCGGTTCCCTCATTGGATAATACTTATGGACACCCGCTCCGCACCTCAGTTCAACGAAGACGCCGCAAACAGCACTCCAAGCTGGTACACCATCCATACCTACGCGGGGTATGAAAACGCCGTAGAGCGTAACCTCAAACAGCGCATAGAATCGCTTGGTATGGACAAGAAGATTTTCGAAGTCGTCGTACCGACCGAAAAGAAAGTCCGTGTGAAGGGAGGGAAGCGCGTCGTCGAGGAAGAGAAGATTTATCCGGGCTACATCCTCGTAAAGATGATTGTAGACGAGGACTCCTGGTTCGTCGTGCGTAATACCCCTCGCGTTACTGGTTTCGTCGGCTCCGGCACAACTCCAGTCCCTATGGAAGAGAGTGAAGTCACGTCGCTCATGAAGCGTATGGGGGCTGAAGCACCGAAGCACCGCATCGACCTTACTAAGGACGATGCCGTCATCATCAACGACGGCCCATTCAAGGACCTTGAAGGCAAGGTAGGGGAAATCGATGAGGACCGCGGAAAGGTCAAAGTCCTCGTCGCTATGTTCGGCCGCGAAACCCCGGTGGAGTTGGACTTTTTGCAAATCCGGAAGATTTAACGTAGATTAATCAAACTCATATGGCTAAAGTAGTAAAACTCATCAAGCTCCAGATTCCCGCAGGGAAGGCAACTCCTGCACCTCCGGTCGGTACCGTACTTGGTCCCGCAGGCGTCAACATCGGCGACTTCGTAAACAAGTTCAACGAGGCGACCCGCGACAAGATGGGCGACATCATCCCCGTGGACCTCTCCGTCTACGAAGACCGTACGTTCACCTTCGTCCTCAAGACTCCTCCGGCATCCCGCCTTATCCTGAAGAAGCTTGGTCTTGAAAAGGCTTCCCAGAAGCCGGGCTCAAGCAAGGCAGGAACGCTCACCAAGGCGCAGGTCCGTGAAATCGCAGAGCAGAAGATGCCTGACCTCTCGGCAGGTTCTCCTGAAGCGGCAGACCGCATTATTGAAGGGACCGCCCGCTCAATGGGTATTGAAGTTAAGGGGAACTAAAAACTCGGTACGAGTTTTTAGTGGACACTTATGCATGGTTTTTGCGCGGGCTCTCTCCGCAAAAATCAGGCAAAATAACGACCATACCGTCGTAAAAACAAAACCCCGCGAAAGCGGGGTTTTGTGTTATGGACGTTCGAGGGTCACGTATTCAAATGGAGGAGCGTGCTCGATGTGTTTTTCGTTTTCAATTACCTTCGTGAACTCCGGATACTCGGGGAAATGCACATCACCCGTAGCATCAGCGTCCACAAGCGTGAGATAGAGGCGGTCCACAAACGGGAGCGCGAGCGCATACAACTCGCCGCCACCAATGATGAATATCTCGTCAGAGCCATCCGCATTCTTTGCGCTCTCAATCGCCGCTTCAATGGTGGGGGAGACGGTAGCGCCTTCCGCTACATATGAGGCTTGGCGCGTCACGATGAAGTTCGCTCGATTTGGGAGCGGGCGCGCGACTTCAGGGAGCGACTCCCAGGTCTTTCGTCCCATAATGACGGGATGGCCTTTCGTGAGCGTGCGGAAACGCTTCAAGTCTTCTGGAATCTTGAATACCAAGTCATTGTCCTTGCCGAGGACGCGAGTATTTTTCCCTATAGCAGCAATGGCAGATATACGGTGCATATTATCGGAGAAGGTAGACGCCGACGAGGATGATTGCGATGGCAAAGAGCTTGAGCGGAGTCACGCTCGCATGAAGAACTGTCGCGGAATACGCGAACGACGCAATGATGCCGACAGCGACTGAAGCTGGAATGGCGTACGGCGTCACCTTGAAGCCGTGAGAAAGCGCCGCGGCAAAGAGAAGGTTGCTCGCGAGCAGGATAAGGAGCGGAACGGGCATAAAAACCGCCCGCACATCCTCCCAGAACGAGCCTGGGCCCCCGCCTGTAAGATGGCCGAATAAAGAGATCAAGAGATATGCCGCAAAGCTGAGAACGAGGAAGAGAGCGGTCGGGAGAATCATTTCGAAAAGGATAGCACAGGGCATCATATTGCGTTTCATTGGAGAAGCGATACTGTGTGCGGACGCCCGATGTCGGGTATCTGCCACGGAGCAGGAAATGTCTGTTATCAAAAATCGCATTATCGCCATTCTCGCCGCAGTAGTGGCTGCGCTCGTGCTCTTCACGTTCGCGAGCCTACCAGCCTACACCGAGACCGGAAGGAACATACTGCACTCCATCGCTTGGGTATTCGTGGCTGTGGCGGTCCTCGGAGCCGTCATGATTATGATTCATGCGTGGAGGAACCGTTCACGGCGCCCGTAAATAGCGGGGTGCGCGAAAAAGACGAGCCGTCTGCAAATGCAGGCGGCTCACTTCTTTTCCGGGAGCATGAGGCGCGTGTCGTGCGGGCCGACGACGATGACTGCGTCCATAGGCTGGTCCCACGGTTGCCGCAGCAAGGGGGTGGCGGAAAACTGCTTCTCGTAGCAGAAGCCGATGCGGAGCCATTTTTCAGGGACGTGAGTTAGGAATCGGTCATACCAGCCTCCACCCTGGCCGTGGCGGGTACCAGATGCATCAAAGGAGCGGCCAGGGATAAAAATAGCGGTCGGCGTGTCTCCAATGAGTTCTACGGCTTTTCTTGCTTCGTCGCTCGGATCAAGAGACGCACGTGGACTGATATGATATATCATATCAGTTTGTGGGAGAGTGAGATACTCCAAGAAAGGAACTTCCGTGCGAAGCGGCGTGTAGGTAATGAAGGCGCCGTACGGCGCCAGTAGTTCCTCTATTTTACTTTCTTGTGCCACGACTGTTTTTTCTTTATATCGCGGTCATTCCACAGACGGGGAAGTACGGAATCCGGGGTCCACTTTTTCTTCAGTTCAGCTACGTTCGTGGAGGATGCGTATTTTCCGGTCGCCGCATAGTCGCCTCCCTCTATCGGGCCCGTTTCAAAGAATACGATTTGCGCGATGCGACGGCCCACTACGAGAGGGATGATGTAGTTCTTTGAGTTATTGGTGATTTCCATCGTCCAGCGGTTGATGTAGCCTACGTCGCCCCAGCCGGCGCATTTGCAAACCTCGATGAAGTTGCGACCCATGGAACTGCGCGCCTTCATCATAGTCGTGATGTGATTCTTACCGCCGATGAATTCTTCCGTGTGTCCGAGAATGGTTTCTCCGGGGCGCAGTACGATGACTTTGTCGTCGGGTCGTATGCCGCCACCCCAATCGAAGTTGTATTTCTTGAACGCCTCCTTGGCGACTACTGCACGCTCTACTTTGTCGGCACCCCACACATGCTCGGTATGAGCCTTATCCCAAATGTTGTAGAGGGAGTGATTATATTTTGGCGGCTGTTCGCGGAAGAAGTATTCGCCGAGCGTTACGTCGTAGCTACTGGTTGCGAGCTGGGAGCGGTCAAACGGGGAAATGACGATATCGCCTTTTTTCATCTCTTCGAGAATGCGTTTGTCGGAAAGTGCCATAGGTAGGGGGATTATACCGCCATGCTTGCCTTTATGGCAGGGTGTGACTCGTACCCCTCAAGCTCGATATCCTCCATCTTGAAGCTGAAGACATCCTTCACCTCCGGGTTTAACTTCAGAGTAGGGAATGGGTACGGCTCGCGTGCGAGCTGTTCTTTCACGGCATCGAAGTGGTTGTTGTAAATGTGCGTATCGCCAAGTGAGTGCACGAACTCATGCGCTTTGAGTCCCGTTACCTGCGCGACCATATGGAGGAGAAGGGAATAGGAAGCGATGTTGAATGGCACGCCAAGGAACATATCGCAGCTCCGCTGATGCATGAAGAGCGAGAGTTTGCCGTCTGCGACGAAGAACTGGAAGAACATATGACAAGGCGGAAGCGCCATCTGGTCGAGCTCGCCTGGGTTCCAGGCGTTTACGATGATGCGCCTGCTCGTCGGTTCTTCCTTAATGAGGCGAATCGCTTCCGCAATCTGGTCGACGGTAGTGCCGTCGGGCTTTTGCCACGCACGCCACTGCACGCCATATACGCGCCCGAGATCACCATCGAACTTCGCTTTCGGTTTCCAGTACGGCGCTTCCGCGTTTGCGCTCCAAATGGTCTTGTCGCTTCCGTTCAACTCCTTCAATCGGTTCTCGTCCCCGCTTCCTTCAAGGAACCAGAGAAGCTCGCTCCGCACCGCTTTCCATGCAAGTTTCTTCGTGGTGAGCGCAGGGAAGCCTTTGCTCATGTCAAACCGCATTGTCTGCCCGAAGAGTGCGCGCGTACCGGTTCCGGTCCGGTCGCTCCGGTCTACGCCCTCGTCCATGACTTTTTGAAGCAGGTCAAGATAGGTTTTTTCCATAGGTTTCCCGTATACTACCACCCATGAATACCGGCGCATTTGTGGTTATCGATGGCATCGACGGTTCGGGGAAGGCGACGCAATCGCGCCTCTTGGCCGAGCGCCTCACCCGTGAAGGGAAGCAGGTGGAGAAGATAGACTTCCCGCGCTACGGCACGCCCCTGTTCGGCGAGCTCCTTGGGGAATGTCTTGCAGGGAAGCATGGGGATTTCCTCCACCTCGACCCGAAAATAGCTTCAACCCTCTATGCGCTCGACCGCTACGAAGCATCCGAGCAAATCCTTACGTGGCTTGCCGAAGGGAAAGTGGTGATTGCCGACCGCTTCGCGAGCTCGAACCAGATACATCAGGGCGGAAAAATTATTGACCAAGCTAAGCGCGACGCGTTCTTGTCATGGATAGATACGATGGAGCATGAGGTACTCAACGTTCCGCGTCCAAGCGCGGTCGTATATCTGCGCGTGCCGGTAGAGAGCTCGCTCGAGCTTCTTTCAAAAGAGCGCGAGGCGAAGAATCAGGCTCTGAACGGTGAAGCGCAGGATGTCGTCGAGAAAGACCGCATGTATCTCGAACGCTCTTTTGAGTCTGCAGAGCGTCTCTCTCAAGGTGACAACTGGAAGACTATACAGTGCACCGAAGAAGGCGCACTCCGTTCACCCGAAGCCATACATGAGGATGTGTATAAAGCGGTCTCGGCCCTGCTTGTATAATCCGACTATGTACGACTACATCGAAGCACAGGATAAGGAAGTGTTTGACGCGATAGAGGGGGAGGAGGAGCGCGAACGGACCGGTATAGAGCTCATTCCTTCGGAAAACTACGTATCGCTTGCGGTACGTGAAGCGCTCTCATCCGTACTCACGAACAAGTACGCGGAAGGCTATCCGGGCAAGCGCTACTACGGAGGACAGAGGTACACCGACATCGTCGAAGACCTTGCACGCGAACGCGCCAAGAAACTCTTCGGTGCCAAGTACGCGAACGTGCAGCCGCACGCAGGTGCGCCCGCGAACGTCGGCATGTACTTCGCGCTCCTTGAGCCGGGAGACACCATCATGGGCATGGACCTTTCTCACGGAGGACACCTCACGCATGGACATCCGGTGACGTACCTTACGAAGATTTTCAACTTCATCCGCTACAAGATGAAGGATGTCGATACGGGTGAAATCGACTACGAGGAAATGCGTGCAGTTGCCAAAGAGCACAAGCCGAAGATTCTGCTTGCCGGCTACTCCGCGTATCCGCGCGAGCTCGACTACCAGAAGTTCGTGGACATCGCACGCGAAGTAGGTGCTATTCCCGTCATGGACGTTGCACACATCGCGGGGCTCATTGCGGGGAAGGCGGTCAAGAATCCGTTTGACTACGGATTCGACATCATGACGACGACGACCCATAAGACGCTCCGTGGTCCTCGTGGCGGCATGATTCTCACCCGCGACAGCGAAGAGCTCGCGAAGAAGATAGATAAGTCCATTTTCCCCGGCCTTCAAGGCGGCCCTTTGATGAACACGATTGCGGCAAAGGCAGTGTGCTTCAAGGAAGCGCTCGACCCGTCGTTTGAAACGTACGCGAAGAATGTCATTACGAATGCGAAAGCCATGGCAGACGTATTCCTTGCCGACGGCGCACGCCTCATCACGGGTGGAACCTCCAATCACCTTGTGCTTGCGGACGTATGGACCTCCTACCAGATTTCCGGAGGCGATGCCGAGAAGCTTTTGGACGAGGCGGGCATCACGCTCAATAAGAACTCGATTGCGGACGATACGCGCAAACCAATGGACCCGTCCGGTATTCGCTTCGGCACTCCTGCCATCACCACGCGCGGTTTTAATGAGAAGGACTGTACCCGTGTTGCCGAACTCATGATTGAAGTATTGAAGAAGCGCGATGAGGTAACGGTAGGGAAGGCGAAGAAAGAGATTGCGGACCTGTCAGGACGCCACCCGGTACCCGAGTCCTTTATCTAGGCCGATTTGCTAGTATAGGGGCAATGGAAGAAAAGATACGAAGGGCGACCGAAAAAGCGCTCGCCACTCTTGGCGCAAGCGATATCCGGTTTGCGGTCGAATGGCCTGCGGATATGTCGCATGGCGATTTTGCCGTAAACGCGGCACTCGCGGGAGCCAAGGCGCTCGGGAAAAATCCGAAAGCGCTCGCCGAAGAACTTGCGCCCCGTATACAAAAAGAACTCGGAGCGGACGTCGAGTCCGTTATGATTGCGGGTCCGGGTTTCATAAACATCAAACTTTCTAAAGATGCGATTCGTGCGCAAGTAGCGCGTGCCGTACAAGAGGGTGAGTCGTGGGGAAGGGGAACGGAGCAAGACGGAAAGCGTATCATCGTCGAGTACTCGTGTCCGAATCCATTTAAAGAGATGCATATCGGGCACCTCATGAGTACCGTCATCGGCGAAGCCGTGTCACGTGTCATAGAGAGCTCAGGGGCGACGATTGCGCGCGACTCCTACGGGGGAGACGTGGGTCCGCATGTGGCGAAGGCGCTCTGGGCACTTCGCCGCGATGGTGTAACCGACGTCGCGAATGCTGCTGAAGTGGACAAAGCGTACGCGCACGGAAGCAAGGCGTATGAAGCGAGCGAGGAAGCGAAGGCAGAGATAGATGCGCTCAATGTCGAGATATACAAGGGCGAAGATGCGGAATTGATGAACCTTTGGCGCAAGTCACGCGAGGTATGTCTTGAAGCGTTTCGCGAACTGTATGGGGTGCTCGGTACGAAATTCGATTACTACTTTTTCGAGAGTGATACCGCCGCTCTCGGAACTGAAAAAGTGAAAGAAGCGCTTTCGCGCGGAGTATTTACGGAAAGTGATGGCGCCGTTATATACGAAGGGGAGAAGAAAGGGCTCCACACACTCGTGTTCCTTACGAGCCGTGGCACGCCCACCTATGAAGCGAAAGAAATCGGACTCGCGTTTTACAAGGAAGAGCGCTGGCCCTCGGACGTTTCCTACATTCTCAC
The DNA here is from genome assembly GCA_022842585.1 of Minisyncoccota bacterium. Lineage (GTDB taxonomy): Bacteria > Patescibacteriota > Minisyncoccia > Phycocordibacterales > Phycocordibacteraceae > C7867-001. The sequence continues at coordinate 15,493 of JALHPI010000002.1, read as the reverse complement.
GGCGGCGGAGCAAATCGGGCACTTCAATGTGGTGAAAGCGGCGCTTGAAGACATCGCGCCAGCACTCGGTGAAAAGACGCACCACATCCCGCACGGATTCATGCGTCTTACGACCGGGAAGATGTCCTCGCGCGAAGGGAACACGGTAACGGCGCGCGGATTACTTTCCGAAGTGATTGAAAAAGCGAGAGAGAAGAACGAGGACCCGCTCGTCGCTGAGCAGGTCGCAGTCGCCGCAATCAAATACATGATTTTGCGCCAAGCCGCAGGTGGCGACATTGTATTTGACCCAGAGCAATCACTCTCGCTTGAAGGGGAGTCGGGACCGTATCTCCAGTATGCGCTCGTGCGTGCACGGAAAATACTTTCATACAGTGAAAGCACAGGAGGGCAGGAAGTGCCGGCCGAACCGTACGCAATTGAGCGCCTACTCATACGGTTTCCCGAAGTCGCTGCACGTGCCGCGCGCGAGCATGCCCCGCACTATGTCGCGCAGTACCTCACCCAACTTGCATCGGCATGGAATTCCTTCTACGCGTCCGAACAGGTGCTTGGAAGCAGGGAAGAGGCGTATAAGCAAAAGGTCGCGAAAGCGTTTGCCACCACGATGGAGAATGGGCTGCGGCTCCTCGGTATTCCTACGCCCGAGCGGATGTGATAGGGTGCCAGTGGATACGATGTCTTTGGACGGATAGGATGAATCGGCTCGTAAGCCAAAGGTGTTATCATCTGAAACCGATAAAAAGATTTCGTACTCCCGGTTCCGGCAGCAGAAGTGCGGTAATTTAGAACGCGTTCCCCTTCTGCTGCCGGCCCCGCCCTCAAATGGCGCTCCCTTACTCCAAGGGTGCGTTTTCTTTTATGACGAGAGACGATAGGATAAGAAAATATGGCCGAAACACCCCACCAATCAGATGCTGCAAAGCGCGAAGAACGCATATTGACCTGGTGGAAGGAAAACCAGATTTTCGAGCGTTCTGTCGAGAAACCGTCGCCACAAGGCGAGTTCGTGTTCTACGAAGGACCGCCAACCGCAAACGGTCGCCCCGGCATACACCACCTTGAATCCCGCTCCTTTAAGGACGCTATTCCGCGCTATAAGACCATGCGCGGCTATCGGGTGCCACGCCGTGCCGGCTGGGATACGCACGGGCTTCCGGTTGAGCTTGAGGTAGAGAAGGAACTCGGGTTTTCCGGAAAGCCGGACATTGAGAAGTACGGCATTGCCGCATTCAATACGAAGTGCCGCGAGAGCGTGATGAAGTACATCGATGAGTGGAGCCGCTTTACGGAGCGCATCGGGTACTGGGTTGACCAAGAGAAAGCGTACTTCACCTTTGATGCGCCCTATATGGAATCGCTCTTCTCTATCGTAAAGAAAGTGGATAGCGATGGACGGCTTTACAAGGACTATAAAGTCCTGCCGTGGTGCACGCGCTGCGGCACCGCGCTTTCAAGCCATGAGCTTGCGCAAGGGTATGCGGAAGTGAAGGACGTATCAGTCACGGCGAAGTTCGAGCTAGTGGAAGCGCCCGGCACCTACCTTCTCGCCTGGACCACGACGCCATGGACCTTGCCCGGGAACGTAGCGCTTGCGGTCGGGAACGACATCTCGTACTCGTATGTACAGGCGTTGAATGGTATCTACGTGGTCGCTTCGGAACTTGTTGAAAAGATTTTCAAAGAACAGGAAGTAAAAATTATTAAAGAAGTTAAAGGGAGCGAGCTTGTAGGTAAGGACTACATCGCGCTTTTTGATTTCCTCCCTTCGCTTGCAAGCGACACCGAAAAGCAGAAGTTTGAGAACGCGTACAAAGTGTATGCGGCGGATTTCGTCACGACCGTTGACGGCACGGGCATCGTGCATACCGCGGTCATGTACGGCACCGATGACTTCGACCTTGGAACGAAAATCGGCCTGCCGAAAGTGCATGCAGTAGGTGCTGACGGAAAATTCGTGAAGGGTACCGGGTACCTTGAGGGTCGTTTCGTAAAAGAGGAAGATGAGAAAGGGAAGCCGACCCTGGCCGTCGATATCATCGACGATTTGAAAAAGAGAAACCTGTTCTTCTCGCAGGAAAACTACAAGCACACGTATCCGTTCTGTTGGCGCTGTAAGACACCGCTCATCTACTACGCGCGCGATTCGTGGTACATCCGCATGCATGATTTGCGCGATACTCTGCTTGCCGAAAATGCCAAGGTGAACTGGGAGCCGAACCATATCCGTGAGGGGCGCATGGGGGAGTGGCTTTCAGGTGTCAAAGACTGGGCGATATCGCGCGAGCGCTACTGGGGCACGCCGCTTCCGATATGGGAGAGTGAAGACGGTACCGAGCGACTGGTCATCGGTTCGGTTGAGGAAATGAAGGCGCACCTGCCGAAGCGGGGTAACCGCTATTTCGTGATGCGTCACGGTGAGTCGGAGAACAACGTTGCAAAGCGGGTAAGCTCCGACGATTCAATTCCAAGCGCGCTTACGGAGTTTGGCGTCTCGCAGTCCATACGGGCCGCCGCAAGTCTTACGGACAAAGGCATCACGCGCATCATTTCTTCTCCGCTTATGCGTGCGCGACAGACTGCGGAGGCGGTTGCTGAAGTCCTCGGTCTCTCTCAAGACGCCATCGTGTTCGATGAGCGTATACACGAAGTGCAGGTGGGTGAGTGGGAGGGTCGTCCGCTCCAAGACTATCGGGAAGCGTTTGAAAGCTCTCCGGAACTGGTGTCGCTCCAGCCTAAGGGTGGTGAGAGCTGGGACGAGGTCCGGCTTCGCGTAGGCGCGTTTCTGTATGACCTTGATGCGTCGTCTGAAAACGAAACGACGCTCATCGTGACGCACGGTACCCCGTTTCGAATGCTCGTCGCTGTCTCACAAGGAATAACCATACGCGAGTACCTTACTGATTTCTCAATCTCAAAAGAGCCTGCGAATGCGGAAGTACAAGAGCTTTCTTTTGCACCCTTGCCGCATAATGAACGCTACGAACTAGATATGCACCGTCCGCATATCGACGAAGTGGTGCTTCTAAGCGAAAAGGGCACCCCGCTTCGCCGTGTAAAAGAAGTAATGGACGTGTGGTTCGATTCCGGTGCGATGCCGTTTGCGCAGGACCACTATCCCTTCCGAAAGAAGGAATGGATAGAAGGGGAGGGGTTTCCTGCAGATTACATTAGCGAAGCGATAGACCAAACGCGCGGCTGGTTCTACACACTGCTTGCCGTGGGCGTGCTTATGGGCCGTGGAAGCGCGTATAAGAACGTGATTTGTCTCGGACACCTGTTGGATGAGAAGGGGCAAAAGATGAGTAAATCGAAAGGAAATGTGGTGAATCCGTGGGAAGCGATGGACCAGTACGGCGTGGATACGCTCCGATTCTGGATGTATTCCGTGAATCAATCAGGAGACTCAAAGAGCTTTGATGAGAAGACGGTGAAGGAAGCGGTACGTGCGCTCTCTTGGCTTGAAAACAGTGCCAAATTCTACGAACTGTTTAAGCTTCCTGCCGAAGCGTCAACAGAGCCGCAGGTGATTGATCGATGGATGCTTGCACGCGTGAACCACGTAATAGTCGAAATGACTGAAGCGCTCGATGCATACCAACTCTATGATGCGACCCGTTCGCTTTCAGGTCTTTTCGAGGACTTGTCGCAGTGGTACGTACGGCGCATACGCGACCGCGCTCGTGACGGGGACGCTGCCGCACTTGAAACACTTCGCACGACTCTCAAGACTTCCGCGCTCCTTCTCGCGCCATTCTCACCGTTTCTCGCCGAGGAAATATACGGCATGGTGCGCAATGAACATGACCCGGAAAGCGTGCACTTGGGTGAGTGGCCGGAGTGTGGACAAGTCGATGCCGAACTCATCGTACAAATGGCGAAAGTCCGTTCGGTTGCCTCCGAAGCGCTTATGCTTCGCCAGAAGGCGAACCTTAAAGTCAGTCAGGTACTGCGCTCGCTATCCATATCTGAGACGCTCTCTCCGGAACTCGCGGTACTTCTTGCGGAAGAGGTGAACGTACAGGAGGTGCGGACTGGTGCATCTTCCATGTCTCTTGATACGGAACTTACCCCGGAACTGCTCGCGCTTGGCGATGAACGCTTGCTTGCACGCGCGGTCGCGGATACGCGAAAGTCGCTCGGACTTTCTCCGAAAGACGTCGTAACGGTAACAAAGGGAAGTGGTCCGTACTCGGTCGAGCTTTCTACCGGCACGCTCGCGTTCGATGTCGTAAAGAATGCGTCCTAGGTATTCAGCCGAAGCCATTGTCCTTGCGAGGTCCCCCTTGGCAGAAGCAAGCGCATTGCTCTATCTTTTGACCCACGAATTCGGTCTCGTGAAAGCGCGTGCGCAAGGCGTGCGCAAGCCGGGCGCTAAGCTTGCTCCTGCAGTACAGACCCTGTACGAGTGCGACACCATACTCGTGCGCGGAAAAGACGGATGGCGCCTATCGGGTGCCGTGCTCGGGAAAAATTGGTTCAGTACGCTTGCGCCCTCTGCTCGTAGTCGTGCCGGACGTATCGCGCGTCTCCTACTCCGTCTCATGCATGGGGAGTCAAACGACGGGGCACCGTTTCATATTTTCAGAGGATTTCTCGAAGTCCTGCCTTCGCTCACCGAAGCCGAGGCGGAAGCGGCCGAGTGTCTTGCGGCGCTCAGGCTTTTGCGTGCGCTTGGACTTGATGCGGGGGATATCGCAGGCGAAGAGCATGAATACACTAACGAAGTGCTTGCGCCCATTATCGAAAACCGACGTACCTACATTATGCGTGTGAATCGCGGCATCGATGCCTCCGGTCTCTAGAACCGTTTAAAAATTCCACCTGCTTCGTTGCGGGACCCGATTCGTCACTTCGCCGTACAAACGGTACATCTGCGTTCCTCATCCTCCCGCGCCTCGCATCTGAACATTTTTAAACGGTTCTAGTCCGCGCGGTATACTATGTATCACTATGCCTTTGCCGGAACCAAACGACAGCCCGCTCGATACGCTCCAAAAGAAGCTCTATGCGAATGCGGCAGTACCTGCTCTGCACGAGTCGGGATTTTCTTCTATGCGTAAAGACACTGCTGAGCACTGGAAGGCACCCCCGCCGCCTGCGCCTCCGAAACCTAAGGTGTCAGGAGCTGCTATTTTCCTCGGCGTCGCCGCTACATTCTTCGTCATTGCGGGAGGAGTGACCGCGTTCGTACTCTTCCTCGGAGGCCGTTCGGTCTCAACCGACAACGTGGATATCTCAATTGAAGGCCCTACGACGGTTGCTGGCGGGGAAGGGATACCGCTTCTGGTGACCGTAAAGAACGCAAATCCGGTTGCGGTGACGAACGTGTCGCTCACGCTCCAGTATCCAGATGGCACGACCGAAGCGGACGATACTTCGAAGGCACTCACACACTACACTGAAGCGCTCGATGATCTCCCGGCAGGCGGTTCTGTGCGAAAAACGGCCCGCGCAGCGTTCTTCGGAAAAGAGAACCAGAAAATCTCGATACCCATTACGGTCGAATATCGTACCGGAAACTCGAATGCCGTGTTCGTTAAAAAAGCGCAGTACGAATTCACCATATCCACCTCACCGGTCGGGCTCACGGTTACCGCGCTTTCCGAAGTCGCGTCAGGCCAGCCCGTTACGCTCTCGGTACTCGTCCGCTCGAACGCATCCGCGTCTCTTGAGAATGTCGCGGTACGTGCCGAGTATCCGTTCGGGTTTTCGGCTGCGTCCGCAGGGGGTCCGTTATTTCCGATAGGCACGCTCGCGCCGGGAGAAGAGCGCGAAATACGCGTAACCGGAACGCTGTCCGGACAAGACGGAGAAGAACGCGTATTCCGCTTTACTGCAGGCGCGCTCAAGTCCACCTCTTCGAAGGATTTCGGTATTTCCTATACTGCTAACGATACGACCGTAACGATTGCGAAACCGTTCTTCACGGTGGCGCTCGGATTGAACCGTGATGACGCACCGAGCATAGTTGCGCGTGCGGGCGAACCCATTGCAGGTCTTCTTACCTGGACGAACGCGCTCCCGGTTGCGATTCAAGACGGTGCTATATCGGTGCAGCTCTCAGGCGACGCGCTTGATGCGGGGAGTGTGGACGTGACGAACGGGTTCTACCGCTCTTCTGATAAGACGATTCGTTACGACCGCGATACGGTCGCAGGCCTTGGGTCCCTTAAGTCGGGTGATACGGGGAATGGCTCGTTCACGCTCGTGAGTAAAACCGGTTCCGCCATGAACCAGCTCCGCAATCCGTCCATTGCGCTCTCCGTATCGGTATCGGGTCGCCGCGTCGGACAAAACAACGTTCCGGAGTCGGTATCCTCGACCCTTACCCGTACGATAAAAATACAGAGTGACCTTTCGCTTACTATGCGCGCCGTGCGCACCACCGGCCCGTTTACTAACACCGGGCCATGGCCTGCCATTGCCGACCAGGAGACGACGTACACGGTTCTGCTTACGGCAGGGAACACGGTGAACACGGTCGCGAACACTGCGGCGAAGATGAAACTTCCGTCCTATGTGCGCTTTACCGGGCAGGGCAATACGCAGGGAGGCGTAACGTATAACGAAGCGACACGCGAAGTGACCTGGAACTTGGGAGACGTGCAGCCTGGAGCATCACGCGAAGCTGCGTTCCAAATCGCACTCTTGCCAAGCGTTTCGCAAAAGGGTACAAGTCCAACACTGGTATCCGACGGCATCATCTCGGGCTTCGACCGATTCGTGCAGAAGCAGGTGGATGCTACGGCCCCTTCCATAGATACGGAACTTAAAACGGACCCGGCTTATCAGAGTAGTAACGGCGTTGTCGCACCATGAGTACAAAAGAAACAACACTTGAAGAAATAGTCTCGCTCGCGAAGCGTCGCGGTTTCGTGTATCCGGGTTCCGAAATATACGGCGGACTTGCCGGCACGTTTGACTATGGTCCGCTCGGTGTTGCACTAAAAAACAACGTAAAGAATCTCTGGTGGAAGATGTTCGTCACCGACAGGGAAGACATGTATGGCGTGGATGCTGCCATCTTGATGAACCCGAAAGCGTGGGAAGCGTCTGGTCACGTTGGTGGATTCACGGATCCTTTAGTTGATTGTCTTAGTTGTAAGAAGCGACAAAGAGTTGATCAACTTGTAGACGAAAAACAATACAAAGAAGTAATAAAACAAGTACGGGAACGGTTCCTTGATACTGGAAGTGAAGATGTAAAAAAACAACTAGAAGAAAAAGCAGTTAAGTATGATGATAAAGAAATTGACTGGCTTGTTATTAAAGAACTTGCCTTGAAGGAAGTAGATCTTGAAAATTATGTTGGCCCGCACGTACAGAAATTCTTAAACAAACTAGTTTCTTGCCCTGTTTGCGGAAAGAAAGAGTGGGGTGTGCCACGTAAGTTTAATATGATGTTTAAGACTTACGTCGGTGCAACGGAAGACGAAAACTCTGTTTCATACCTGCGTCCTGAAACCGCAGGTGGCATGTTCGTGAACTTTAAGAACATCATTGATTCGTTCCATCCGAAGCTTCCGTTTGGTATGGCGCAGATAGGCAAGGCGTTCCGAAACGAAATCGCCCCGCGCGACTTCGTATTCCGCGTGCGTGAGTTTGAGCAGATGGAAGTGGAGTATTTCGTACGTCCGGCTGACTGGGAGAAGAGCTTTGAGGAGTGGCAAGGAACCATGCACGCGTTTGCAGATGCTATTGGTCTTCCGAAGGCGCAAGTCCACGAGCTGGAAGTTGCCGACGGGGACCGTGCGCACTACAGCAAGCGCACCATCGATTTCGAGTTCGACTATCCGTTTGGCAGGAAGGAACTCTGGGGACTTGCATACCGCACGGACTTCGACCTGAAGGCGCATTCGGAAACCTCGAAGGTTGATTTGAATTACCTTGAAGACGGGGAGAAGGCGGAAGACCGCTTCACACCGCACGTCATAGAGCCCTCGCTTGGTGTAGACCGTACCGTGCTCGCGATACTCGCGTCCGCCTATACGGTAGATGAGCTTGGTGGGGAAGAGCGCTCGTATCTGAAACTCGCTCCCGCAATCGCGCCGGTACGCGTTGCGGTATTTCCGCTTTTGAAGAATAAGCCGGAGCTCGTTGCAAAGGCGCGCGAAATCTACATGGACTTGAAGAAGGCTGGTGTCGCCTGCATGTTTGACGATAACGGTAACATCGGCAAGCGTTATCGTCGTCAGGATGAAATAGGCACCCCGCACTGCGTCACTATCGACTTCGATACGCTCGGGGAACATCCGGAGCACAAGAACACGGTGACTATCCGCGACCGCGATACGGGCGCACAGGAGCGTATCGCTATTTCTGAACTTCTTGAAAAACTGCGTTCGTAAAACCTGCCGTAGAGCGAAGGGCAACGTCGTATGAAGGGTTTTTAACACGCTCTATGCTAGTATCTGCGTAATGGAGCAAAAGCATACTATAACCGTCTCCTTCGGAGCCCTCCTTCGCATCGTCGTCGTCGCGGCTGCTGTCTGGGCGCTCTGGCAGCTTTCCACGCTTGTCCTCCTCCTCCTTTCGGCAATTGTGATTGCTTCGGCGGCTGAGCCGGGCGTTGAGTTCTTCATGAAGCACAAGTTTCCGCGGCCGCTTGCGGTCGTCTCCGTCTATGCCTCAGTCCTTGCCTGTCTTATCGCGTTGGTGTGGTTTTTTGTCCCACCGATGCTCGCGGAAGCAATCGCCGTTCTTGCGGTCATTCCTCAGTATGTAAGTCAGGTAAGTAGCCTGAGTTCGTTACCGTTTCTCCAGGGTGCTTCGCTTGGCCCGTCGCTTACCGATACCGTCCTCTCGCTCCAGAACGCGTTTGCAAACACGGGCGCAGGCGTGCTGAAGTTCCTCTCCTCCATTTTCGGTGGGGTATTTTACTTCGTACTTACTATCGTCGTATCCATCTACTTCTCCCTTCAGGAAACGGGCGTGGATGACTTCCTTCGGTTGGTAACACCTGCACAACACCGTGAGTACGTACTCGGGCTCTGGAAGCGTTCGCAAAAGAAAATAGGGCTCTGGATGCAGGGTCAGCTTCTGCTATCGCTCATCATTACCGTGCTCCTCTATCTCGGTCTTTCGCTGCTTGGCGTTCCGTACGCACTCTTGCTCGCCATCTTTGCGGGCATTATGGAGCTCATTCCGGTATTCGGCTCAGTTGCCGCAGCCGTTCCGGGTATCGCAGTAGCGCTTACGACCGGTGACCTCACGCTTGTCGCAATTGTCTCAGGGCTCTACTTGATAGTGAACCAGTTCCAGGCGCACCTTATTTATCCGCTTGTAGTGAAGAAGATTGTCGGTGTACCACCTATCCTCGTCATCATTGCCCTTATTGCGGGCGGACAGCTTGCAGGGATGCTCGGCGTGCTTCTTTCGGTACCCATTGCCGCCTGCGTGCAAGAATTCGTGAACGATCTGCAGAAGCGCCAAAAGGCGTAACCGTTCCTAATGAAGCGATACCTTACTACCACACTCCCGTACGTAAATGCCGACCCGCATATCGGGTTTGCGCTTGAAATCGTGCAAGCGGATGCACTTGTACGTATGTGGAGGCTTCAGGGGGATGAGGTGTTTTTTAATACCGGAACGGACGAGCATGGACAGAAGATATGGGAAGCGGCAGAAAAGGCAGGGAAGGGCATTCATGCGTATGTGGACCACTATTCAGACGAAGTGAAGAAACTTGGCGATGCCCTCAATCTTTCGAACGATACGTTCATCCGTACCACGGATGCGGGCCATATTCGTGCAGCCGAAGAGATGTGGCGCCGGTGCATGGTTGCGGGTGATATCTATAAGAAAAGCTACACCGGTCTCTATTGTGTCGGATGCGAGCTCTATAAGACCGAGCGGGAACTTGAGGACAGCCATTGCACGCTCCATCCAAGCTTAGAACTCCAAAAGATTACCGAAGAAAACTACTTCTTCCGTTTTTCGAAGTACCAGGAAAAGTTACTTGCGTATCTTGCGACCGAAGGGGTAATCGTGCCTGAGTGGCGACGCGAAGAAGCAATTAATTTCGTACGGGGCGGATTGGAAGACTTCAGTATTTCACGCGAAAAGGAGCGGCTCGCCTGGGGCGTGCCCGTTCCGGGTGATGAGAATCAAGTGATGTACGTCTGGTTTGATGCGCTCACGAACTACATCTCTACCCTGGGTTGGCCCGTAGAAGAAGGGAACTTTACGCGTTTTTGGAACGAAGGAAAGGTCGTGCAGGTAGCAGGGAAGGATCAGGTGCGTTTTCAATCGCTTATGTGGCAGGCAATGCTCATGTCAGCAAACATAAAGAATACCGACCAAGTGTTCTATCACGGCTTTATAAACTCGGGAGGACAGCGCATGAGCAAATCTCTCGGGAACGTCATAAGTCCGTACGACCTCGTGAAGAAATACGGGACGGATGCGACCCGGTATCTCCTTTTGCGCCATGTGCATCCGGTAGAAGATTCGGACGTCACGTGGGAGCGTCTTGATGAGCGGTATACCGCAAACTTAGTGAACGGGCTCGGGAATCTTGTCGCACGGGTAATGAAGCTTGCCGAAGACAATCTGGAAGTGCCGGTCATGCGTCCGGAACCTCGCGAGCTTCCGCAGGAACTCCTGAACGTTTCCGATCGATATGAATTCCAAAAAGGTATGGACTACATCTGGAGTCGTATTCAGGATGCCGATGCGCGCATCACCGCCGAAGAGCCGTACAAAGTGGTGAAGGTGGATGCGGAAAAGGGGAGGGCGATGATTGGAGAGCTTGCAGTCGAGATGTATTGGATTGGGCGCTTCCTTAAGGCCTTCATGCCTGATACGGCTGAAGCCATCAAAGCCGCCGTGCTTGCGAACAAGAAGCCGGAAAACCTATTTCCCCGCCTCACGGCGTAGATATTGACTATTTTAATAAATGTTACCCAATAGCGAAGGGTAGGTGGGGTCTTGAGTACGTGTTCCGAAAGGGAAAAGCACCATGACCTTCATCGAAGAAACGTTGTGCGTCGCGTCATTGATCGTGCAATACGAAAAATGAAGGCGGCGGGATACCGGATTACATAAACCAGAGCGGGCCGCGATGAAAGTCGCTCCCCGTATACGTGTAGTACTGTGCTATCGTTTCCCCACAATGCGCTACTTTGATTCCCACTGCCATGTCCAGTTTGATGCCTATGACGCCGACCGCGCCGAGGTCTTTGCGGCTATGCAGGATGCGCAGGTGGGCGGGATACTCGTGGGTACCGACCGTACGACTTCAAAGCTTGCCGTTCACTATGCGGATGGTAAAACCCTGTTCGCCTCCGTAGGGCTCCACCCGAACGACAAACCGCAGGAGGGGTATGACGATGCGTACTATGAAGCACTCGCGAAAGATCCGAAAGTGGTCGCGATAGGGGAGTGCGGGCTCGACTTCTTCAGACCGGAGAATCCGGAGGCAGAAAAGGCACGGCAGAAGGATGTCTTTGCTCGCCATATTGAACTTGCCGCAAAAGTTGATAAGCCGCTGATGATTCATGCCCGCCCTTCAAAGGGCTCAATGGATGCGTATCTGGACGCATACGAGATGCTAAAAGATGCGAAAGCGAAGTATGGTGACCGCCTACAAGGTACTATGCATTTTTATGTCGGTGACATCGAGACCACGAAACTCTATTTGGAGCTTGGGTTCACCTTTTCCTATACGGCGGTCCTTACCTTTACCCACGACTATGACGACGTTGTGCGTTTTATCCCACGTGCAAACCTGCTTTCAGAAACCGATGCGCCGTATGTCGCTCCGGCCCCAAATCGCGGGAAGCGGAACGACCCGCTTGCGGTCCGCTCTGTCGTGTCGGCTATGGCGGTAATCAGGGGAGAGGATGAGGAGACGATTCGGGAGGCACTGCTTACAAATGCCAAACGAGCATTTCGCCTAGGGTAGGCGTGTTTGCGGGGCCTACGGGCCTATGCTAGGATGGCGTGACTATGGCTAAGAAAGACGCAGAGGGCGCTATGCCCGAGGAAATGGATGCAGACCACGCAGAAGCTCGCGTATACGAGCTCGCTTTTCATATTGACTGCGAACTTCCGGTAGAGGAAGCAAAGAAAGTGTATCAGGCTATGCGCGCCAAGATCGAATCAGTAGGTTCTATCGTCGCTGAAGGCGAACCTCAGAAGATTCCTCTTGCATACACCATCTCTCGCGGAGAAACGACTGGTCGCAGGGATTTCGATTCAAGCTTCTTTGCATGGATTGCGTACGAAACGACCGGCGCAGGACACGCATCAGTTGCTGAAACGATTGGTGCAGACAAGCGCGTGTTCCGTTTCCTCGACATCCGCACCACCAAGGAAGAAGCGAAGCACTCTGCAGAAATGAGCGAACTCCTCGCAAAGATGGAACCTGAAGAAGTAGAAGAGGTTTCAGATGCTGAAATCGACGCTGCTCTGAAAGAGGTTGGGGTCTAAGGGGAGTCCTTTTGTACGAAGTACAAAAGGACGGACACTTATGCATGATTTTTGCACGGACTCTCTTCGCAAAAATCAGGCGAAGGCTTAGAGTTAAAATCAAGCAAAAACCTGCCAGAAAGGCGGGTTTTTGCTTGATTTACCAAAGGGGTATACTAGAGGAAGCGTGTCGGGAAAGCCGGTTTCGGCGCCTGGCCTCGCTTCTTAAACGTAATAAATCAAAGCCTATGTATTTAAATAAAGTGCAGCTCTACGGAAACCTTACCCGTGACCCTGAATTGAAGGCACTCCCTTCAGGACAAAACGTCGTGAATTTTAGTATCGCAACGAATCGCGTCTATAAAGACAAGGATGGTGCCAAGAAAGAGCAGACTGAATACCATAACGTCGTCGCCTTCGGCCGTACGGCGGATGTCATTGGACAGTATATGAAGAAAGGGAAGGCTATCTATGTGGAAGGCCGCATCCAGACCCGTTCCTGGGAGACGGACGGCAAGAAGAACTACCGCACCGAAATTGTGGCGGATACGTTCCAGTTCGGCGCTTCTGCTCCTGGGGCTGGCGGAGGCTCTTATGATGGCGGAGGGCGTTCGGAGAGCAGGGATGCGAGCCAGTCGTCGCCAAAGGATGATGGAGACGCTATCCAGTATCCGGATGAGGAGATAAACCCAGAGGATATTCCATTCTAGTGTTCGCGACGCTTGCTGTGCGTGACAGGTGTGGCTAGTATAGGCAAAGCGCTCCTTGAAAGGTTCCAATCCAATTGGATCCGAAAGGATGTGTATCGTTTGGGGGAACTTCCACAGTGACCCCTACACATCCGGACTACCAGCTAAGGTGCCTAATTCTCAGCGGTGGGTGGCCCCGGACTTGAGAACCGAAGCTGTAGGCTTCCGTAAGGGAAGCGGTAGAGGAGGCCTTGCTACGCCTGCGAACCTGAGCCGAAAGGATTGGGGGAGGTATGCAAGAGGGTCCGGGTCGCGCAAGCGATACCCGGACCTTTTTGACAGCAAGCAGGTACTAAGGTAACTTAGGGGAACTATGGCATATCAATCAGAACGCGAGGAAATCGAGAACAAGAAGTTCGTAGACTACAAGGATGTAGCCTACCTTCGTCAGTTCATGAATCCGCACGCGAAAATCCTCCCGAAGAAGCGCACTGGCATTGCCTCCGACAAGCAGCGCCAGATTGCTCTTGCAATCAAGCGCGCCCGCTACATGGCGCTTCTCCCATACCTCTCCGCATAAGCGAAGTGAGGTACACAAAAAACCGCCCCTGGGGCGGTTTTTTGTTTGTATGCTTATGCCTTAGAAACGCGTTCCACGTACTCGCCGCTCTCCGTATTAATGCGTAGCACATCACCTTCGTTGATGAAGAGGGGAGTCTGTACAGTTGCACCGCTTTCAAGCGTTACCTGCTTGCTCCCGCCCGACACCGTATCGCCCTTGACTGCAGGAGCCGCCTCAGTGACTTTCAAATCCATCTTGATAGGTATTTCAAGCGTGACCGGTTTTTCATCGAAGACAAGGCATTCAACCGCGGAGTTCTGCTTCAACCACTGCACTTTTTCGTGCACGACCTCTTCAGGGAAGGAGAAGCGGTTTTTTGGGTTTCCGTCTTCACAAAACCAGCTCTCATCTTTGTTCGTGTAGAGGTAGGTAGCGGCCATGCGTTCGATATCGGCTTCCGGCACACTTTCGTTCTGATGGAACGAGATTTCAATAACCTTGCCGGAGACAAGGTGCTGGAGCTTGGTCTGGTTCACCGGCTTACGCTGTTGCATGCGGAAGACGTGGGAGGAGAGGACCTTATACGGCTCGTTGTTGTAGACGATGACTTTCTTCTGGACGATTTCGTTGTATGAGAGTATGGCCATAAAAATAAAAAATGCCCTGAGGCGCTAGTAGGGGAATGATAGCGAAAGGACCCTGCTTTTTCAAGTTTGACAGTAGGCAACAGTACGCCTATCTTCATGAGGCCGTGCAGGTACATGCATCTGGCAAGCACAAAGGGGTTGTCTATGGCACACCAAACGAGTGATCGAACCCAGCAACCGACATGTGCCCATTGTGGGCTCGTAGTCGAAGGAGGCGGATGTAATACTATTCAGGCACAAGAATGCCAGAATAATCAGACGCTCGGTTCGCGTAGCGAACCGGATACTGATTCCTACTTTGCCGACGACGACCGATAGTCTGGGAACTCAATCATGGTAAACCCGCGCCTTTTCAAAAGGGTGCGGGTTTATTGTTCCGCAAGTTTCTCCTTTATAAGCTTCAGCACGTCGTTTGCGACAGGCTTGTTCTCTCTAAGGAACGTACGGGATGCGTCGTACCCACGACCAAGCGCAATTTCTCCGAACTTATACGAGGAGCCCGACTTCTGGATGATGTCGTACTTCTCGCCAAGTGCTAAGAGTTCGCCCTCGCGGCTGATGCCCTCATTGTAGAGAAGGTCGAACTCCGTCGTTTTGAATGGGGCGGCGACTTTGTTCTTTACCACCTTCACGCGTACGCGGCCGCCCACGATTTCTTCACCTTTCTTTATCTGGGCGATTCGTCGGATATCAAGACGTACCGAGGTATAGAACTTGAGCGCTTTTCCGCCGGTCGTGGTCTCAGGGTTTCCGAACATCACGCCTATCTGCATGCGGATTTGGTTGATGAAGATGATGATGGTCTTCGATTTTGCGGTGATAGCGGTGAGTTTGCGAAGTGCCTGAGACATGAGGCGCGCCTGCTTTCCCATCTGGGCGGAGCCCATGTCTCCCTCGATTTCGTCTTTCGGGGTAAGGGCAGCTACCGAGTCGACGACGACGATATCAACTGAATTCGAGCGCACCAAAGATTCCACGATTTCAAGTGCTTGTTCTCCCGTGTCCGGCTGGGAGATGAGAAGCTCCTGGAGCCTCACACCGATTTTGCGCGCATATTCAGGGTCAAGTGCATGCTCGGCATCCACGAACGCGCACACGCCGCCTTTCTTCTGCGCTTCTGCAATCGCGTGGAGTGCGAGTGTGGTCTTTCCGGAAGACTCCGGCCCAATTATTTCTATGAT
>JALHPI010000001.1 GCA_022842585.1 Minisyncoccota bacterium | reverse complement strand
AGCGTCCATAGCGACGGCGGAGTTCGGCACCTCGATGTCGGCTCACCTTAGCGCGGGGCTGGAGAAGGTCCCAAGCGTATGGCTGTTCGCCATTTAAAAAGGTACGCGAGCTGGGTTCAGACCGTGAGGGTTGATGATACTCCTGTATCGTCACTCTCACTGTCTGAATCCCATTGAAGTAAATTGAAAAAGAACTGTTATCGGATCCCTAAGAAAGGTTTTTTCGTCTACAAATGATTTTGAAGTGATGCCGGTGGGCACACTATCAATGGAAACCAACAATGACACGGCGGTTGCATACAGGAATGTATGCAAACAAACTGACTCATATCGGAGAAACCCCATGTGGGCGACTACGAGGGAAGTGAGCAATCACGCCCCGAGAGACTAAGCGTCAGTCACGAAGAACTCGTGAAGCAATAGTCCGATCCTTCGAGCAATCGAAGTATAGAAAAAACGAAATGCGTGAGACAGGTTGGTCTCCTATCTACTACAGGCGCTGATTTTTGAGGAGGCTTGCCCCTAGTACGAGAGGACCGGGGTGAACCGACCTCTGGTCTACCTGCTGTCGTGCCAACGGCACTGCAGGGTAGCTATGTCGGGTTGAGATAACTGCTGAAAGCATATAAGCGGGAAGCTCGCTCCAAGATTAGAAATCGTATGAGACACCTTACAGACTATGAGGTTGATAGGCTCTAGATGTACGCACAGCAATGTGTTCAGTCGAGGAGTACTAATATGTCCAGTTTTCTGTGCGGAATCATGTGCGTCACAATCTCTTTGTTTGTGCATACCTTTTGCGTAATTCGTTGTCGAGAATCGTTTTTGAAACGAGCTCACAACGCTGGTGATTTGTCAGAGAGGCCATACCCGTTCCCATTCCGAACACGGCAGTCAAGCTCTCGAGAACCGATGGTACTCGTAAGGGGAGAGTAGGTAGTCGCCAGCGTTGTGGGCTCGTTTCATTTTCGAAAACCGTCTCACGCGAGGCGGTTTTCGCGTTTAAGGGAAGCAATTCTTTGCATAGCAAAGAATTGCGGACACTTACGCACGATTTTTGCGTGGGTTCTCTTCGCAAAAATCAGGCGAACGGGAAGATTCATGCGAATAGGAAACCCTCTCACTCGATGTAGCTTTTGGTATACTTGTCTTCATGTCCTGGGCCGCACAACGGAGACTTATCATACTCGCCATTGTCGGCGCCGTGCTCCTTTTTGGTATAGGCGGAATTGCGTTCCTTACTTTCAATAAGCCCGCTTCCTGTATAGACGGCAAGCAGAACCAAAACGAAGAGGGAATAGACTGCGGCGGTTCTTGTGCCTACCTTTGTACTGCGTCCGTCGTTCCGCCGGTCGTCTCCTTCGTCCGTGAATTTTCACAGGCAAACGGGCGCACCGATGTCATCGCGTACCTTAAGAATCCGAATCCATCGGCAGCCGCAAAGAACGTGCGCTACACCGTTGAGCTCTATAGTGTCAGTCGTGCGGTCATCGCAAAAAAAGACGGCGTCGTGGACTTTGCGCCAGGTGCGGAAATCCCGGTATATCTCCCGAACTTTTATGCGGGAACCGCGGAAGTCGATCGCGCGTTCCTTTCGCTCGACGCATCCTCGTACGAGTGGTTCCGCTATGATGCACCGCCTCAGATACCGGTCATAAAAGACGCACAGATTTCCGGCACGACGGAAGCGCCACGCGTGCTTGCAACCGTGATAAATCCGTTCGTCTCGACGCTTCGGGGTATAAAACTCGTCGCGACCGTCTTCAACGCGGAAGGAAACGCAATTGCCGCTTCTCAAACGGTAGTCGCCGAGCTTGCACCGCAAGCTTCAGCAGAAGCGGTGTTCACTTGGAACGCACCGTTTACGGACGCGGTATCTCGCATTGATGTGCGTCCGATTATCGTTCTTCCCATTCCATGAGTGGGCTTGTGCGGGCAGACGCAGTAAAAGCACTGTTTAACTCCTGGCCACTTCTTTTGCCGGCGCTTGCGCTTGCATTCCTTGGCGTCCTTACTATGCATCCGTTTGGCGGAGAATCGTCGCTTGCCCCAAGACAGCTTATCTGGATAGGGGTGGGTGTCGCGGTATTTATCGGGTGCGTGCTCTCGGACATGCATATCATCCGGCGTACCACGGTCATTGTGGCTGGGTACGCACTTGCGCTCGGACTCCTCGTACTCCTATTGCTTTTTGCACACCCGGTACAAGGAGCAAAGGCGTGGTTCTCGTTTGGCGCATTTTCATTCCAACCGGCCGACCTCGCCAAGCTTGTGCTCATCGCATTCCTTGCAAAATACTTTTCGCGCAGACACGTGGAAATGCAACAGATACGCCATCTCATTCTTTCAGGTATCTACGCGGCTATCATCATTGGTCTTATTCTCATACAGCCGGACTTGGGTACCGCTGCGATATTGGCGGGCGTGTGGTTCGGGATGGTACTGGTGTCCGGTATTTCAAAAAAGCATCTGGCAATCGTATTCGTGCTGGGCGCCATCGCGGCCGCAGGCCTATGGTTCTTTGGGCTCCATGACTACCAGCGCACACGCATAGTCGCGTTCCTCAATCCCGCTGCGGATATCCGTGGTGCAGGCTACAACGCGTACCAAGCGGTGGTCGCCGCAGGCTCAGGGGAATTGTTTGGAAAGGGAATAGGCTACGGTACGCAATCGAAGCTCAGATTCCTGCCGGAATACGAAACCGACTTTATATTCGCTGCGTTCGCCGAAGAGTGGGGATTCGTCGGCGTATCACTCGTACTTCTGTTGTACGGGCTTCTCTTGTTTAATCTCCTTTCTATCGCACGCCGGGCCGCGACGAATTTCGACGCGTTTTTCACTATTGGCATCATGCTCCTCTTCTTGGCGCACGTATTTATCCATGCCGGCATCAATCTCGGTTTATTGCCGGTGACCGGCACGACGATACCGTTCATGAGCTACGGCGGGTCGCACATCGTGATGGAATTCGCGGCGCTCGGCATCGTGGCGTCGCTTGCGCGCCATGGGAGGAGTGCCCCGAGAGAGATGGCGGGGCAGGAGTACGAAGGATAAATTCCGTTCGGGTATCCGAAAGAAAAGTACGGAATATTTTCCTGCTGGAAAATTTTCGCACCTCCTCGGCCGCACGACCTGCGCAGAGCCTTTTCTTTCGGATACCCTCACTCCGTGTGTGGTAGTGGTGATTATGCCTCGTAGATGGAAAAGGTTTCTTGGAGCATACGTTCCTTAGAGAACTTGGCGCGGGTTTGGGTTTCAAGTTCGGTCGCGTATTGTTTGGCTAGTTCAGGATTTTCAAGCAGGATGCGAAGTGCGCGGGAGAGCGCGTGCGGGTTTTCTGCAGGAACGAGGACACCGGACTTCTTGTGGCGTACGATTTCCGGGATACCTCCTGCGCGCGTTGCCAGTACCGGAAGTCCCGCATACCCCGCCTCAATTAATGCGAGCCCGAGTGCTTCAGTGCGGCTTAACATCAGGAAGTAGTCGAAGGCTTTCAGGTATTCCGGAGCGTCTATGACGAAGCCCGGTAGGTGGATGCGGTCCTCAAGTTTGTAGTGGCGTACGCGCTCCTGAAGCCATTCTTTCAATTCGCCGCCACCCATAACTACGAGATGGAGTTCTGGATGGGTTGCGGATAGTTCCGCCACCGCATCAATGGCGTCTTGCACCCGTTTCGTTGGGTGTAGCTCCGCTATCATACCGAGCCACATGCCCTCGGTTGTTCCAAGGTGCAGTTGTTTGCGTGCCTCGTCTTTTTCCATAAACTTCGGCGTATCAATTCCGTGCTTTACCGTGACGAGCCGTCCGAAGGGGAGCCAGCCGATATCACGACGTATGGCATCCGAGACGCAGATGGTGAGGTGTGCGAGGTGAACGGTCACTGCATAGACAGCATGGAGGATAAGCTTCTGCCACCACGGACGCTTCTCATTAAAGGCCCACCCGTGGGCGGTAAAGATGATGCGAGGAACACGTTCAAGCCTGGCGGCAAGCAAGGCGAGACCCGCTTTTGAGCTGTTCACATGAATTATGTCCGGACGCTCCTCCTTAATAAGTGCGCGCACGAGCTTGAATGATTCCCATTCCGCTCTTGGCTGTATGTCTCGGGTAAGGGTAGGTAGCGGGATGGTGCGAATGCCTGCTTCCTCAAGCTTGGTGCGCAAGAGTCCTTCGGTGCCGTAGGCGACCGCCACCTCATATCCCTTCTCTTTCGCAGAGGTAGCGAGGTCATATACGTAGCGTTGTGCGCCACCCCACACTGCTTTGGTTATGACGAAAAGAATCCGCTTAGGAAGGCGGGGAGAAAGGGGGTCGCTGCGCATAGGGTGCGCGTTTAAAGGCTCAGTCATGAAAATCTATCTTTCCTATGATATAACATCTTTGACCCACTCCTCCATGACCTCCAGCGGACGACATAGTGCCACTCTTCTCTTTCTAGGGGATATTGTCATATTCTTCGCCTCCCTGTGGATTACGCTCCTTATCCGCTACGGGACCCTTCCGACCAAAGAGCTACTTGGTGACCACCTTGTATCCTTCAGTCTCTTGTTCGTGCTCTGGATTCTGGTTTTCTATATGGCCGGTCTCTACAGCAAGCGCGTCGTCCTTTTCAAATCCGCATTGTTCGGCATCATTTTACGCACCCAAATCGCGAACATTATTCTTGCCGCACTCTTCTTTTTCTTCCTACCCAACATTGGCATCGCGCCAAAGACAAACTTGCTCCTCTATCTCGTCGTCTCGCTCGCGCTCATACTGATGTGGCGTCTCGCATTCTTCCCACGCATTACCCGTCCTCTTGCCCGTGAGCGAGCTGCACTCATCGGGTCAGGAGCTGAAATGCATGAACTGGCTGCGGAAGTGAATGGGAATCCTCACTACCACCTCTCGTTTGTGTTGACCGCTTCAGCAGAAGAAATGAAAGCGGATTTCGACGCGTTTTCGAGAAGGTTGAAGGATGAGCGGGTGGCGCTCCTCGTTATTGACGCCGAACGCGATACGATACGTCCGCTGTTGCCAAACCTCTACGAGCTTGCGTTCGTTCGTCCCGGCTATGCCGTCCTTGATTTTCATGAAGTCTATGAAGAAGTATTCGATCGCGTACCGCTCTCGCTTCTAGAATACGATTGGTTTTTGAAGAATCTCTCCGGGACTGACGAGAGTTTTTACCTTGCCGCAAAGCGGATGATAGATATAGTCGGCGGTCTTGTCATGGGGTTCATTACGGTAGTGGTCACCCCGATACTGTGGTTCCTCATGCGTCTTGAGGGGCCAGGACCAGTATTCATTACGCAGGAGCGCATTGGTCAGTACGGCACGCGCATACGCGCGTACAAGTTTCGCAGCATGCGCCAGAATAAGGCCGCTTCAAGCGAATGGACGATCGAGGAAAAGAAAGACAATCCAGTCACGAAGGTCGGAAGTTTCTTGCGCCTTACGTCTCTTGATGAATTCCCGCAATTCATAAACGTCCTCAAAGGAGAGCTGTCTCTTGTGGGTCCGCGAAATGATGTCGAAGGGTTGGGGAAGCGGCTCGGCGAAGCAATTCCGTACTACAACATGCGCTACATCGTGAAGCCAGGAATTACCGGCTGGGCCCAGATAAATCAGAAGTATGAGCCGGGGCATATAAGTCCCCAGTCTATTGAGGAGACTAAGGTGCGGCTTGCGTACGATTTTTACTACATCAAGAATCGCTCGCTCGCGCTTGATATCGTCATTGCGCTTAAGACCGTAAAGCGCATGTTATTCCGTGTTGCGGGGTAGTAGCGTATTCTAAGGAGACTATGGCGCACACGGTACTCATAACAGGGGCAGCGGGATACGTGGGGGGCATGCTCGTGCGCGCTATCGCGAAACGGGACGACGTGGAGCGCATCATCGGACTCGATAAGGAACCCCTTCCGGATTTCATAAAGGATGTGCCGAATCTGACGTATCTCCACATAAATACGGCGGATGAGTGGGAAGAAGAAGTGCGGAAGTATTCTCCGGATATCGTCATTCATACCGCATGGCAGATACGCGAAATCTACGGCAACCGACCGCTCTCATGGAAATGGAACATCGATGGTTCTGAAAAGGTGTTTAATTTCGCACTGAACGAGCGTCAGGTGAAGCGGCTCATTCATTACTCCACCGTCGCTTCCTACGGAGCATTTCCTGAAAACACGACCGAGCATCGGTATGTGGAGAGCGAACCATTCCGCGTGACTGACTATCTGTATGCTGAAGAAAAGCGTGTGGCCGAAGAACGGCTCGAAGCGGCGTACAAAAAGCGTACGAACGCGGCGACGGTCGCCATCATCCGTCCTGCGGCGATTACCGGTCCACGCGGCCGCTTCATGCGTATTCGCTTCGGACTCCAGGCAGCATTGTCCGGAACGCTCAAGAGTGAAAAATCTTTCTTCTATAATCTCGTTTCGCTCCTGGTGTCCTGGGTGCCGGTGACGCCCAAATGGCTTCGCCAGTTCGTGCACGAAGACGATATCGTCGCAGTCACGCTCCGGCTCGCGTTTGACGAAGTGCCGGTCAAATACGAAGCGTTCAACATCGCTCCTCCGGGGAAGGCGGTATACGGGGAAGATATGGCAAAGGCAGTAGGGAAGCGCCTCTGGCATGTGTCCCCACAATTCCTGCGCGTCGGGTTCTACTTTGCCTGGCACTTGTCACGCGGGAAGATTCCGACGGCGCAGGGAAGCTGGAAAGGATATTCCTATCCTATCAACGTAGATGGTTCAAAAGCGACGCGTCTCTTGGGATTCAACTACTCCGCTTCAAGTTTCGACGCGTTCTATTATACAAACGGTCTCTACGAATCGGAAGTTCCGGAGAAGTTCCGTCGCCACAAAGACTAATATGAAAAAAGCAGTCGTCACCGGAGGTGCGGGATTCATCGGTTCGCATATCGCTGCGGCGCTTGTTGCGCAGGGATACGAGACGCACGTGGTGGACAATCTTGCGGCCGGACACAAAGAAGACGTGCCGGAAGGCGCCGTCTTCCATGAGTTCGATATACTCGAGACCGATAAACTCCGATCAGTGTTCGAAGGTGCCGCGGTCGTATTTCATCTTGCCGCACTTCCGCGCGTCACCTATTCGTACGACTATCCCGCGGAGTCGCACCGAGCAAACATAGACGGCACCATGTCGATGCTTTTGGCGGCACGCGACGCAAAAGTAGGACGTGTCGTGTACGGCGCCTCTTCGTCAGCATATGGCGAACAGGCGAGCATGCCGTTTGTGGAGACGATGCGTCCTGCGCCGAAGTCGCTCTATGCGTTTCAGAAGTACGCTGGCGAAGAGCTTGCGCGGTTGTTTTCGGAACTGTACGGTCTTTCGACGGTTTCACTTCGGTTTTTCACGGTATACGGTTCGAACATGCGCCCGGACGGCGCGTATGCACTCGCCATCCCAAAGTTCCTCTCATGTCGCGCGGCAGGGAAGCCGCTTCCTATCACGGGAGACGGCTCGCATACCCGCGACTTCACAAACGTGCGCGACGTGGTACGCGCCTGTCTCCTTGCGTCCGAGTCGCCTGCGGTAGGGAAGGGAGAGGTGTTGAATGTGGCGGCCGGACGAAACGTGTCGGTGAACGCGCTTGCAGACCTTATTGGCGGCGAGAAGGAATATTTGCCGTCTCGTCCCGGCGACGTGCAGGATACGTATGGCAGCAACGCGAAAGCAAAAGAGCTCTTGGGATGGTCTCCGGAAATTACCCTTGAAGACGGTATAGCAGAGCTTAAAAAAGAATACGGGATAGTATGATTGCCGACGGACGAAAGATTGCTTCTGTCATTCTCGCTGAAGTACAGCAGGGTATCGCGCCGCAGGTACCGGTAGTGCGCGCGATAACCGTGCGCCCGTCTCCCGCGACCGAGTCGTACTTGCGTATCAAGATGCAGCGAGCAGAGGAAGGAGGTATGCGGCTTGAGGTAGTAACGCTTCCTGACGACGCAAACGAGGACGCTATTATTTCCGCAATACAAGCGC
The DNA here is from genome assembly GCA_022842585.1 of Minisyncoccota bacterium. GTDB lineage: Bacteria > Patescibacteriota > Minisyncoccia > Phycocordibacterales > Phycocordibacteraceae > C7867-001. The sequence goes on along the minus strand of JALHPI010000001.1, from coordinate 60,108 downwards.
CTGGAGCCGATGCGGTGATCGTGCAATTACCCATTCCTGAATCGCTTGATCTACAGAAGGTATTGAACGCGATTCCGCTTGATAAGGACGCGGACGTGCTCTCCGATGCGGCGTATGCTCGATTTGAAAACGGGGAGGAAGATGCGCTCATACCGCCGGTTGCCGCAGGAGTGCTTGAAATACTCGCTCGTTCCGGTGTCGAGGTGCGCGGGAAGAAGACGGTCGTCGTCGGACGTGGCCAACTTGTCGGCAAACCGTGCGCTATCGCGCTTGCGCGTTTAGGCGCACTAGTCACGGTAGTCCACCGTGATACGGAACATCCAGAAGCTTTTTATAAAGAAGCAGACATCATCGTGTCCGGAGTAGGGAAGTCCTACCTCATTACCCCTGACCTAATCAAAGAAGGAGTCGTGCTTATCGATGCAGGTACGAGCGGAGCAAACGGCGCAGTGTCCGGAGACATAGACCCCGCATGCGCAGAAAAGGCGTCCGTGTTCACTCCGGTACCAGGCGGGGTGGGGCCGGTAGCGGTTTCTTGTCTGTTCAGCAATACAGCCCGATTAGTGGGTAAAAGCAAGGGTTTGGCATAACGAAGAGAAAGGCGTAAACTTTGCCATTATGATGCGTATCATACCTGCGCTTGGCATACTTATTGCTGCGTCCGCACTGAGCTTTCTTGTCGTCACGACCAATGGTCCGACCGACCCGCATCGCATAAAGCTTGGTCTTGATTTGGCCGGTGGTACCGAGCTCGTGTATCAGGCGGATACCTCAAATATCACTACCGACAAGCAGGGCGCGTTGAACTCACTTCGTGAAGTCATTGATAAGCGCGTAAACGTATTCGGCGTTGCTGAACCCTTGGTACAGCTTGAAAAGTCGAGCGCAGTCGCAGGTGAGGTACAGGACCGCCTTATCGTGGAGCTTCCGGGCGTAACCGACGTGCAGGCTGCGGTAGATGCGCTCGGTAAGACCCCGCTCCTTGAATTTAAGCTTATCGAAGGCACGACGGGAGAGGGAAATCCTATATATCAACCAACTGAACTTACCGGTCGTTATTTGAAGAACGCCGAACTCCAGTTTGGGAACGGCCAGGGAAGCTCACTTGCAAACCAGCCAGTCGTCGTACTTACCTTTACGGATGAAGGGGGGAAACTTTTTGAGAAGATTACGTCTGAGCATGTGGGGAAGCAACTTGCCATATTTCTTGATGGGGAAGTAATCTCCTCCCCGGTTATCCAAGAAGCGATTCCGGGAGGCACCGCCACGATTACCGGCTCATTTACTCCTACCGAAGGTCGCGATGTGGTACGCAACCTGAATTTCGGTGCGCTTCCCGTGCCTATCGAACTCGTTTCAAGCGGTGCGGTCGGGTCAACTCTTGGCGCAAGCGCTGTAGAGGCGGGCATACTCGCGTCCATTTGGGGCTTTGCCCTTGTCGCGCTCTTCATGATTTTCTGGTATCGCCTTCCAGGCCTTATTGCGACTCTTGCTCTCGTTGTCTACGTCATCATCACCATAGCGATTATTAAATTCCTTCCGGTGACACTTACCGCTTCAGGCATCGCGGCACTGATTCTCTCTATCGGTATGGCGGTTGACGCGAACGTGCTTATCTTTGAGCGTATGAAGGAAGAATTGCACGCAGGTAAAGATCCTCATGAAGCAGCAACCATAGGATTCTCGCGCGCATGGAGTGCGATACGTGATGGTCACTTCACCATGATTATCTCTTCCATCATCCTCTTCTGGATGGGCACGTCCTTGGTACAGGGCTTTGCGCTCGTGTTCGGTCTCGGCGTTATCGTGTCCCTCTTTACCGCAATCACGATAACGCAGATGCTCCTCAAGACCATCCTTCCAGAAAAGCAAAGCAGGGTATGGAGCTTCCTACTCTCAAGTGGCTTTCACACGAAATAACCTATGCTTATCATCAAATATCGCGCGTTCTTCTTCTGGCTTACGGGCATCATTCTCGTAGGGGCTATTGGCGCTCTTACGTTCTTGGGTCTCCCGCTCTCGATAGATTTTACCGGCGGTTCGCTTGTCGAAGTTGCCTATCAGGAAACACGGCCAGACGTTCCGACGCTTAAGGACCGCGTTACGAGTGCGGGGTTTGGAGACGCATCGGTGCGTGAGAGCGGGGAAACGGGTGTGGTAGTTCGCGCTCATACCCTTACGCCTACGGAGCACGAAGCACTGCTTACTGCACTTTCAGGTGGTGGCACTGACGCCCTTACGGAGACACGCTTTAGTTCCATTGGCCCATCGCTCGGGAGTGAGCTTGCGATAAAGGCGCTCTATGCGATTGGCGTGGTCATGCTCACTATTGTGCTCTATATCGCGTTTGCATTCCGGAAGGTTTCAAAGCCGGTGCCAAGCTGGGGATATGGCGTGGTCGTCGTTGCGATGCTTGCGATAGACATCATCGTTCCTGCAGGGTTCTTTGCGGCCTATGCGTATTTCACTGGTGCGCAGGCAGATGCGCTCTTTGTCGTAGCGCTCTTGGCGCTTCTTGGGTATTGCGTGAACGATGTCATTGTCATTTTTGACCGGATACGCGAACGCCTGAAGCTGAATATGGAAAAGAAATTTGAAGAAGATTTTGAAACCACGGTAGGTATCTCAATTGATCAGACGCTCGCACGCTCTATAAACACCTCCGTGACGACCGCACTCGCCTTACTTGCGGTTATTATCTTCGGTCCCGAAACGACGCGTGATTTTGCACTCGTGATGCTCGTAGGTGTCATAATAGGAACCTTCTCCTCCATCTGCCGCTCCGCGCCAATCTTGATTCCGATTGCGCACGCCTTCGCCAAGAAGGGGGAATAACATGATAGTCGGACTTACCGGTTCGTTCGGAGCTGGAAAGGGGGCAGTAGCCGACTACCTCATAGCGACTAAGGGGTTCTCCAACTACTCGGTACGAAGCTTCTTAGTAGAGGAAATACAGCGACGCGGCATGCCGGTGAATCGCGACTCCATGATAGAAGTCGCAAATGATTTACGCGCAAAAAACGGCCCCGCGTACCTCGTGGAAGCGCTTTACAAGAAAGCGGAATCGCAGGGAGGAAACATCATCATTGAGAGTCTGCGTGCCGTTGCGGAAGTTAGGAAGATGAAGGAGCTCGGCGGTATCGTGATAGGTGTTGATGCAGAACCGCATTTGCGCTATGAGCGTGTCGTGAAGCGCGGACAAGAGACGGACCAGGTATCGTATGAAAAATGGCTTGCGCAAGAGCAGGCAGAGTCCAATCCGGATGACCCAACTAAGCAAGATATCTTCGGTGCACTTCGTGAGTCCACGGTGGTGCTACAGAACAACGGCACCGTTGAAGAGTTGCATCAGCAGATAGACGAGGCGCTCGCAAATCTTCCGAAAGAATAACCATGGCGTACGAAGACTCTGTTCCAAACGATGTACCGGAAAAGGGCTTCTACTACCACTACAAACACGATCCTTCGGGCAGCGTGAATAATTACGCGTACGAGTTTATCGGGGTAGGGCATCATACGGAGGACGACTGCCGACCTGAGGACGCACTGTTTGCGGTCTATCGTCCGCTCTATGAGGCGTTCGTGTATAAGAACGGAAGGATGTTTGACGTACGCCCGCTTGCTATGTGGATGGAAGACGTTACCAAGGAAGGGAAGACCTTTAAACGGTTTCAGAAAATTACTGACCCAAGCGTAATTTCCGAACTCGTCAAAGTTCGGTCCGAAATGTACGGAGACTAGCTATGCCACATATTCACGAGAAGATTGATTTCTGCGCCGATGCATACATTGTGAATGGGGATGCAGTTCTGCTCCGTTTTCATGATAAGTACGATACCTGGCTTCCCCCAGGAGGGCATGTTGAACTTGATGAAGACATGGAAGAGGCAGCTATCCGCGAAGCAAAAGAAGAAGTAGGAATCGACATTACGCTTGTAGGCAATCGACTTACCGACTTACATGATGGTGACAAAGAAGTACTCCCGCCAAGGTTCATTAATCGTCATCGTATAAATGAAACACACGAGCACGTCTCTTGTGCCTATTTTGCACGTTCAAACACACGCAGTATCACACCAGACGCAGGAGAAAAAGAGGTAGAAATTCGTTGGTTTACCAAAAAAGAACTTAACGACCCAACCTTTCAAGTATGGCCACGAGTGCGCCGGTATGCGATGGAGGCGCTGAACGAACTTGCAGACTCCTAAGCCGCTGATATACTCCTCCTACATGCAAAAGCAGTTCAGCGCGTTCTGGTATTGGTTTACACGCCCCTCGGCAGGAGAGGATTGTTTTGATGCGCGCTAGCTAGCCCACCCCATCAAGCCAACCCCCTCCATGCGGAGGGGTTTTGCGTTTAAGGGAAGCAAAACTATGCGACGCATAGTTTTGCGGACACTTACGCATGAGACATGGCGGGTATTTCCCGCGCCACGTCTCAGGCGCGAGATCCTGACAAAACCAAGTAGTTCATTAGCTGCCCTATAACGGAGATAGAGATATGGAGCAGGCACGAGCACGGGTTCCGGAATTAAGCATGCAACGAGAGGTTGGTGGTAAAACAATCCGCCGATTCTCAAATACATGGGAGATTCCTATAACTCGACCTTGTAGTGGATGTTCCGAACCATCCATAGATGAGAACCCGAACGGGCAATACATCTGTGTTTTGTGTGGGCACGAGCATCGCTTCACGTTCTAACGGACGAGAAGGGGAGGAAAGACCGGCGACGCATGCGCGTTGCCGGTTTTTACTGTAATTATTTAATGACTGTTCCTACAAAAGGCTTCCCGGAAATGTAGTTCTCCAACTCTTCGAGCTTTGCGCCGTTTATGACCGCTACTTCAAGTCCCATAGCGTCCGCTTCTTTTGCGGCGACAGGGTCAAACGGGGAAGAGAGTCCAGGATCCCATTCTTTCGGGATGAGCTTTCGAAACTCAGCCCATGTCGTCTTCTCAATCCTTGTCGCAGACTCGTCTTTTCTCGGGTCTGCGGTATAGACGTAATCAATATTTGAAAGATTTACGAGCTTCTTCGCGCCAAGCTTCTTTGCAGCCATCACCGCGCAGTAGTCGGTGGAGTTGCCTGGCTTCCAGCCGCTCCCGACGATGACCGGATATTTGGTGTTTACGGCGCGCGTCGGGTTTTTTACGATTCGATCCTGTGCTTCTTCGAGGAAGAGCGTGCGCAAGAGATGCGCGTTCAGGCGCGTCGAGTGGATACCAAGCCAGTCGGCGTCATCATTCGTTAAATCGCCACGTGCTTCCTTCGCGGCGTCTTGGTAGCGGCGAGCGAGCTTTCCTCCGCCCGCGATAATGTAGAATCCAAAGCCTTCGCCAACTTTTTTAGTTACCAGCGTACGCAGGTTTCGTAGAAATTGCGTATCGATTTCGTCAGGGACTATTAAAGACCCTCCGACGGACACGACCACATACTCACGCTTGGGGCGTAACATAGGCAAAGGTTTGACGGCTCCTCCTACTATATCGTTTCGCGCCCCTCGTGCAACTTTGCCAAATGCGAAATATGTCTTGCAAGATACAAAAGTGTGCGGCAAGCCATTGGCTTGCCGCACATTGATGCGAACTTCCTTGAAACCTGCCTCTAGTCCGGAGGAGCGACGACGCCCCACGCATCAGTTCCGGTGAACCCCGCAGGCGGGGTATACCCTTGTAGGATGCAGCGCGACCATAATCCGTCGTGCCGGGCGATAATGTTTGCCGCAGCATCCATAGTCGAGTACATCCAAGGCGGCTTGAAGCATTGAAGCCGCTCTTCTGTGCGCGGGATTTCAAACCAAAGCGGTTTGCCGTTTCGCTCGATACGGAACCCTTGTTGCGGGTCGTAGGCGATGATATCGCCTACTTGCAACCTCGTCGCCTCCAAATCAGTCTCAGTTTCAAAGAAGGGATAGAGTGCATGGCCTCCCATAGACCTGCCTCCTTTCTGTGCTAGATTCCCGGTCTTTATCCGACCGTAGGGTCACCATACGGGACTGTATATAGGCCGTCAAATAAGGACTTGACGCACTTCCTTCAGAAGGGTAGTATCTTCCTATCGCCCCCATGTGGGGGTGGGCATTTTGTTCGCTCTTTGACAATAAAATAGAGACCAAAAATAAAGGTAGGAAAGCAAGTGAATTCTTGTGTTCCGCCTATTCTTAATGAGAGTTTGATCCTAGCTCAGGATGAATGCTGGCGACGTGGATAAGGCATGCAAGTCAAGGGGGCCGCAAGGCAACCGGCAGACGAGGTAGTAACACGTACGAACGCACCCCGAAGTCTGGTATAGCTTACCGAAAGGTGAGGTAATCCCGGATGGTACCGCAAGGTTAAAGATTTATCGCTTCGGGAGCGGCGTGCGCAATATCAGCTAGTTGGTAGGGTAATGGCCTACCAAGGCTACGACGTTTAGGGGAGCTGAGAGGCTGACCCCCACCGATGGGACTGAGACACGGCCCATACTCCTACGGGAGGCCGCAGTCGAGAATCTTCCGCAATGGGCGAAAGCCTGACGGAGCGACGTCGCGTGATGGACGAAGTGCTTCGGCACGTAAACATCTTTTATGTGGGATGAAATTATTGACAGTACCACATGAATAAGGGGCTCCTAACTCTGTGCCAGCAGGAGCGGTAATACAGAGGCCCCAAGCATTATCCGGAATCACTGGGCGTAAAGGGTGTCGAGGCGGTCGTATTAGTCGTTTGTAAAATCCGTGGGCTCAACCTACGGCGCGCAAGCGAAACGGTACGACTTGAGGTTGGGAGAGGTGCGTGGAACTCACGGTGTAGGGGTGAAATCCGTTGATATCGTGGGGAACACCAAAGGCGAAGGCAGCGCACTGGCCCAAATCTGACGCTCACACACGAAAGCTAGGGTAGCGAACGGGATTAGATACCCCGGTAGTCCTAGCCCTAAACGTTGCTCGCTCGTTTTACGGAGTATCGACCCTCTGTGAGACTAAGCTAACGCGGTAAGCGAGCCGCCTGGGTAGTACGATCGCAAGATTAAAACTCAAAGGAATAGACGGGGACTCGCACAAGCGGTGGATCATGTGGCTTAATTCGTCGACAAGCGAAGAACCTTACCAAGGCTAGAAACCAAACTGCACGCCTCCAGAAACGGAGGAATCCTTCGAGGGTGTTTGGCAGGTGATGCATGGTCGTCGTCAGTTCGTGGCTTGAGCTGTTCCCTTCAGTGGGGTAACGAACGCAACCCTCGTTGTCTGTTACTTATGTCAGGCGAGACTGCCCCCTCACGGGGGAGGAAGGTGAGGATGACGCCAGATCAGCATGTCCCTTGATGCCTTGGGCTGCACACGTGATACAATGGTCGGTACAGAAGGAAGCAATACCGTAAGGTGGAGCAAATCCCAAAAACCGTCCTCAGTACGGATAGAGGTCTGCAACGACCTCTTGAAGCCGGAATCCCTAGTAATCGTAGGTCAGCCATACTACGGTGAATACGTTCTCGAGTCTTGTACTCACCGCCCGTCAACTCAAGGAAGTTGGAGGTGCCCGATATCTTGCTTTTTGCAGGACTACGGCAAATTCAATGACAGGGAGTAAGTCGTAACAAGGCACGGGTAGCGGAAGCTGCTCGTGGAACATATCCAATTGGAACCGGTATCGCCCGAAAGGCATACCAATGTCGATTACTCTTTTAGAGTAGGGAGTTAGTGGATGTCCCTAAACACCACTCGGATGTCGGATAACGTATCCCGATGTAGATGTTGAAGCGCTCAATTGACGCTTTAACAGATGCGAATAGGCGGAACACAAGAGCGCATTGCACCTCCTTATTTTGGTACAGATAAACAAAAGCCCCCGTATGGGGGCTTTTGCTATACGCTAAGCACAAGAGTCGTTGGTGCAGCTTGCATCTGTTGTGATAAACGCAAAACGCATCTTCTCCAGATGCGTTTTTTGTTCTTATGTCGACGATATTTCTCTTCGGGGGTAGATTCTTGAACTACCCACGCTCTCCTGGTTTTTGATTCACGCGATCTTCCGCGGTGGACCTTCACTTCCTGCACTATATCAGCCTCACGTCCGAGGGGTGGAAGTGGGTGGGGATTTCTGGTAAGCAGAGCTTCCTATCTGCATTCGCCTCGGACAAGCGTATGCATACGCTTGTCCCTCGGCTCGATTGATAGTAGGATGCGAAAATTGCACGCTTAGCTCAGTTGGTAGAGCACTCGACTGATACTCGAGCGGTCCTAGGTTCGAATCCTAGAGCGTGCACCATATACGTTTTGTAGCGGGAGAATGGGTCGCCTCGGATAACGATCGTTCAAGGTATCGATATCCTAGAGCGTGCACACAGCACACAAAACACGCAGGCCAAAGGCTACACCTCGACTGATACTCGCGAGGCAGAGGATTGTATACAGGATAGAAGTATAGCGCCTCTAAAGGGCGCTATACTGGTTGGTAATGAAAGACATCCTAATCATCGGTGTTGCCTGTGCCGCGGCGATGCTTCTTGGTGCATGGCTGTATTTTTCCGGAGATAGCGTATTTCCGGAGAAAACACAGAACGGAGTGGTGTCGATGAGTGTGCTCGACCAAGGCGCAAACTCAGGTGCCATTACCGAGCGTAAGAATTATCGTATCAAGACACAGGAACAACTTGAGGAGTTATGGAAGTTAGTACACGGCACTGGCGCGCCTACGACCGTTGATTTCAACACCAAGGAAGTCATCGCCGTATTTGACGGTACTCACGTTACGGGAGGGTACGGCGTTTCCATCGTTTCAGTGGTTGATGTGAAAGGAGGCGCTCGTACAGTCTCGCTCGTACGTACTGAACCCGGGGAAACTTGCATGACGACTAACGCTATTACGAGCCCATTCCAAATCGTGGTGGTAGAAAAATCAAGTCTCCCCCTTACGCGCGAGGAGAAGACGGTCGTAGAGGAGTGTACCTAAGAGAAGTTCGTATTTTTTGATTCGTACGTTACGATGCATCGAATGGATGTATCAGGATATTTTGCAGGAAAGAAGATAACCGTTATGGGCCTAGGCCTGCTTGGACGCGGGGTGGGGGACGTGCGTTTTCTCGCGTCACAGGGTGCCGAGCTTATTGTTACTGATTTAAAGAGCGCAGAGGCACTCGCCCCTTCGCTTGAAGCGCTTAAGGAGTTTTCGAATATTCGCTTCGTGCTCGGGGAGCATCGGCTCGAAGACTTTCGCGACCGCGATTTGATACTGAAAGCCCCGAACACTCCGCTTGACTCCGTCTATGTAGCAGAAGCGGAAACACACGGTATTCCGGTCACTATGTCCACGGCGCTCTTTGCACGCTTTGCCCGTGAACACGGTGCGGCGATTATCGGCATTACCGGTACGCGCGGCAAGACCACGACGACTCAAATGATTGAGCATATCCTAAAGACGACGGGGAAGAAGGTCCTGCTTGGGGGAAATACTCGAGGGGTCTCAACGCTCGCACTCCTTCCAGACGTCACTCCAGGAACCGTTGCGGTCTTAGAGCTTGATTCATGGCAGCTGCAAGGATTTCGTGCCGAAGAGCTTTCTCCGCATATCGCCGTGTTTACGACTTTTTTCCCCGACCATCAGGACTACTATCCGGATATGGATACGTATCTTGCCGACAAGGCAGAGATATTCCTGCATCAAGGCCCGGACGATACGCTGGTGCTTGGTGAACAGGTCGTACCGTTGCTTGAACCGCTCTATCGAAAAGCGATAGTATCTGCGGTAGTAGTGGCTTCGCCTGAGGTAGTACCAGAAGGAACGCTCATCATCCCAGGCACCCATAACCGCATGGACGCAGCGTGCGCGCTTGAGGCCGTCCTTGCGTTTGGCGTAGAGCGGGAAGAAGCGCTCCGCGCGCTTGCAACATTTCTCGGGGTTCCGGGGCGTCTCGAGCTTGTGCGCGAAAAGGATGGGGTGAAATTTTATAATGACACTACCTCAACCACCCCTGAAGCAGCGCTTGCCGCCCTTGAGGCGCTTGATACCGGCACCAAAAATATTGTCCTTATCATGGGCGGGTCCGACAAAGGGCTTGATATGAATCGTCTTCTCGTTGAAGTACAGAAGCGTACGAAACGCATCATTATGCTTTCAGGTACCGGTACCGCTCGCGTACTGCAATACTTAGAGGGAGCGTCAGTGTATGACTCGCTCCCTGCGGCATTTACAGAAGCAGTCAAAAGCGCATCCTCTGGAGACATCGTCCTCCTGTCTCCTGCGTTCGCGTCCTTTGGGATGTTTAAAAACGAATACGAACGGGGAGATCAGTTCAATGCACTCGTACAAGCTCTCTAAGTCATGATAGGCATATTCGATTCCGGAGTGGGCGGACTTACGGTTCTTTCCGCACTCAAGAAACGGTTGCCTTCAGTCGACGTCGTGTACTTTGGGGACACGAAGCATGCGCCCTATGGCGGAAAGTCGCGCGAAGAACTCACCACACTCACCATCGAAGCCATACGAATCCTTGCGCGAGAAAAAGCCACCAGCATCCTTTCTGCGTGCAATAGCGTGTCCGCATCTCTTGCAGTCTCACTCTTTGATGCGATGGCACTCCCACCCGAACGGCTTATAGAAATGGTCGGACCTACGGTCGCACATTTTCGCGAATCGTCCGAGCGCGTGCTTCTGTGTGCGACTGAAGCGACCATACGCTCCGAGGTGTACCAGAATGCCTTTCGAATGATAGGGAAGGAGGTACACATGCTCGCACTTCCAGCGCTTGCAGGTGCGATAGAACGGGGTGTATCGCGTGAAGAAATTGAATCAATCATACGAAGCGGCTTTGAGGGAATCGATACGAACGCCTATGACACCGTCGTACTCGCCTGCACCCACTATCCGCTCGTACAGGATGTGTTTAAGGATGTACTCGGGTCATCTCTGTCGGTGTACGACCCTGCAGAAGCGGTAGCGCTCCGCGTGGAGCGGCAGTGGTGGCCGCGCGAGACCGGGAACGGAGAGATGCGCTTTCTCATAAGTGAAGACTCACCGATATTTCGAGAGACGGTAGCGCGATTCTTTCCGGATACCGCCGTACGCATCGAAGTGCTAGAGTGAACGGAATGAGTGGAAAAAAGGCCTACTGTATCGGCATTGGCGGTATTGGCATGAGCGCGCTTGCGCAGCTCTTGCAGGATGCTGGATGGCACGTATCGGGGAGCGACAGGGAGGAAAGCCCTACGACCGAACTGCTCGCAAAAAAAGGCATTACCGTAACGATAGGACAAAAGGCGGAGAATGTACCTACGGACGCGACGCTCGTCATATATACGGAAGCCGCGTGGAAAGACAATCCGGAGCGCGTGCGTGCTACAGAACTCGGTCTCCCGCAGTCGTCTTACTTTGAAGCGCTCGGCGACGTTTCGGCAGGAAAACGGACTATTGCGGTCGCCGGCACGCATGGCAAAACGACGACGACGGCGATGACCGCGCGCATCCTTAAAGACGCAGGCGCATCCCCATCAGCGGTCGTCGGCTCGATTGTGCGTGATTTTGAAAGCAACTATCTTGGAGGGGAGTCCGATATTTTTGTCGTTGAGGCGTGTGAGTATAAGCGCGACTTTCTCACGCTTGCGCCGGAGATTCTCGTCGTGACGAATATAGAGTTTGATCATACCGACTACTATAAAGACCTCGCTGACGTGCAGAGCGCATTTCGTACGCTTATGGAAAAGGCCGAGACTATAGTCACGGACGCGACGCACGAAAATATCGCACCGCTCTTGGTCGGACTTTCCGCGCGGATTGTGGACTACCGGAGCGAAGGCTTATATGAGCTCTCTCTTCCGGGTGAGTTTAATGCGGATAATGCGCGCGCGGCCGCGGCCGCGGCGCGCGCCATGTATCCCGAAGTGTCGGAATCAACCATTACGGAAAGCCTTAAAAGCTTTACCGGCACGTGGCGCCGTTTTGAATATAAGGGGAAGACGAAGCGTGGTGCGGATGTGTACGACGACTACGCACATCATCCAACCGCAATCGCAAAGACCCTTGCAGAACTGAAGAAGAAATCCCGCGAGAGGTCATCTAACGGGAAGATATATGTTGCGTTTCATCCGCATCTCTATAGTCGTACCCGCGACCTCTTTGAAGGATTCGCTCACGCATTTTCGGACGCTGACCGTGTCCTGATTGCGCCTATCTATGCCGCGCGGGAAGTAGACGATGGAACGGTTTCAAACGCAACACTTGCAGAAGCGATAGAAAAAAACGGGGTAGAGGCAAAACCTGCGGACTTTATGGAAATCCGCCGGTACTTTGAAACGGAACCAAGCGGGGGCGATATCGTCATGACCATGGGCGCCGGCGACATATATAAGGTCGCGGACGAGCTCGTCGCATAAAAAGATGCGGCTGGACCCCTAAAAGGGTCCAGCCGCACAGTTATCTTAGATTCGGTAGATTATAGAGCCACTTCAAGGGTTCAAGTGCCATGCCCCATAAGTCGAGCGACCACACAGGAACAACCGTCACGCTTTCTGGACGTATCGCGTTTTCACGCAATCGTGCAGCAAGCAGTGCTTTTGCTCTTGGTGCATGCCACCATCGCACCACGATTCGAATTCGCGGATGTCGATTAGTCCCTTTGTGAAGCAGAGTCGCGAACACGAGCATTTCGCCATTGGTGGAGCAGGAAGCATGAGGTCTAGTGGGCGTAGTTATCCGCTTCCACGAAAAATCATACATTTCTTCCAGATACTTCCGTATCGGGCCACTCCCCACATGTACTCCATACCGTGGATTAAATGGCGCAGGTACGCATAGACGAGCATCAGGAAACGTTTCCAGTTCCTTTACTGCCCTTCGTACTACCCGAGCCGTTTCAGGGCCCACTACCACCGTACCTTTGTCGCGTTTTAGGTCCGCGGCAACGACCAGCACCCAGGTATCCAAAGGACACCTCCTTTCAGTAAGGGGTTAATGTTCAGGGTCTGTAGTTCGTGATACCACAAGTAGCCAGAAGGCTCAATCGATGGATTTTTTCGTGTATTCCCAGTAGTGTGCAGGTATGGGAACACTCTCAATCGTCGGTACGCCTATCGGAAACCTTGGAGATATAACGCTCCGAGCGCTTGAGACATTGCGTGAGGCGGATGTGATTGCTTGCGAAGATACGCGTGTCACCTCAAGGCTCTTGGCTCGCTATGACATCCAGAAACCACTTCTCATTTTTCATGCTCGTTCAGGGAAGCTTGCTTCCGATCGAATACTTACGGCCCTTGCGGAAGGGAAGCGGGTCGCGCTCGTGACTGATGCTGGTACGCCTGGGATTTCCGACCCTGGGAACGAACTCGTAAAAATCGTGCGCGAACGCCTCGGGGAGGATGTGCGCATCGAAGCGATACCGGGTCCTTCGGCAGTTGCGGCAGCGCTCTCCATTGCCGGTGTCCATTCTGATGCTTTCACGTTCCTCGGATTTCTTCCGCACAAGAAAGGACGTCAGACGTTGTTCAAAGAAATCGCAGAGAGCGAACGAACGGTGGTGTTTTACGAATCGCCGCACCGCATAGAGAAAGCGCTCGCGTCCCTTGCAGAAGTCTTGCCGGAAGACCGCATAGTGACTGTCGCCCGAGAGCTTACGAAGATTCATGAATCGCTTGTACAAGGCCAAGCCAAAGAAGTAGCAGAATACTTTTCCAAACATACCGAAGAGGTACGGGGCGAGTTTGTGGTCATTGTTTCGCCCTGCTAAACTTCCCCTATGCACCGACTTCAAGCACTCATGGCTCTCGGCCTCCTCACGGCACTCTCACCCTATCTTGGTCTTCCGTACGCATGGCTTATGTGGATACTGCCGATACTCGGTATCGTTTCGTTTGTGACCGCGTTCACTCTTTTGCGTAAGCACCGCACCGCTCGTGAACGTCTCGAAAACACAGAAGCCCCGAAGGAACCGCATGAAGAAATCCAAAGCATCTAATAATACGCATGCGTGGATTATAGGGAGCGCCGCGCTCGCAATTTTTATAGGTGCTGTGGTCGTTCCGCATGCGGCCGCTACGAGGTTTGATCGCGACAAACCGCTTTCTAATATCGTTAAAGATATACAGAAGCATATTGAAGAGCCGCCAAAGCTCGATACGGAAGCATACGACAAGAAGATGCGCTTCCTTGCCCATGTAGAAGAAGCGACCACTACCGCCACTTCAAGCTCAAAAAGCCTCTGGCCGGTCACCGATGCGCCATACCCACTCCCCGGAGCCCTACTTCCGTTTAACCGTATTGTCGCGTACTACGGAAACTTTTACTCCACAAGGATGGGTATACTCGGAGAGTTTGATAAAGATACGGTTATCGCAAAGCTAAAGGAAGAGAAAGCGGCGTGGGAAGCGGCCGACCCAACCACACCGGTCGTGATGGGCATTGATTACATTGCCATCACTGCACAGGGAACTCCGCAAAAAGACGGGATGTACCGGCTTCGTATGCCGGACGAACATATTCAGCGAGCCATAGATATGGCAAACGAAATTGATGGCATCGTTATCCTTGAGATGCAGATAGGACTGTCTACGTTCCAGAAAGAAATCCCGCTTCTTGAGAAATATCTTTCGCTCCCGAACGTACATCTGGCTATTGACCCAGAGTTTTCAATGAAGACAGGAGATGTTCCGGGGGATGTGATTGGTACGGTGAACGCGGCTGATGTGAACTATGCCGCAGAGTACCTTGCAAACCTCGTGCGCACGCACAACTTGCCGCCAAAAATCCTCGTCATTCACCGCTTTACGGAAAATATGGTCACCGGATACGAAGACATGAAGCCGCTTCCTGAAGTACAGATGGTGATGGTGATGGACGGCTGGGGCTTTGGCGCAAAGAAGATAAACACCTACAGGCATGTCATCTACCCAGAACCTGTCCAATTCACCGGATTCAAGATTTTCTATAAGAATGATTTGAAACCGCCCTCAACGCGCCTCCTCACTCCAGCAGAGGTACTGGAACTGACTCCCTCACCTTCGTTTATTCAGTATCAGTAACGTTTGACGTGTGCGCCAGGGTGGTGTTGGATAGAGACGGACGTACTCTCGCGTTCGCAGAAAGGGGATAGGCTATCATGGCTACCACCGTCCTTCCATTTAACCCTACGACTGCGGCAGCATATCTGGAGATACAAAATCCAGAGATGCTGAAAAGAATCGATGAACAAGGCTATCCGTATGTCGAAGAGCTGTTTCGGAACTGCGCCGCAGGCGAGTTCGACCGCGTCGCGCGCGGTCAGCTTACGCAAATCGAACAGAACGACTCGGATGCCTTCTACCTTACGCGGCATGCTGCATGCGTGATTGCCGCCGACAGGGCACCTCACGCATAGACCTAAGAAATCTCTACTTGCCTGAGGACACGGCGAGCCAAAAGCTCGCCGTGTTTTCTTTTGCTCTGTCGTATACTAGAGACATGGATAACCCAGAACGGGTAACGTACTTTGCAGCTACCGATACGCGCGGGAAGCGCATACCCTTTGGCATCAAGCAGAAGGACCGCGCACGTCATATGTACGTCATCGGCAAGACAGGCATGGGTAAATCGACCTTGCTTGAGAATATGGCGATTCAGGATATCCGCAACGGGGAAGGGCTTGCGTTCATCGACCCGCACGGCGGCACGGTCGATAAGCTCCTCGACTACATTCCCGAAAACCGCCTCAAAGACGTGGTATATTTCGCGCCGTTTGATTTAGAGCATCCGATAGCGTTCAACATCATGGAAGACGTGGGGTACGACAAACGTCATCTCGTCGTTTCCGGCCTCATGGCCGCATTCAAGAAAATATGGGTGGACGCGTGGTCGGCCCGCATGGAGTACATCCTCACGAATACGCTCTTGGCGCTTCTTGAGTATCCGGACGCGACCCTGCTCGGAGTGAACCGCATGTATACGGACAAGAACTACCGTAAAAAGGTGGTGGAGAATATCAAGGACCCCGTCGTGAAGGATTTCTGGGTAAAGGAGTTCGCGACCTACACAGACCGTTACACCCAAGAAGCGACACCGGCCATCCAAAACAAGATTGGGCAGTTCACCAGCAATCCGCTTATCCGCAACATCATCGGTCAGCCGAAGTCTTCCTTTGATATCCGCACCCTGATGGACGAGCGGAAGATACTCATCATCAACCTCTCAAAGGGACTTGTGGGTGATACCAACACCCAACTTCTCGGCTCTATGCTCACGACGCGCATATTCCTTGCGGCAATGAGCCGCGCGAACGCGTCCGCCCGCGAGCTCGCCCTCTTGCCGAACTTCTACTTCTACGTAGACGAGTTCCAGAACTTTGCGAATGAAACGTTTGCCGAAATTCTTTCCGAGGCTCGCAAGTACAAACTAAACCTCATCATTGCGCACCAGTACATAGAACAGATGGAGGAAGAAGTGCGTGACGCCGTGTTCGGAAACGTGGGAACCACGGTTACGTTCCGGGTGGGGCCGTTTGATGCAGAGACGCTCGAAACCATCTTTACGCCGGAGTTCGTGCAAGAAGACCTTGTAAATCTCGGGTTCGCGCAGATTTACCTAACGTTGATGATTGATGGCATCGGCTCGAGGCCGTTTTCTGCCGTTACCATTCCGCCTATCGAGCCGCCCGCCCGTTCATTCCGCAAGGAGGTACTTCATGCTTCTAGGGACTCATTTGCAGCGAAGCGTACGGATATAGAAGAGGCGATTCTGCAGGAATTGAGTCTTGTCACCGAAGAAGTACCCCAGAAAGCACCTCCGCAGGGAAACGGAAATGGGCAGGGACAAAAGAAAAAGAATAAGAACCGCCCTCTTGAAAAGAAAGCGCCCCCGCAGAATCCGCCAAGCGCGTCTACAACTTCCGCTGACTTGAAAGCGGCCATACAAGCGATATCTAAAAAAGTCGAAGAAACGCAGATAAAAGCCGTCGAAGGAAAGCAAGAAGCACTGAAGGAGACTATCGCACAAGTTGCCCCGAAACTGCCGCAAAGCGACGCGCCACCCGCACCCCAAGGAAAGAAACCGGGATTCGAGGTGCCGCAGGAGAATCTCGAAGCGATTTTCAAGGGAGACGCCTAAGAGTTGCGGGAAGTGGGCGTTCTAGCCTATTCTAGTGAGACTATGGGCAAACTCGTACTTGTTACCGGCGGAGCCGGCCTCATAGGCTCTCACGTATGCGAGCGTCTCGCGCGTGAAGGACATACCGTCATTTCGCTCGATAACTATTTCGCCGGCACGAAACAAAATCACGTGACAGGTGTCGAGTATCGGGAAGGTCATACGAAGGACATCGAAACATTAGTGCCTGAGACTCCTGACCTCATATTTCATCTGGGCGAGTATTCGCGCGTGGAGCAGAGTGTATTTGAGCCGGAAATCGTCCACGACCTAAACGTGGTAGGCACGCAAGGAGTGGTGGAGTATTGGAAAAAAAGGAAGTGCAAACTCGTCTATGCCGGCTCTTCCACTAAGTTTGGCGACGGCGGTATGGCGCGCACGGCAACGCCGTACGCCTCTACGAAGGCGGATAATACGGAACTGGTGAAGAAGACGGGTGACGCGCTCAAGCTTCCGTACGCGATTACGTACTTCTACAATGTATACGGCCCGCGCGAACGCGCGGGCACCTACGGCACCGTCATTGAGATATTCAAG
This sequence comes from Minisyncoccota bacterium, assembly GCA_022842585.1. Classification (GTDB taxonomy): domain Bacteria; phylum Patescibacteriota; class Minisyncoccia; order Phycocordibacterales; family Phycocordibacteraceae; genus C7867-001. Next base: position 42,489 of record JALHPI010000001.1, on the reverse strand, counting down.
CAGATGTACCTGCGCGGAGCCCCGCTTACCGTGACTTCTCCGGGTACCCAGGTGCGCAATTTTACGCATGTACAGGATATCGTCGACGGACTCATGCTGGTGGGTGAGAAGGGTATGGGAGACGAGTACGGACTCGGGAATGAAAAAGTGTTTTCCATACTTGATATCGCACGACTCTTCGGCACCGAGATACTGATGCTTCCCGAGCGCGCGGGCAACCGCATGACCTCCGCGCTTGATACCTCAAAGTCACGCGCACTCGGGTGGGATACTGAGCGCCGGCTTGAGGACTATTTGGAAGAGTTTCTTAGCACGCATACGCGCACCGCACCGCTTGATGACCGCGTGCTCGTATTTTCCACCACATTTCATCCGGTATCGGGTCCGGCGGAAGATGCGCTCGTGGGGCTTATGCGTGCGTTGCCGGATATTTCCTTTGATGTCATTACTACCCGTTTTACCGAAGGAGCAGAGCGCACCCCGTCTCCGGTGCAAAATGCGACCATACACCGAGTAGGCTGGGGAAGGCCGTTTGATAAATACTTCTTTCCGCTCCTCGGCTTTATGAAAGCAAGAACGCTCATCAAGAGCCATACGTACCTGTTCGCGTGGGCTATTTTTGCCAGCTATGCGGCACTTGCGGCGGCACTCTTAAAACGCATCGCTCATATCCCCCTCCTGATTACGCTTGCGGATCAGGACCTTGCGCGCGCTGGCGGGATAAAACAGACGTTCCTCAAAACCGCGCTCTCCGAAGCAGACCAAGTGTACGGCATGGCATCTTCAGACGACCGTGCTGCGGCGCGCCTTGCGCGCAAAGCGACTCTCCGTCAGTCTATAGGGGACGGAGACGCATTTGCCAACCAGATACGGTTTGCGTATGCATCAATTCTGAAAGATTTACTGAAACAAAAAATATGAAGAAGATTCTCATTTTTTCCCTGAACTACTACCCACGCTTCATCGGGGGTGCTGAGGTGGCAATAAAAGAAATAACGGATCGCATAGACCCGAAGGATATTGAGTTCCATATGGTGACCCTTCGGTTTGATTCAACCTTGCCCGAAGTGGAGCGCATAGGGAATGTCTTGGTGCATCGTATTGGCTTTGCAAAGCAGGGAGCGACTATCGCCGATTTACGGAAGTTTCCGCTCCATCTCAACAAGCACTGGTACCAGCTTGCTGCGGCAGGGAAGGCGGAAGCATTGCACAAGAAGTATCGGTATGACGGCGTCTGGGCGATGATGGCGCACTCGTGCGGCATACCCGCCGGCATATTCAAGTCCCGTCACCCTGACGTGAAGTACCTGCTCACCCTCCAGGAAGGAGACCCACCCGAAGCCATTGAACGCCTTATGAAGCCGGTCGCCCCGTTGTTCAAACAGGCATTCACTACCGCAGACGAGCTTCAAGCGATATCTACGTTCTTGCTTGCTTGGGGTAAGCGCATGGGCTTTCAGGGGAAAGAGGTAGTGATACCAAACGCCGTGAATACGAAGAAATTTTCACATGCCTATACCGCAGAGGAAATAGAAGCGATGAAACAATCGCTTGGAAAGAAAGAAGAGGACGTGTATATGGTGACGACTTCTAGGCTGGTGCATAAGAACGCCGTCGATGACGTCATCATGGCGCTTACCCATCTTCCGGAGCGCGTATCGTTCCTTATATATGGCATCGGACCAGACGAAGAAAAGCTCAAAGCGCAAGTAACCGCACTCGGCCTTGAAAGTCGGGCACGCTTCATGGGAGAGATAGGACATGACGCGATGCCGCTCATGCTTGCTGCTTGCGATATCTTCATCCGTCCGTCGCGCTCGGAAGGAATGGGTAATTCGTTTGTCGAGGCTATGGCTGCGGGCCTACCGGTAATCGCAACCCAAGAAGGAGGCATTGCGGATTTCCTATTCGACTCCCACCGCAATCCCGACATGCCGACGACCGGCTTTGCGGTTGATGCGGATTCGCCAGTACAGATTGCGGAAGCGGTAGAACGCATACTCGCGCATCCGGAAGAGACGGCTCGTGTCGTTCAAACCGCGAAAAAACTCGCGTTTGAAAAATACGATTGGAATCTTATTGCTCGCGACATGGACTGCGTCTTCACGAGGCTCTTTTCGGGCGCGGTAGAATAGATTCGATGAAATTACTCATCGCAACGCCGCTGTATCCGCCCGAGTCAGGCGGGCCGGCCACCTATGCCGCGATTCTCGAGCGCGAACTGCCTGCACGTGGCATTGAGGTACTGCTCGTGAAATTTTCGGATGTCCGCGCATACCCGAAGCTTGTGCGTCATCTTGCATATTTTTTCGCGGTTTATGCGCGTGGGAGACGTGCGGACGCTATACTTGCGCTTGATCCCGTTTCGACCGGACTTCCCGCACTTCTTGCCGCGCGCATTCTCGGCAAGCCGTTTTTCGTAAAAATAGTGGGGGACTACGCATGGGAGCAGGGGACGCAACGCTTTGGGGTGCGCGATACGCTTGATGAGTTCGTGAAGCGTCGCACGCACCCGTTTTTCGTACAGCGATTAAAGCAAGTGGAGCGATACGTAGCGCTCCATGCAAAAAAGATACTGGTACCGAGTTTGTATTTAAAAAAAATAGTATCGTCCTGGCCTGTTCCGGAAGACCGGATTACGGTTGTTCATAACGCAGTCTCTATTGAACACCTAGGTACGGTCCCAGAAGCGGTACAAGCGCTCCCGCATCCGCTTGTGGTCTCAGTCGGACGACTCGTCCCCTGGAAAGGCATGCACGGCCTCATCGACGCGCTCGTGAAAATACGCGAGACGATTCCCGCATCGCTTGCGATTGTCGGGAGCGGGCCGCAGTCAGAGGCACTCCATGCATATGCGAAACAAAAGCTCGGTACCGCCTGCGTGCTCACGGGACAGCTATCTCATGAGGATACGCTTGCAGTCATGGAGGCGGGAGATGTGTTTGCGCTCAATACGTCGTATGAAGGACTCTCCCATTTGCTTATTGAAGCGCTTACGCTTGGGAAACCAATCGTGACCACAAGCGTAGGTGGGAACACCGAACTTATCACGCACGGCAGTAATGGCATGCTGGTGCGTCCGAATGAATGCAAGGAACTTACTGAAGCGCTACGAGCGATTCTCATCGATACACCCTTGCAAGAACGCCTGTCAGAGGCTGCACGCAGCTCATCGAAGCGTTTCTCCATAGACACCCTTTCAGATACTACGGCTCAGATTTTAAAGTCATCCCTATGAACGTACTCTTCATCTCGAACGATCCGGGCATATTCGTACGCGGGAGCGCGACCCGCGAGCGCATGCGCGCATACGCGGATGCTATCAGTGTTTCGGGCGGTACGCTCCATATCATGTCCCGCGCGGCACGCGGCGCAGTCGAGGAAATAGACGGCCCGCTCGTGCTTCATCCTTTAGAGGGCGGGGCGCTTAGCACGCTTATGCGACTTCCAAAGCTCGCACATGAGCTCATCCTTCGCGAGGAGATTGCCATTGTCTCCGCGCAGGACCCGTTTGAATACGGATGGTGCGCGAAGAAGGCGGTACAGGGAACCTCGGCAAAACTGCATATTCAGGTGCATACCGACTTCCTTTCCCCGTGGTTTATCAGGAGCGGTGTGTTTCGCTCGATGAAAATTCATGCACCGTTCTTAAACGGACTACGGCTAAAAATCGCGCGAAAAGTCCTTCCGCGCGCAGACGGCATTCGCGTGGTGTCTGAACGCATACGTACCTCACTCCTTTCGGTATATAAGAATGAAATCCACGAACCGAGCGTCCTACCTATTTCAGTGGGTAGGAACGTTCCTTCCGCCGTCCCGCTTCCGCTACATGATTTTTCTTTTGCATTCATGACGTCAGGACGACTTGAACCGGAGAAGCGCATCGAAGATATCCTCATGTCTCTTGGAAAAATCTCGTTCACCTATCCTTCCGTGGGACTGGTCATCGTCGGAGAGGGGAGCGAGCGCGCCAAGCTTGAGAAGCTTACGGCAAAGCTGAACCTGACTTCCCGGGTACTCTTTATGGGAGAGCAGGGTAAGGACGCTTGGGGTCTTATGCGAAGTGCACATGCCTACATACAAGCAAGCGCGTATGAAGGATACGGAAGAACGCTCGTTGAAGCGGCACTCGCGCGGCTCCCCATCATCACTACAGACGTGGGCATCGTCGGCGAGGTTTTGAAGGGTTATGAACACGTGCTTTCGACCCCGCCTGGGGATACGGCAAACATGGCCGCGCATATGCATGCGATTATCGGTGACCATCAACTGCGCCGTACCCTCTCCATGAATGCAGAACAGGCAGTACTCGAGCATCTGGCGAAGTACGAAGATTTGCCGCGCCTCATAGCTGAAGATCTTGCGCGCGTTCTGTCGCAAGGTGCGGATAAGGCATACTAGTGATACTCTCCGCGTAATACGGTATGAAAAAGATTGTCACTATCGGGGGCGGAACTGGCACATTCGTAGTGCTCTCCGCACTTCGCAGGCTCCCTGGCCTTTCGCTTTCCGCCATCGTATCGTCGGCGGACGATGGCGGTTCAACCGGTCGTTTGCGGGACGCGTATGGATTCCTCCCGCTTGGCGACGCACGCCAAGCGCTCGTCGCGCTCGCTGAGGATGGTCCCGTACTTCGCGATTTATTCGCATACCGATTCGCAAAAGGTGACATAAAAGGCCATAACCTCGGCAATCTTTTCCTTACCGCGCTCACTGACTTGCTCGGCTCCGACGCCAAAGCGCTTGAGGAAGCGTCAAAGATTCTGCGCGTCTCGGGAAGAGTTATTCCGGCAACGGACGTACCTACCACGCTTCTTGCAACGCTTGCGGACGGGTCGATTATTCGCGGAGAGAACCGGCTTGACGAGCATGCGCCAGAGCGTGCGCGTATCGATACTATTTCGTATGAGGTAGCGACACCCGCTTCTTCTGCAGTGCTAGAAGCGATAGCGGAAGCAGATGTCATCATTCTTGGTCCAGGTGACCTCTATGCATCATCCATCGCTCCTCTTATCGCCGATGGCTTCAAAGAAGCAATAGCGCAAAGCAATGCAAAGCTTATATACATCATGAATCTCTTTACGAAGTCAGGACAGACCGGAGGCATGCATGCGTCCGACTATATTGCAGAAATTGCCCGCTACGCAGGCAAAAAACCCGAAGTCATATTGGTTCATAAGAATGGAGGGTTTAATGAAGATGTGCTTGAGAAGTACCAGCAGGAAGGGGAGGCACCGGTGGAGGATGACTTAGGAGACGACGTGCGCGTTATTCGTACCGCTATTGCTTCCGTGCATGCGGTGCCTCCCGTGCCTGAAGACCCCGTGCCTCGTTCGCTTGCGCGCCATGATCCGGAGAAACTTGCCGAAGCGCTTGCGCCGCTGCTCTCATGAAAAAGCCGACCATAGGATTCATCGGACAGGGCTGGATAGGGAAGAACTACGCCAATGATTTCGAGGCGCGCGGATATACGGTCGTGCGCTATGCCCTTGAGGCACCGTACGCGCAAAACAAAGAGGCGATAGCAACCTGCGACATCGTATTCGTCGCCGTACCCACTCCTACGACCAAAGACGGCTTCGATGCCTCTATCGTGCGTGCCGTCATTCCATTGGTTGGCACGGGAAAGATTGCGGTGGTGAAATCAACGCTTCTTCCGGGCACTACCGAGTCGCTCCAGAAAGAATTCCATGACCGCATCGTGCTATGTTCCCCCGAGTTCTTGCGCGAAAAGCATGCGGCACATGACGCGTCGCACCCTACCCGTACGCTTATCGGTATACCCGAAGAGGATGCGCTCCATCAAGACGCCGCAGAGCTCGTACTCTCGGTTTGCGCAAAAGCGCCGTATACAAACATCATGCCGTCGCGTGCGGCTGAGCTCACGAAGTATGCGGGCAACGTGTTTCTCGCGAATAAAGTGGTGCTCGCCAATCTTTTCTACGATCTTGCGCATACGCTTGGTGTCGACTACGAGACAGTGCGCGAGGCGCTTGCTTCCGACCCACGCATCGGTGCCTCCCACTTATTCCCGGTGGACGCAAGCGGGCATACCGATAAGAAAGGAAGAGGAGCCGGCGGCGATTGTTTCATAAAGGACATGGAGGCGTTTCGCCAGTTGTATAAGAAGACTGAGGATACGGAGGGAGACGCGTTGCTTAGTGCACTGGTGCGTAAAAATAATGCATTACTCACTCAGTCCGAAAAAGATGTAGAACTATTAGAAAGAGTGTACGGAAACGACCATGATGTACTTTCTTGATTTCGACCGGACGCTTTTTGATACGGATACTTTCAAAGAGTATCTTGCAGAACGCGATGGTGATGCGAGTATCACCGGTGAGCCTGAAGTGGATGTCGCAGCGTCATTGAATGAGCGCGCTCAATCAGGAGAGATAGCATTTGCCTCTGGCGAGCTTGCGCAATTCCTCTATGCCGATGTCGCAGAGTTCTTGCGGATGCTTGGCAATGAGGCGGTTATTATCACGTTCGGGAATGAGGCGCTGCAAAAAATAAAAGTGGAAAGCGCTCTCGCCGATGTTGTTCGGGTTACCGCTTTGTATACCGGAGAAAAGTTCAAAGCAGAATTCCTTAAAGATTGGCCAGGATACTATGGGCAAGAAGCAGTATTTGCAGACGATAGAATTCATGAGCTTGAACTTATGAGTGTTGCTTTCCCAAACATGAAAGTCCATGAAATGCGCCGTGACGGGAAGGAAGGGGATGGCCGCTGGCCCGTTGTCCGTTCGCTCTCTGAGCTTCCATGAAACTCCTCATCGTCACGCAGGTCGTAGACAAGAATGATCCCGTGCTCGGGTTCTTCCACCACTGGCTCGAGGAATTTTCAAAGCACTTCGACTCCATACAGGTCATTTGCTTGAAGAAAGGGGAGTACCGGTTACCGCCAAACGTCATCGTTCATTCCCTTGGTAAAGAAAAAACCCCTTCAACGATAAATGATATGATATATCATATCATTTATCGTGTGCAGTACGCATGGCGGTTTTTGAAGCTCGTCTACGGCCTGCGCAAAGAATACGATGCGGTATTCGTCCACATGAATCCTGAGTACCTAGCACTTACCGGCCTTGATTGGCGTCTCATGCGGAAGAAAATCGCGCTCTGGTATACGCACAAATCGGTTGATATGAAGTTGCGTATTGCGGAATGGTTTGCAGACATAGTATTCACCGCTTCCAAAGAAAGCTTCCGTCTCGCGTCAAAGAAAGTGCGCGTGATGGGGCATGGTATCGATACTGATTACTGGACACCGGACGAACACTCCATGCGTGCCTCTGATCTGCTCTCGGTAGGGCGCCTCATGCCGACCAAACGCCACGATCTCGCGATACGACTCGCGCACGAGGAGGGGGTGTCGCTTCGTATTGCAGGGGAAGGACCTGAGCGTGAGCGATTAGAGGCGCTCGCGCAGGAGCTTCAGGCGTCAGTGGTGTTTCTCGGTCCTTGCACTGAAGAGACGCTTCGTGAGGAGTATCGCCGTGCGGCCCGCCTCGTACATCGCTCTGAGACCGGTTCGTTAGACAAGGTGGTACTAGAGGCTGCTTCATGCGGGTGTCTGGTTGACTCTACTGATCCGGCTATTAGCGCACTCCCGCTTACAAGAGAGTATGTTCGCACGCATCACTCACTCGCCTCGCTCATTCCGCGTATCAAGCAAGCGTACGAGTCTCTATGAAGATTATCTATTGTGCCAATGTGCGCATGCCAACTGAAAAAGCGCATGGTATTCAAATAATGAAAACCTGTGAGGCGCTCGTTGCATGTGGGTATGAGGTGGAACTGCTTGTCCCTGACCGAAAAACGTCCATACCAGAAGATGCATTCTCGTACTACGGCGTATCACAGACTTTTTCGATACGACGGTTGCAAGTTATGGATACCGTTTCGTTCGGAACGGTTGGCTTTTATGCTGAGACCCTTTCATTTTCGTGGGCAGTGAGAAAGTATCTGGGTTCGGCTTCTTTCGACCTGCTGTATAGCCGAGATGAACTGGTGCTGCGCTTCCAGACCCCGCCCTATGTATGGGAGTCGCACACCGGTGCGTGGAGTAGCGTGGCGCGCGTTGTTGCAGAGCGAGCAAAACGGATGATAGTGATAAGCCAAGGATTGAAAGACTTTTATATCGCACGCGGTGTATCAGCTGAAAAGATATGCGTTGCCCACGACGGCGTTGATCTTGAGGCGTTTGCCCACCCAGAGTCAAAAGAAGTGGCGCGTACCCGATTAGGACTTCCGCAGGATGCTTCCATAGCCATGTATATCGGACGGCTTGATGGGTGGAAGGGCATAGACACGTTTCTTGAAGCATCAGCGCATATGAAGGATATACAGTGCGTAATTATCGGGGGTGAGCCGCATCAGGTAGAAGAGCTGTCTCGTCGATACCCGCAGGTGCGCTTTCTTGGCGCGCACCCTTATCGAGCGCTTGCCAATAATATGGCGGCGGCCGATGTGCTCGTACTTCCGAACACCGGCAAGGATGAGATATCGGTATCCTTTACTTCGCCGTTGAAGCTGTTTGCCTATATGACAAGCGGCATTCCCATCGTTGCAAGTGATTTGCCGAGTATTCGCGAAGTGGTAGATGATACGGCCGCGTATCTGGTACCGCCGGATGATGCACACGCACTCGCTGATGGCATTCAAAAAGCGATTGCTGGTGGCAACGCGCGTGCGGAAGAGGCGCGTACCCGCGTTGTCGAATATTCATGGAAGCGTCGGGTGGAGCGCATTATGGCGTAACAGGGTGCCCGCTAGAGTGCGCGCACCATAGCGATATACGTCACGACGGTCGCGAATCTGCTGAGTAGAAGGGCGACAATGGCGCCCATAATCCCATAGAGCGGAATGAGTATCACGAGAAGGCCGATGGTGAGCAGTGGTTGGACGACGGAAATAATATATTGCGTCTTTGTTTTCTTTTGGGCTGCCAGTAGCGCATTAGGAATAGTTGCTATCCCGGTCACTATGGAAAGTGCAAACCACTGGGAATAGACGACGCTTTCCATATACTGAGGGAATAAGAACTGGAAGACATAGGGAGCCGCAAGCGCATAGAGAAGGGAAACGCCAAGTAGTGCGAGCGCATAGAGGGCGAGTTTGCGGAAGAGTGCGGGGCGGTTCTGCCGTATTTCTTCTGATGTTTGTTCTGCAAACTTTGGGAAGGCAAGCTCGCCGACTCCCTTCAGAGGGCCTTTAATTTGTTCCGGAATGGCGAGCGCAAACGTGTAGATGGCCACTTGTACCGGCCCTAAGAATTTCCATATGAGAATCTTGTCCACTTCGTTTGCGATGGTGCTCAGAATTTGCATTGCCGTCAGGTGCATGCCGTATTGCTTCACCTCCGTCTCTTGCTCTTTAGGTGCGGTCTGTGGAATGGCTCGCGCTATGTGCCAATACAGTGCTGTGCGGATACCTATCAGAGGTAGGAAATATGCCGTGAGCAGTATCAAGAGATTGTCGGTGAAGGCGAGTGTCGCTATAAGGACCGCAGTACTCAGTACTTGGGTGAGCGCATAATACTTCGTTCGCAAATCAAATCGGCGCTTCCCGACGAAATAGAACAGATAGGAAGTAAAGGTATCAAAAAATGGCAGGGTAGCCGCAATAATAAGGAGTGCAATCGAGAGCTCCATGTTCCCATTAAAGAAATAATACGCACTCCCGACTACTGCACATACGCTACCGAGAGACGCGTATATGATGCGCGAACGCGTCGTTGCGTGAATGGTGGCTTCTTGCCCTTGCGCCGTAGCACGTGCGAGCGCGGTGTTTATCCCGGGGAGCGAAAAGATTGCAAATAGTCCTGCAAGCGACAGGAGGTACTTATAGGTACCGTAGGTCTCAGGAGGGGCGAGGTTTGCAAACGCTACCGCCAAAGCGAGCGCCGACAGGGAAGAGACCGCCTGTCCGAGCACGAGCCAAAACCCGCCGGAAGCGAGGTATACCATGTCGGTCTTGGTGTACGCTTGGCTCCAACGCAATGTAGTAACTAACGTGTCTTTAAGGGTGCGCACCATACATGCATGGTAGCGGGTATGTACGGTTTGAGCTAGAGCGTCATTTGCCCCTGCTTTCCAAAGGGAAGCAAGCTGTATATGATGCCGGTATATGCAACAAGCGGGGAAGCCAAAGATATCGGTGGTTGTTCCCGTGTATGGTTCTGACGATGCTCTCAACGAGCTCCACCTGCGAGTGGTAGCGACCGTAGAGAAGATAACGTCCGAATTCGAACTCATCCTCGTGAATGATGCGAGTCCCGATAACGCGTGGCAGGTGATACAGAAACTCGCACAAAAAGATTCCCGCGTCCGCGGTATCAATCTCTCCCGCAACTTCGGCCAGTATCCAGCGTTGACCGCAGGGCTTGCGGCAAGCAGGGGCGAATGGGTAGTGGTGATGGATTGTGATTTGCAGGACCAGCCGGAAGAAATAGAACAGATGTATACGAAAGCGCAGGAAGGGTACTTCGTCGTCGTCGGTTCCCGTCAGAAGCGTCATGACGGCTTGGTGCGCTCCTTCGTCTCGCGCGCGTTTTATGCGACGCTCAGTTATTTGTCGGGAAGGTACCAGGATCGCACGGTGGCGAACTTCGGCATCTATCATCGGAAGGTTATCGATGCGGTCCTCTCACTGCGAGATCACATGCGGTATTTCTCCGTCATGGTGCGTTGGGTAGGGTTTCGCACCGCGCAGGTACCGGTAGAACACGCGCCGCGCAAAGGAGGGAAGTCAGGGTATTCGCTCGCGAAACTCTTCTCGCTTGCGACCGATATCATCCTTGCATACTCGGAAGGACCTCTACGGCTCATTGTGAAATTAGGAATCGTCGTTACGTTTCTTGCCGTCCTATATGCCGCATATCTTCTCATACAAGGATTTATGGGAATTGCAGTGAGTCCGTTTGCGTTCCTACTCGCTTCGCTCTGGCTTATTTTTGGCTTTCTTTCCACCATGCTTGGCGTGGTAGCGCTGTATCTCGGCAAGACGTTTGAGGAGGTCAAAAAACGCCCGATTTACATCGTGCAGGAGGAAGTATAGAATCAGCTCACTATGGCAAAAAAAGCGACGCGAGCACGGACCCCGTCGGAGGCTTCGCTTAACAAGAAGACAATACTCGTGTGCGGCGGCTCCGGATTCATCGGCTCCAACTTCATACGCCACATCCTCGGAAAGTACCCCAAGGTGAGTGTCGTGAATCTCGATAAGCTCACGTATTCGGGCAATCAGGACAATCTACGCGACTATGCAAAGGATGCGCGTTACACGTTTATAAAAGGTGACATCGCAAACCAAAAAACAATCACTGCCGCATTTAAGAAATATCAACCTGACTACGTTATTAACTTTGCAGCAGAGACGCATGTCGACCGCAGTATTCACGTGGGCGCGCTCGAGTTCATCAATACGAATGTCACCGGCGTGTTCAATATCCTTGAGGCGGTGAAAGCGTCCGGGAACGTGCAATCGTTCGTACAAGTCTCAACCGACGAGGTGTACGGTTCGCTTGATTTGAAGTCAAAGGCTCTCTTCTCCGAAGACACCGCATTTGCACCGAACGTGCCGTATGCCGCGACCAAAGCTGGGGGCGATATGCTGTGTCGCGCGTATCACAATACGTGGGGGGTACCGGTGGTGGTGACGCACTGCTCCAATAATTATGGCCCCCGCCAGTACCCAGAGAAGCTCATTCCGTTCTTTGTGCTCCGCATGCTTGAAGGAAAAACGCTTCCTCTCTACGGCGACGGCAACCACGTGCGCGATTGGATTTATGTACTCGACCACTGTAAAGCGCTCGAGCTCTGTCTCCTTAAAGGCACCCCTGGTGCCGTGTACAACATAGGTGCTGATAATGAGCTTAATAACCGTGAGATTGCCCACCGCATCCTTGGCTACTTTGGTAAGGGAAAGAACATGCTTGAATTTGTCTCCGACCGCCCGGGGCACGACCGCCGGTACGCGATAGACGCTTCGTTCATAAAGAAAGAGCTTGGCTGGGCGCCAACTCATAACTTTGAGGAGGCGTTCACGGAAACCGTGCAGTGGTATATTGATAATCCGGCGTGGGTGGAGAAAGTGCGTCGGAAGACGGGTGTCTTTAATCCGCATATAGACTTATGGCGAAAACATCAGATAAAAAAGTAGCGATGAAGGGGGTTATCCTCGCAGGGGGGTTTGGTACCCGCCTGCGCCCTCTGACGCTCATCACGAACAAGCACCTCCTTCCGGTCTATAACAAGCCGATGATTCTGTATCCTCTCGAGACGCTCAAAAAGGCAGGTATTACCGACATTATGGTCGTCACCGGCCGCGAACATGCGGGGCACTTCATGCAGTTTTTGGGCTCAGGGCACGAGTACGGCGTCAAATGTTCGTATGCCATCCAAAACACGAACAACGGCGGTATCGCAGACGCGCTCAGTCATGCGGAAGATTTCTCCCAAGGGTTACCGGTTGCCGTTATTCTCGGTGACAATATCTTTGAACAGGATTTTAGCAAAGACATCGCTTCTTTCACGGAGGGCGCCAAGGTGTTCTTCAAGCGCATGGAGAATCCGCATCGATTCGGAGTGCCCGTTTTTGATAAGTCGGGGAAGAAGATTGTGCGCATTGAAGAGAAGCCGAAGAAGCCGAAGTCTAAGTTCGCTCAGACCGGCTTCTATGTCTATGACAATGAGATATTCACCATTATCAAAACATTGAAGCCATCAGGGCGCGGGGAGCTTGAAATCACGGATGCGAATAACGCGTATCTCGATAAAGGCAAACTTTCGCACGGGATTATCAAAGGGCTCTGGTCTGACGCTGGCACGTTTGATTCGCTCCATAAAGTCTCCATTGAAATTGCAAAGAGAGGACTATGATCTCGCTTGATCGCGTACTCACGCTTGGCGCGGGCGGAATGATTGGGAGGTATGTTGATTTTGGCATGCGACCAACGCACGAAGAATTGGATGTGTTGGATGAAGACGCGGTTATGCGGTATGTCGAGGAGTGTCAACCAAGCGCAATCATCTATCTCGCCGGAGCCACCGACACACAAACATGCGAGAGCGATCCGTTATATGCGTATGAATTAAACGTGCGCGGCGTGTATAACGCGGTGCGTGCGGCGCGCGTGACGGGAGCGACACTCGTATATGCTTCCACCTCTCGTGTGTTTAAAGGAGATAAGGAAGGTCCGTACACCGAGAGCGATATACCGGAACCGACAACGAAGTATGGTCTGACAAAATATCTGGGAGAAGTCGTAGCCGCTACCGCCCCACGCGCCATCATCGCTCGCACGGCGTGGGTGTTTGGCGGTGGTCCTCTACGCGACACCAAGTTCTATGGAAAAATGCTCGGGAAGCTGCGGGCGGGGGACTCCGACATTGTCGCCTTGAACGATGTACAGGGTTCACCTACCTACGCCAAAGACTATGTTGAAGCAATAAAGGACCTGCTTACCACAGGCAAGGAAGGCATTTTTCATATCACAAACGCAGGCTCGGCGTCACGATTTGAGCTCGCCGAAGCGCTCGCTAAAGAGCTTGGGGTAAACACACCAGTGCGCGCAGTTGATAGAAGTCACTTCGCAGGCGTCACTTTGCCCGCAAATGAAGCGGTGGTGTCAGAGAAGATACACCTTCGTCCGTGGAAAGAGGCGCTTTCGGAGTATCTCGCTACCGAGTGGGCGTAATTGGTATACTCCTTTATATTCCATGAGCCACGTCCATAAGACAACTTGTCGCGTTTGCAAAGGTACCGACCTCACGCGTATCCTCTCGCTTGGGGAACATCCGCCGGTAGATAACTTTACTGACGCAGAACATATCAAAGACGAAAAGCGCTACCCGCTTGAGGTGTATTTTTGTGGTACTTGCAACCTCGTGCAGCTTCTTGATGTGGTTGCTGAAGAAGAGCTTTTTCATGGAGACTATGCGTATTTCTCTTCGGCTTCAAAACCGCTCGTTGATCACTTCCGTTCCTATGCCGACGACCTCAAGAAAGAACAGCTTACCGAAGGCGATTTAGTCGTTGATATCGGCAGCAACGACGGCATCCTCCTGCAGAACTTCGTGGAGAAGTATCGCGTGCTTGGTATTGAGCCGTCGGCGAATGTGGCTGAAGAAGCGCGCAAAAAAGGAGTGGAAACCCTTGATGGGTTCTTCACGGTTGAGATGGCGCGTCAGATCGTCGCTTCGCACGGAAAAGCAAAGGTCATTTCAGCAAACAATGTCTTTGCGCATATCGATAACGTTGATGAAATAATTCTTGGAGTGAAAGAACTTCTCGCAGACGACGGCGTGTTCGTCACCGAATCACACTACCTTCTGGATCTTGTAGAGCATATGGAGTTTGATACCGTCTACCACGAGCACCTCTGCTATTACAGCGTGAAGCCACTTCAACATCTTTTTGCGCGCTTTGACATGGAGGTATGTGATGTACGTCGCGTTACCGTTCATGGTGGTTCCATACGAGTGTATGCGCGCCGGAAGACAGGGGAGCAGGTCACAGAGAGCGTGCAAGCACTGCTCCTTCTTGAAGAGCAGGCAGGGCTTCATAGTCTCGCGCGGTTTGCTGATTTCCAGAACGAGGCCGAAGCGATTAAGGACAAGCTTGTCTCGCTTGTGCGTGGGTTCCGAAAAGAAGGCAAGGTGGTGACCGCCTATGGCGCTCCTGCAAAAGGGAACACCCTCCTTAACTTCTGTGGCTTCACCGCAGAAGATATTGCGTACGTAACTGATACGACGCCTTATAAGGTGGGGAAGCTTACGCCTGGAAGCCACATACCAGTACGGTCTCCCGACATACTCAAAACAGAAACGCCTGATTATCTTTTATTACTGGCATGGAACTATCGAGACTTCATCCTTACCAAAGAACAGGAACTCCGCGATAGAGGGGCGAAGTTCATCATCCCTATCCCTAACGTTGAAATCGTATGAACGAACACGTCGATATACAGCCGATACTGACGTGGCTCGAGGAGCGCCGAGCCCTCTATCCGGTGACGGTCGAGGAGGTGGGGGTCAACGAGGCGCAAGGATGGAAGACGGAACCCGCTACCGGGAACATCGTGCATGAATCCGGGAAGTTCTTCTCGGTCATAGGTGTGAAGGTTACCGGTGCCGAAGACCGCGAGGTGGCCTCCTGGAGTCAGCCGATGCTGAAACAAGAGGAAATAGGCATTTCGGGCGTACTCATGCAGAAGCGCGCCGGCGTCATGCATTACCTCTTCTATGCGAAGTTCGAGCCGGGAAACAAGGGCATGCTTCAGATCTCGCCTGCATGCCAGGCGTCCGAAGGGAATCTCTCGCTCGCGCATAAGGGGAAGCGTCCGCGACTCGCGGAATATTTCGACGGGACGAAGGGCACGCTCGTCGAGTCTGTTGAGGGCGTCGAGGATGGCGGTCGCTTCTATCACAAGGTGAACCGCTCCGTGCTCGTGGAGGTGGATGAGACGGAAGAGGTACCTATTACGGAGGATTATATCTGGCTCACGCTTCCGCAGATACAGGCGCTCCTGCGCGTCGACCTCGCGATGAACTCGCTTGCCCGGAACGTCTGCGCACTCCTATGAACAAGGTCCGCGTCGGCATCCTCGGGGTATCTCAGATAGCGGAGCGCTATGGCATCCCCGCGTTCAAGTCGCTCTCGGGAGTCGAGCTCGTCGCTATTGCGAGCCGGAGCGAGGAAAAGGCGCGCGCTGCCGCGGAACGCCACAGTCTTGAAGCCGAAACCTACGATTCGCTCATCCGACGTGACGACATCGATGTCCTCTACAGCCCGCTTCCCGTCGGATTGCAGGAAGAGTGGGCTCTGAAAGCCGCAGCGGCTGGCAAGCATGTCATTTGTGAGAAATCGATTACGTATAGTCTCGAGTCTGCGAAGCGTATGGTGGATGCATGTAAAGAAAATGGTGTGGCGCTCTATGAGAATTTCGTTCCAGAATTCCATCCCCAGCATCAAGAAATCCTCTCTCTCATTGAGAATGGAAAGATCGGGGTGCCGCAGGTGTGGCATGGCGTATACGGCTTTCCGCCCTTTCCGGATGGTGACATCCGCTACCGTAGAGATTTGAAGGGCGGAGCATTAAATGACGCCGGCTGCTATACCGCCTTTATGGCGCGGAAAATACTGCAGCAAGAACCCGTGGCTGTAACCTGTACGCTTTCCAATGACGGGCACGAGGTTGATATTGCAGGCTCTGCACTGTTTGAGTTTCCGAAGGGAACGGCGCATATGTCCTTTGGCTTCAATCACCTCTATCAGAACCAATACTCGGTATGGGGCTCTAAAGGTATCGTGCGCACGAATCGTGCGTTTGCGCTCCCGCCGACCTTTGTACCTACGGTGGAGTTGGTAACGAATGATGGTACGAAAGATATGCTTGAAACAGTTGCGGTGCCCGCCGCAAACCAGTTTGCTCTGAGTTTTGAATACTTTACTAATGCCGTTGCAAAGCGAGACGAAAAGAAGTTCTCAGATATGTATGAACGCATTCTGCGCCAAGCAAAGGTCTTGGAAGCGATGCGTGTATCGGCCAGAGAGGGAAGGCGTGTTCTCCTCGAGGGACGCGCAGAAACGCTTTAGTTTGATTAAAGTAAAAATAGTGTTATAAAGACACCCTCCAGTCGATACGCGGCTGGTGAGAAAAGGGTAGTATCTTGTCCTTTAATAATGAAGCGTTCCTCGCTCTTCTCGGCAAGCTCGAGTGGCCAGTGCCTCCGGACATCTTCTATGCGCTCGCGCGGAAGACCGTCCTGCCGAGCGTCGACCTAGCAATCATCCAGAAGGGCGGAGGCCGTGCCGAGGTGCTGCTCACCAAGCGGCCTCGCTCGGACCCGTTCTTCGCGGGGCTGTGGCACATCCCCGGGGCCATCATCCTCCCCGGAGAAACCGCGCTCTCGACCTTAGAGAAGCGTGTGCTGAAGCCCGACGTGGGTGTGAGTCTCACGGGCGAGCCGGAGTTCCTGCTGGCGCGCGATATCCTCATGGGTCCTGCCGGGCGCGATTCGAGCCCGCGTGGCCAAGAGGCCTATCGTCTGTTCCAGCACGTTCTCAGGCTCGATGATCCTGCGGTGCTGGTGGATGGCGTCGAACGGATGTTCTGTCCGCTCGATCAGCTTCCCGACGCGTTCGTGCGCCATCAGGCGCCGAGCGTGGAGCACCTGCGCACGATTCACGGCAGCTAGCAGGAAAGCGAGGAGCGAGGAAAGAGGCGGACACGTTCCGCCTCTTTTGTTATTCCTGTTCCCGCATCTGGAACCACGCAAGCACCTTCTCTAGCTCGCGCTCCACGTCAGCATCGCGTTCCTCGGCAAGGATAAGGATGTCTGCAATAAGGGCACCGATGCGATGGTCGGGGTCCTGATGCGCATGGTCGTCGCTTTGGAGCGTTCCTTGCTCAACCGCAAGCGCGGCTTTCACATCGTTCAGTTGTTCTTGTATTGAAGCAACACGCTCCGCCTCGCCCCAAGCGCTCTGCGGAAATTTATGATTTGCAGCTTCTTTCAGGGCTTTTTGCCACTCACTTATGCTTTTCATCCCCTAAGTATGCCTGAAAACAAGGAACTTGTGCAATACAAATAATGTGTCCTTCTCTTTAAGGCAAAGCAATGAGGAACGTTTCATACGCGTTACTTCTGTTTTCCAAAGGGTCTGATAGACTGAGGTAATGTCAAAAGAGGATTGGAAGGAAAACAGCATCCAGAATATTTTCACGCGCGCTAACCTATGGCCGTGGAAGGAAGGAGAGATAGTCTCCGTGCTTGACGTTGCATGCGGCCTCTCACTTAAATCAAAGTACATTCCTGCGCAAATACGCGTCGGCGTCGACATCTATGATGAATATTTCAAGCATATCGAGTCGGACGTGCCGTACGTCACCGTGAAGTACGATGTGCCTAAATTGAACGAGATTTTCATGCCGAAAAGCTTCGATCTCGTCATCGGCTGCGATATCATCGAGCACCTTGAGAAGGACGAAGGCTTCGAACTTTTGCGTCAGTGTGAGGAGATAGCCCGCAAAGCGGTCATATCTGAGAACCCGCGTGGACATATCCCTCAGGACATAGACATACTTGGGTATGGCGGAGATCATTGGCAGACGCACCGTTCGGCATGGGAGCCAGAGGAATTCGAGAAACTCGGCTACAAGGTCTTGGTTCGTGACTACACTATGAGCAATAAACAGCGTCACACGACTATTACCGACATTGATCCGCACGTTCAGATGATAGACGCGATCAAATTCCTGGAATCATAGTCGCCAATCGTATGACACGTATTCTTGTCACAGGTGGTACAGGTTCGTTCGGCCACGCAGCGGTCGAACGTTTTCTCAGCCGAACCGATGTAGAACAAGTAATTGTCTTCAGTCGTGATGAAAAAAAACAACACGATATGCGAAATGCGTTTCGCGACAATACAAAACTAACCTTTGTTGTTGGTGATATACGCGAACGCGATGTTCTCTGGCACCACTTTCGTGGAATTGATGTCGTATTTCATGCGGCGGCACTTAAGCAGGTGCCAACGGGTGAGTTTTTCCCGTGGGAGATGGTAAAGACTAATATCCTTGGGTCACATAATATTGCCGATGTAGCGGAGAATGTGGGAGTTGGACGCGTTATCTTCTTAAGTACCGACAAAGCAGTGCATCCTGTGAATGCCATGGGTATGTCAAAGGCACTTGCAGAGAAGACGATGACGGCATTCTCGCGTATTGCACGCAATACCGTGTTTTCTGCAGTGCGCTATGGTAATGTCGCAGCCTCGCGCGGGTCCGTCATTCCTCTTTTTGTCGAATGCATTAAGGCGGGTAAATCGCTTCCAATAACTGTTCCATATATGACTCGTTTTTTATTGTCACTTGATGATGCGGTAGACCTAGTTGAACTTGCGGTTGATAAAGGTGAACAGGGCAATATCTTCATCAAGAAATCTCCTGCAGCAACCATCCAGGATCTTGCTACGGCAATCAAAGAACTCTTTGGATCGTCAGAGCCGATTACGACCGTTGGTATCAGAGAGGGTGAGAAGATTCATGAGATACTCGCGCATAATCTCGAAGTAATGAATTCTGAAGATCTCGGTGGGTATTACCGTGTTCGTACCGATAGAACGTTTGATTATCAAAAGTACTTTGAGGAAGGAGGTACAGACTTACCGGAAAAGGAGCACTACGCATCAAACACAACGCAACAGCTTACGGTGCCAGAGGTTAAGGAATTTCTGCTCACGCTTCCGTACATCCAGGAAGAGCTACGATTGCGTGCATGAAGATTGCTATAACAGGCGCAGAAGGGTTTCTTGGTCAGCACATCCGGTTTTATCTCTTGCCGTATCAGGAACGAGGTGAACACACGGTTGTCGTAGTTCCCAAAGACGCATTTGAGCAGGTAGAAGATCTTCGTGCGCGTCTCGAGTCTTGCGATGCAATAATTCACCTTGCCGGCATGAATCGGGGAGATGATGCTGAAATGTACAAGACAAATATCGGGCTTGCACGCACGCTTGTCTTGGCGTGCGAAGGAGTAAAGCCGCACATCGTTTTCGCATCATCGACTCATATTGAGCGCGACACCATGTACGGTACATCAAAAAAAGAGGCGGGAGATATTCTTGAGGCATGGGGTAAGGAAAATGACGCACGAGTTTCTATTATGGTCCTGCCCCATATCTTTGGTGAATTTGCAAAGCCGTTCTATAACTCTGCCGTTGCAACACTCTGTCACCAGATTGCACATAACCTTCCGTCAGAAATTAATCCCGACGCACAGGTTGAGCTTATCCACGCACGAGACGTCGCTCGTCATGTCATCGACCTGTTGAACAAAGAGGGCGGTCTTACACGAATTGAAGGGCGTTCAATTGGACTTGCAACCGTGTATGAGATGTTGAGGTCACAGGCAGATCAGTACCAAAACGGCGTCATGCCAACATTGAACAATTCTTTTGAGCGGGCATTATTCATGACGCTTCACTCACACTTGTTTCCTGTTATGTTTCCTCGGAAACTTGAGATAAAACCGAGTGAGCAAGGAAACTTATTTGAAATTGTGAGAAGCAATAAACCAGATCAAGTATTCTTCTCAACGACTATCCCTGGCGCGACGCGCGGAAACCACTACCATACTCATAAGTTTGAACGCTTCTGCGTGATACGAGGGAATGCTCAGATCACTTTGCGTAAGCTCCTTACAAATGAAACTCGAGTATATGATGTCTCAGGCGAACAACCGGTCGTTATTGATATGCCGTCATATTGGACCCACAACATTACGAACACAGGAAGTGATGAGATGCTTGCAGTATTTTGGATAAGCGAGCAATATGATTCGAACGACCCTGACACGTACTATGAACCCGTCTAAGAGCATAAAAGTAGTAACGATTCTTGGCACACGGCCAGAAATCATTCGCCTCTCGGAAGTGATTAAGGAGCTTGATGCGACGACAACCCACGTACTTGTCCATACGGGACAGAACTATGACTACGAGTTGAACGAGATCTTTTTCCAAGACCTCGGTCTTCGCAAACCTGATTACTTTCTCGCCGCAGCAGGCGAGACAGCCGCGCAGACCGTCGCGCAAGTTATCGCAAAAGCAGATGAGGTACTTGAAAAAGAGAAGCCGGATGCAGTGCTCGTCTTAGGGGATACAAACAGCGCTTTAGCGCTCTACGCCGCGAAGCGTCGCAAAATACCCACGTTTCATATGGAGGCAGGGAACCGTTGCTTTGACCAAAGAGTGCCTGAAGAGATCAATCGACGCATCGTCGACCATATGAGTGATATCAATCTGGTATATAGCGACCGCGCACGCGACTACCTTCTTCGTGAAAATATGCCACCGGACTGCGTCATTAAGACCGGTTCACCGCTTTTCGAGGTACTTGCAGTGAATAAGGACGCCATCGACGCGTCGTCCATTCTTTTGACCCTTAACGTCGAGATGGGTAAATACTTCGTTGCAAGCTTCCATCGTGAAGAGAATATTACAAACAATCGTGCACTTGATGGAATTATCGAAGGTTTGACGCGTGTAGCCGACGAATACGGTATGCCCGTTATCATTTCGACCCATCCGCGAACGAAAAAACGCATTGACGAGCGCGGCATTGATACATCTGAAAAGCTTCGGTTTATTAAACCACTCGGTTTTCATGACTATCAGAAACTCCAATTGAATGCGGCGTGCGTTATTTCAGATAGCGGGACTATTAGTGAGGAGGCATCAATCTTGAACTTACCGGCCGTGATGATACGTGAAGCACACGAGCGCCCAGAAGCGTCCGACGAGGCAAGCGTTATTATGGCGAGCGTCTCACCGGAACGAATCGTGCAGTCAGTCGCGCTCGCGATGAGACACGCCAACCCAGAGCGCCCGTTCCGGTTAGTGAGTGATTATTCTATGCCTAATGTTTCCAAGAAAGTTGCTCGTATCATCCTTGGCTATACTGATTACGTCCGCCGTCGGGTATGGATGGAGTATGAGTAAGCATCACCGCTACTGCCTCGAAGTGCAATCGGACAGACGACGTAAAGAAAAGGTATAGTTGGTTCCCTATATGAGTAACGTACTCTTCCTCTGTGATATTGAGCTTGCAAATCCCAAGCGAGGCACGCCCATTCATGTCGCGCGATTATTGCAGGAATTGCGGCGCGAATATGCTATGACCGTATGCGCAGCGTCGGTACCAGACGATTTAAAGGATGTGTTTGTGCAGTACCCGCGCGGAGGAGGGCTTAGTAAGTTGCGCGCACTGCTTCGTATTACGGACGAGCACCGTCCCGATGTCATATTCACGATTGGGCAGACCGGACTCGTGGGGCCGGTACTGCTTAAGTTTTTACGCAACGTCCCTATCGTCGTTGAACTGCAGGGAGTGGAATACATAGAAAAGTACGCGATGGGGCATATTAATCGCTTCCAGTACTATGTATGGAAGTACAAATCACTCCTCCTCTTGCCGTTGTTTGATTCGGTTATCGCTTTCACGAAACGAACCGCGAACCTCTATCCGTTTACGAAGAATGTGAAAATCATATTTCCCGGAATCGATCTTGAGACCGTGCCGTATGTCGAGGAACCCAAAGTAGTGCCTCCGCTTATCGCCGGATACGCAGGGAACACCGACGCCTACCAAGGACTGATACATCTGGTAGAAGCGACGGCAGCGGTGCGCGAGCGCGGACTCGATGCCCGTCTTCATCTTGTGCTTACAGGGGACGATACGAAGGTGCGCGCACGCATAGAGGCGCTCAATCTTTCTTCAGTCACGACTATTGTTCGGAATGTCTCGCATGAGGAAGCGAAGCAGGAGATGCTCAAGGTTTCTACGATTGTTATCCCACGCACGAGTGCGCTTGAGTCGGTGTACGGGTTTCCTTCAAAACTACCTGAAGCGCTTGCGATGGGTATTCCCGTCATCTTGACCGATGTGGGGCCGGTGCCTGAGCTTTCGCCTGAGCTTGGCGAGCACACGATAGTGATACCAACGGAAGATATTACGATGCATCTTAGAGATGCGCTTATGCGCGTTGCGGGTATGAATGTAGAGGAACGGAAGAAGTGGGGAAAGGACGCACGCGCGTATGCAGAGCGTTTCAGCTGGCAGAAAGCTACGGCAGTGGCAAGCGATGCCATAAAGAGCGCTCTAAAATAGGGCGACTGCTATACTCGTCGTATGTGCGGGATAATTGGCATAGCGGGGAGAAATGCGCAGGCGCATGAAGGCGCTCTCGTCCGAGCAGTGCCGACTCTAGGGAAGCGCGGACCCGATAGTCAGGCGCACGTGGTACTCGACGGCGCCGTGCTCGGCCACACCCGTCTTTCGATAATTGACCTCGCCACCGGCGCACAGCCGATGGTGGACGAACACGCTACCATTACGTTTAACGGCGAAATATTCAACTATAAGGAACTGCGGAGAGAATTAGAGAAAAAGGGTCACCATTTTTCTACCAGCTCGGACACAGAAGTTATTCTGAAAGCGTATAAGGAGTACGGCGACAGGTGTCCGGAATATTTGGACGGGCAATTTGCGTTTGCGATTTGGGACAGCAAGCGCAAGCGTCTCTTTATGGCGCGCGACCGATTTGGCGAGAAGCCCTTCTTTTATAGCCAAAAGGATGGGGTGTTTATATTTGGTTCAGAAATCAAAGCCCTGATTGCGACGGGGCTCGTAAAAACGGAGCTTGACCGTACGTCCCTTGATAACTATCTCGCGCTCTACTTCATCCCACCTTGGCGGAGTATATATAGCGGGATGACGCCGCTTCCACCTGCGCATCGTGCGGTGTTTGAAAACGGAACGCTAACGGTGGAGAAGTACTGGTCGCTCACGCGTTCTCCCGTCACTCTTTCGTACGAAGACGCCGCCGCACAGGTGCGCGCGATGCTATCGGCATCAGTGAAAAGCCGCATGATTGCGGACGTGGAGGTAGGGGTATTTCTCTCAGGCGGTATCGATTCAAGTATCGTGACGGCGCTTGCGCGAAGCCACGCTTCCCATACGTTGAAATCATTCTCAGCGGGATTCGATGAGTACCGAAACGAATTGCCGTATGCGCGTGAAGTAGCGGAGCATCTTGGCACTGACCACCATGAGCGCAATATTCCCGTTTCGCTTGAAGCGATTGAAGCAGTGACGCGCTACTATGACGAGCCGCTTGGCGACTCCTCAAATGTGCCGACCGCACTTATCTCAGAGCTCGCGCGTGAGAAAGTGACGGTTGCGCTCTCAGGAGACGGGGGTGATGAGCTCTTCTTCGGTTACGGCCACTACCGTGCGCATTGGAACCTGCCGATTCACAAAAGGCTTATTGCCGAGGCACTCGGCTATACGCCCGACCGGCTCTTTAAGCGCAGTCATCTCAATATGTTCTCGGTAGGGGAGCGACAGCGACTCTGGAAAGAACAGGGAGCCATCGAGCACGACCCCACGACGCACCTAGATTTGAGCGAGGCCGAGACCCCGCTCCAGCGGCTGAATCTTTTGGATTACTATCTGAAACTTCCCGGCGACATGCTCACCAAAGTAGACCGCTCTTCCATGATGCACTCACTTGAAGTGCGCAGTCCTTTCTTGAATCACGAGCTCGCGCAGTTTGCGTTCAATCTTCCGGACGACTATAAAACTTCACACACGCACGGCAAGATAATTTTGGAAAAGGCGTTTAGCGATTTGCTTCCGAGTACCGTGTTCTCCCGAAAGAAACAGGGATTTGGTGCACCTGTAAAAGAGTGGCTCAAAGCAGAGCCGATTCGAAGCAAGCTTCAGGAGATGTTGAAAGACCCGCGCTCTGCCGCATATTTAAACGTAGATGTCATGCGCTCCTACAGTGAGGATTTTTACCGAGGCAACACTTCTCTGGGGTACAAGCTCTGGATGCTTTTCGCACTCGAACTCTGGATGCAGGAACGTGAACTCTAGCTCGTGAATTCGGTAAATTAAAGAGTGCGAAAAGGGGCGGCTATCTTGCGATAGCCGCCCCCTCACCCCTACTCCAGTCCCTCATTTTCTCGGCTGATACTGCAGGTGCAGTGCGCCGAGAGAGAGCATGACCGTCAGGAACGCGAGGAAGAATTGCGCCGTCTGGTCTTGAGGATATTCCAGAGGGAGTCGTGTTGCCGTCAGCAGCACGTAGGCGAGATAGCCGAAGAAAAATGCGAGCAATGGTCGTACGATGAACCATTGTGCCAGCACCTTCCCCCCGAAGATCTCTGCGAGCGCTGCTAGCACGCAGACGACGCCTAGAGCTTGTAGGACAGCAGCGAAGCTGAACGGTAACCACTCCATCGGGAATTCAAAGAAGTACCCGAGGAACACGGCGATCAACAGCATGAGCGCTGCGGACACGACGTAGAGCGAAAGCTTAATGGCGTTAACCATGGTAGTAACCTCCAGTTGCTAAGGTGCTTTCGTAAATTACAATATATATAAATTTATAATATGTCAAGATACGATGAGACTTAGTACCTACGCGCCCCGTGTTCTAGGACGCTTTTGCCGTAAAGATATACCCAAGCGGAAATCGCACTGCTGAAGCGGGACGCAACGCTAAAAATAGACGGTCGAGCGCGATATAGGGGATGAAGAGGAGGGGACGGAGGATACGCGGGAACGACAAGACGATGGTATTGAAATTGGCCGCGAACGGGCCGCCGCCGACGCGCGTTATCTTCACGTCCTCAAACCCTGCCTCGGCGAGCATCTTTTGTAGGGCTTCATGCGTGTAGCGGAAGTAGTCGTGGGGGTCTGGGTGGTAGCCCACCCAGAAAGGGACAAAACCAATGAGGGTTCCATCGGAGCGGAGGATGCGGCGCGCCTCGCCGAGCAGATGCTGATGGTGATAGATATGTTCCAAGATATTGCACATAAGCGCCGTGTCTACTGAACCCGACGCATACGGGAGCGCGTCTTTCTCGAAGTCGATGGGGCTAATCGAGAGGTCAGATGCTTCAATGGTCGTTCCGTCTTCACATTTCAGATACGAGAAATAATCGGGCGAACGGCCTCCGCCGATGTCGACGACCGTGCCGCGTATGGTTTCTCGGGCAAGCCCGGTGTTCATCCGTATGCGGCACAAGGTCTGTCCGGCGTACAACTTTTTCAGGGTATGGAGTAATCCGTAGGATTTCATGGCTGTTGGCGTGTGAATTTTAGAATCTTTTTACCATACGCAAAAAGATACATGCCACCAAGTCCCGCAAACGCGAGGATGATGGGGTCAACGGGAAGTCGGTAGCGCGGGTTGGTGCCAAACGCGGCGATAGTACTCGTGAGCGCGAAGTAGCCGATGAGAAGGATGAGGAATACGGCGCGCGACGAGCGCTCTTTATAGAGATATACAAGCGCACCTAAGAATGCTGCAAGCGTGATGGCAATCCATACGAGCCGTGCGATGACGAGTGTAGAGAAGAAGTCGTCCGGATTAAGACCGATGCGCACCAGCAAGGTATACACGCCATCATTCGTGAAGAAAGTGAAGAGTGACTTTGCGGCAACAACGAGGGTAGCGGCAGGATAGGTATGCACGACATCGAGCGCTTGCGCCGTGTACTCGGTACCGTTTGCAAGGGTGATGGCATTTCCCTTGAATTCTTCCTCGGTTAAAAAGGTATCCACTACTTCAGCAAAGACCCTTCCTTCGGCGACGCTTATCACCGCGGGTGCGAGATTTGTATAGAGCACGAACGGGGTTTGCGCGGAGAGACCAGGGGTCTCGTAAATCTCTACATTGCGCAGTATCCAGGGCGCGAGTATCGCCCCGACTATAAGCACGTAGATGCCTGCATGGAGCGCACCTTGCTTAACGTCTTTGCTCCTCCATTGCCACAGGATGAAGAGCGCGAAGAGGAGGGGAAGATACTGGGCGCTTGCTCGCACCAGTATCGCAGTACCGAGCAAGACGGCACCCACGATAAGCGATACAAGGTCACGCTTCTCCAAATAGCGGAGGGACAGGATTATCCAGAGGAAAAACAGGAGAAGGAACAGTGTCTCGGTATAGAACTGGAACGAAAGGAGTGCGAGGGTTGGATCAAGAGCGAGTATGACGCCCGTACCAATAGCGATAGCACGTGAGCGGGCGATAGTGCGCGCAATCATATACCCGAGCACCGGCAGAAGGGAAGCGAGAACGACTTGGATGAGTGCGGCACCGGCCACGCCGAAGACGCTTATAAGTCCAGCAAGCACGAAGGGATAGCCGGGGGTGCGAAGTGGATTTGGTAGATACGGTGCCTCAGCGCTCCACGAGAACCCGTTTCCCGCGCGGATGTTCTGCGCAAGCTCATAGAAGCCATCATCGGCGCGCACCGCGTCGAGAATGCTTCCGCTTGCGTTTGTTACGAGCCAGAAGCAGGCGAGGTGCGCGACAAGCGCAAGTATAAAAAGCGCAATCTCGATTTTGTACGTGCGTAACTGAATCATGGCAACGCGATGGGCCTCGCGCGGAATACGAAATATTTATAGATGAAGTAGCCAATGACCGCGACTATGGCGGTAGTGAGTATCTGTGCGTACACATACCACATGCCCATCTTCTCGACGAAGAGATACATAAGCAGGGTATTCACGCAGAGATTAGTAAGGAGCGCTATGAGGTATCGGCCAAATTGCGTACGCAGATTCTTCATGACCGTATCTTGGAACGTCCAGAACTTTTGCATGGTGAACGACACGACGGCCGACATGAGAAAGGCGATGACCGAAGCAAGGAGATAGTGGATAACGGCGAAATGCACGAGCAGGAACAGGAAGAGAACGTTGCTCGCCGCAGCAGTCCCGCCGGAAATGAGATACCGGAGAAGACGATAGGTGCCAGCCCCTAACAGGGCTTCAATGCGGGCATTCCACTTGAGGAGATAATCGGGCATGGGGGCAGTATAGCGCGCCCGCGTGCACGGCACCCCAAGAGTACCTCCAACGCCTTCGGCGAAGGGGCGCACCCCAAGAGTACTTCCAATCCCTTCGGGAAAGGGGCGTATACTATTCACACCTTTATATGTTTACCGCTATGCGTGAGGCTGTGCGTAGAATGACCCGTGAAGACTGGGCAGTCTCTTTCTTCGGCCTTAGCTTCTTTGTGGGGGTGTGGTACGCGTTCCCGATGGTGAATACCATTACGGACGTGTGGGCGTTTGGGGGCGGGGTCTTGCGCGCTATTGAGGCGCATACGCTTTTGCCCGGCTACGGGGTCGCATACGGCACCCTCTCGTTCTATCAGAATTATGTGGCCATGCTCGGTGCGCTTGCTGTCGGCTATATCGCCGTTGGGTTTGATGCTGAAGCGCTTAAGACCCTCCTTATATTGAATCCCTCGCTCAGCCTATGGATTCCGCGCATCGTCTCCATACTCACTTCCATTGTTCTCTTGGTGGTAGTGTATCGCTTTCTCAAAACACACGTGCAGAGCATGGAGTGGCGACTCACACTCCTCATGCTTACGTTCGGGAGCGTACTCATAACGCTTCTCGTGCGCTCAGGGAAGATGTGGATGCTCTCGCTCCTTCTTATGGTGGTGTCTTTTATGTTCCTCTATCTTGCCGTAACGAAAGAGCGAGAAAAGGGACAGGTAGGGTGGTTCTCATTCACCTCCATACTCACTGCATTTCTTGCAAGCGCGAACTTTCTCTTTGCGGGACTCTTTCTCGTCAATATTCCGATACTTCTTTTCGTCTTTTGGCGCACGAAGGAAGTCTTGAAGCGTCTTACGTTCATGGTGATGGTGGGCGGGGCAGTGTTCTTAGGATTCTTTGCGCTAAACGCAGGAAATATCGTTCTGCAAGCATCAGGATTTGTGATGCAACTTCTCGGTTCACCTATGGGTGTCGAGCCCGCCCTCACCGTTTTCGAGTCATTCATGGTGAATGCCCGTCACGCGATTGAATCGTTTCCCTTACTTTTGCTAGCGCTCATACCTGTCTTGTATGCGGGGATACGCAACAGAACCCTCTTCTTTCTCGCAGCGTTGTATGGCGCACTCTACATGATTGCAGTTTCGGTGGTATTTCGCTCCGATGACGGGCTTGCGCTCAATGTGCGGCACATCGCCCCAATCGGGTTCTTCCTTCTTTTCATGCTGGTGGCGTGTAAAGAGCCGGCGCGCCTCGTATCGCGCACTCTTTTTGTGATTGGCGGTGTGATATATGCCTACACTCTCATACTGTTGTCGGTTCCGACGACCTACAACAACGCCCATGACTTCATTCAAAAAGAATATGCCGAACAATCCATACGCATCGATGAGTCTATTTTCGAACTGACGCTTCCGATGAATAAAGCATCCTACGAACTCTTTGCCACCTCGTCCTGTGGTTCCACCTGTCAGCATATGAAATCGATTAAAAAAGATATCGACTTTACACCGATTGTCGTTACCAAAGAATCTGACCAGGAAGCGCTCAAACAGCTACCAGACGCTGAGGTAGTGGTGGTTGAACGTGAGATACCCTCGTGTTCGTATGTGGCGCGATTCGGGAACGGTCAGACCGATGTGTTCGATATCGACATCAATCTAGGTCGTATGCTCATGCCGTCTTACTACGGGCTCCACCAACTTGGCAAGAATGTATATATCTACGACCTACGAGAGGGGTGCGCCGGGTTCCCCTAAGGGAACCAATGGTATAGTCTCTGCTATATGGCACTGAAATCTATGGCGCAGTGGGTCGCGTGGGGGGCATTATTCGCTATTCCGTTCCTCCCGCTCGTAGTATTTAATGACACCTTTTTCCCGTTCATCACAAGCAAAGGGTTCCTGTTCCGAATCCTCATTGGGATAGCGGCCGGTGCGTGGCTCCTACTAGCGCTCTCGGATAAGAAATATCGTCCGAAGTTCTCCTGGACGCTCGGACTCTATGCGGGACTTATCGCGTGGATGTTCATAGCGAACCTATTTGCGGTGAATGCGCATAAGGCGTTCTGGAGCAACTTCGAGCGCATGGACGGATGGATTACCATCGTGCATGTCTTCGTATTCTTTATCGTTGCGACTTCGGTCTTGTCTGCAGATAAGCTCTGGAAACGGTGGTGGATGACCGTACTTGGCGCATCTGTCTTGGTCGCAGGACATGGCGTGTTGCAGTTATTGTGCGCAGGAAATGCGTGCGCACAGAATTTCCCCATACATCAGGGCGGCGCGCGTCTCGATGCTAATTTCGGGAACGCAATCTATTTTGCCGTCTACCTGATGTTTACAGTGTTCGTTGCGATATGGCAGGCGATTGAGTCGAAAGGCTGGCTCAGGTACTCGCTGATTGCGCTTGCCGTACTTCAAGTCATACTCATCTTCTTCTCAGCGACACGCGGCGTAATGCTTGGTCTCTTTGCAGCAGCAGGACTTGTCGCGCTCTTGTGGGCTGCTTCTTCAAAAGGGAACGGACGGAAGGTAGCGGTGGGAGTAGTTGCAGGTCTTGTCCTTATCGCCGGCGGGTTCTTCCTTGCGCGCGACAGCGCATTTGTACAGAACGAACCGACGCTTACCCGTCTTGCAAGCGTATTCAACGCATCCGAGCTCGAGGTCCGCTCCACGCTCTGGGGTATGGCACTCAAGGGTGCCGGTGAGCGACCTATTACGGGCTGGGGACAGGAAGGCTACAACTATGTGTTCAACAAGTACTACCATCCATCCCTCTATGCACAAGAGCCGTGGTTTGACCGCGCACACAATATGTATCTCGACTGGCTTATTGCCGGAGGGTTCCCCGCATTTCTCCTCTTTATTGGACTTCTTGGTTCCGGCCTGTTCGCGCTCTATCGAAGCTCGGTACCGAAAGCGCAAAAACTACTCCTCTTGGGCGCACTTGCGGCATATGCGCTTCAATCAGTTACCGCCTTTGATAACCTCTTCAGCTACCTACTGCTCGCTGCGGTACTTGCTATGGCGCATGACGCAAGCGCTCGTCCGATAAAACGGTTTGAAGAACTTGCGGAAATAAAAGGGGATACGCTCGGAACGGTTGTTGCTCCGGTGGTACTCGTTGCCACCATTGCAGTCGTATGGATGGTGAACGCGCCAGGCATGCAAGCGGCCGGAGACCTCATACGTGCCGCCCAACAAGCCCAGAATCCTACCAATGCGCTTGCAAGCTATACGCAGGCAGTCGGACGCGGCTCGTTTGCGACCCAGGAAATCAATGAACAGCTCCTTGCGTATGCAAATACGATAGGGGGACAGCCTACGGTACCTATGGATATCCGCCAGGCAGCCTTTACGCTTGCGCTTTCCGAAATGCAGAAAGAGATACAGCGCGCTCCAAATGATGCGCGTACGCGGCTTATCTATGCGGGCGGACTCCGCTCCGCAGGGGACTTTGCGGGATTCATTAGGGAAATAGATGCCGCAATCGCGCTCTCTCCCAAAAAGCAGAATCTCTATATCCAGAAGGGTATTGCACTATGGCAGTCGGGTGATAAAGCGGGAGCGGCAACACTCTTCCAGTCTGCGTACGAGCTCGATACGTCATTTAAGAATACGGCAACGTACGCGGCCGTCGGACGCATCATTACGGGAGATACGGATGGTGGACGCGCGCTGCTTATGGAAAAGCACGGCACAACCGCAATCGATGACGACGTGCTCCGCTTTGCGTATTTCGAAGCGAAAATGTTCTCCGAGCTGATTGAATCCGCAAAAGCACGTATACAAAACGCACCGCAAGATCCGCAGGCGCGGTTTATCCTCGTACAAGCGTATATGTTTGCTGGACGTGTTGCTGAAGCACGCACCGAGCTTACCGAAACGGTTGCTGCGTATCCGCAAGTGAAAGACGTCGCCGCGCAGCTTGCAAAGCAACTCGGTCTCTGATGACGATACAGGAATACGTACCACTCGCTTCACTCACTACGCTCAAGGTCGGCGGGAACGCGCGCGCGGTCGCGCAGGTGTCAAACGAAGCGGAACTTCGCGAAGCGCTCGAGTTCGCGCGCGCAAACGCGCTCTCGTTTTATGTGCTTGGTGAGGGAAGTAACGTGCTTGCGCATGACGACGGCTACGACGGTCTCATCATACGTATGGGCATGCGCGGAGTTACGTATGACGAAGCGGAGCAGGATACGGTACGAGTGCATGTGGCTGCGGGCGAAAACTGGGATGCGCTTGTACGGGAGGTCGCAGCACGCGGTCTCTGGGGCTTTGAAAACCTCGCAGGCATACCGGGAACGGTAGGTGCGGCCCCAGTGCAGAACATAGGTGCATACGGCGCGGACATCGCGCAAACACTTGAATCGGTCGAAGCGTATGACGCAGGAACAGATACGGTGCATACGTTCTCTAAGGAAGACTGCCAGCTCGGGTATAGGGATAGCCGCTTCAAGCACGAACCGAACCTCATCATCGTGCGTGTGCATTTCGTGCTTACCCGCGTTCCGTCTCCGCGTATCGAATACGGGGATTTGCTCGCTGCGAAAGAACAGGGAACAGACCTGACCACGCCTGAAGCGATAGGGAATGTGGTGCGTGCCATACGAAATAAAAAGTTTCCCGACCTATCTGTATCCGGCACCGCAGGTTCGTTTTTCAAAAATCCCGTACTCTCTCCCGAAGCGTATGCGGCGCTCGAACGAGAGTACGGTGCGGTACCTCGTTTTCCGCACCCGCACGGCATAAAGGTGCCGCTCGCATTCATACTTGACCGCATACTCGCGCTTCGGGGATTCCGTCTCGGAAACGCATCACTGTTTGGCGCGCAGCCGCTCGTACTTGTACTTGATGCAGGCGGCACTGCGCGCGAGATAGAAGCGCTCGCGCAACATGTCGAAACGCTCGTTAAAGAAAAAACAAATATTTCAATAGAACGCGAAGTGCGTTCACTGCCAAAGAAATAATTTTTATAAAAAAATAAAATAAAAAACGCGCGAGTTATCCACAGCTCGCGTTTTTTTTATGCTTTTTTATTTTTTGCGCGCAATAATAGCTAATAGAACACTACGCACAAAAAAATTCTTCGGAATTAATTTTTGCGGAAGTGGGTCGATTACCAGACACTCTAATTTCTGCACCATGGCTGCAAAGAAAAAGGCTAAGAAGGCCGCAAAGAAGAAGGTCGCAAAGAAGACCACCAAGCGCCGCAAGACTGCAAAGCGCAAATAGCGCTAGCTCAAAAAAGCCCCGCCTCCGCGGGGCTTTTTTGTTTTGAGACCTGTTAAAAAATTCATCTGCTGCGTTACGGGTCCCGACCGATTCGTTCACCGTACTTCTGTACGGCTCACTCGTCGGTTTTCCCGCGCCTTGCATATGAATCTTTTAAAGATGTCTCAATAGCTGGTCGATATAGGCACGCAAGCAAAAATTATAAAAAAGTGTTATAGTGCATCATTATGGCGGGCTTCCTCGGGCGACTGTTTACCAAGAATGAATCCGCGTCCTTTGTAAAGGAGGCGGAACCGGTAGTCGTACGCGCCGCAGCTCTTGAGGCGGAATTGCTACCCCTCACTGAAGAGGAGCTTAAGGCACGGCTTTTGGAGGTCAAACAACGTACCGGAGGAAAGCCTACGGAGAACAATGATGTGGCTGAGGTCTTCGCGCTTGTGCGCGAAGCGTCGCGCCGCACCCTTAAGGAGCGTCACTACGACGTACAGCTCATCGGCGGTCTTGCGCTCTCTAAGGGAAAAATCGCGGAAATGCGTACCGGTGAAGGAAAGACCCTCGTTGCGACTCTCGCCGCAACGATACGTTCCCTAGAAGGACGGGGAGTGCATCTGGTGACCGTAAACGACTACCTCGCCCGCCGTGACGCGGCCTGGATGGGGCAGGTGTATCGATACCTCGGACTTTCGGTAGGCGTGGTCACGTCTGCGGGCGCGTACCTGTATGATCCATCCCATACGGAAGCAGATGAAGATGCGAAACGGGACGAAGAAGGATCATTCCGCGTGTTTTACGATTACCTACGTCCCGCATCGAAAAAAGACGCGTACGCCGCCGACATCACCTATGCGACGAACAACGAACTCGGGTTCGATTACCTGCGGGATAACACGGCCTATGATGCGGCTCAGATAAACCAGCGCGGGCATCACTACGCAATCGTAGACGAAATCGACTCCATCCTTATCGATGAAGCGCGCACACCGCTTATCATTTCTGGTCCCGCCGCAGACGCAGAAGGGCTGTACGAACAGTTCGCGAAGATTGTTCGGAGCTTTGCCGAAGGCACTGATTATACGATTGATGAGAAACAGCGTGCCGTGCAGATAACCGAAGAAGGCATCACGAAGGCAGAGAAAGCGCTTGGAATAGATAACCTCTACACGGAGGGGGGAATGAAGTTTGCGCACCAACTTGAGACGGCGGTGCGCGCAAAAGCGCTCTTTCTTAAGGATAAGGAGTACGTCATAAAAGACGGGGAAATCGTCATTGTGGATGAGTTTACTGGACGGCTTCAGGCGGGCCGGAGATGGTCTGAAGGTCTCCATCAGGCTGTGGAAGCAAAGGAGGGTGTAAAAGTTAAGGCGGAGACCCGAACCTACGCTTCCGTCACGTTCCAGAACTACTTCCGCATGTACGACGGTCTCTCGGGTATGACCGGTACGGCGCTCTCCTCCGAGGAAGAATTTTATACCGTATATAAGCTTGAGGTGGTCGCAGTCCCGACCAATCGCGCCGTACAGCGCATCGACCACGATGACCTCATCTTCCAAACCAATACCGGGAAGTACAAAGCTCTTGCGCGCCAAGTAAAAGAGCTTAACGAAAAAGGACAGCCGGTGTTGGTAGGTACGGTGTCCATTGAAGACAATGAGACGGTAAGCCAGGCGCTGAAAGATGCCGGCATACCGCACGAAGTGTTGAATGCAAAGAACCATGAACGCGAAGGGGAAATCATCGCAGGCGCGGGCGCAAAGGGGAAAGTGACGGTTGCGACGAACCTTG
Organism: Minisyncoccota bacterium; assembly: GCA_022842585.1. GTDB lineage: Bacteria > Patescibacteriota > Minisyncoccia > Phycocordibacterales > Phycocordibacteraceae > C7867-001. The sequence goes on along the minus strand of JALHPI010000001.1, from coordinate 8,092 downwards.
CCGGTCGCGGCGTCGACATCAAGCTTGGCGGCGTGCCGGTAAACGAGGCTGAGCGCGACGAGGTCATGGCGCTTGGCGGACTCATCGTCATCGGTACCGAGCGTCACGAGGCGCGCCGCATAGACGACCAGCTGCGAGGCCGTTCCGGCCGCCAGGGCGACCCAGGCGCGACCCAGTTCTATGTATCGCTTGAGGACAAGCTTATGCGCGTGTTTGCTTCCGACATGGTGAAGAATGTCATGGGCACGTTCAAAATACCGGAAGATGAGCCTATTCAGAGCGGGATGATTTCGAAGTCGCTTGAAACAGCGCAGAAGCGTATCGAGGGATTCAACTTTGATTCCCGAAAACAGGTACTCGCATATGACGATGTATTGAACTCCCAGCGTCTTTCCATATACCAGAAGCGCCGAACCGCACTCCTTGGCACGAATGAAGAGGTGGAAGCGAACATCAAGTCTCTTATCGTAGGAGATGCTGCGGCTGAAGCGGCGTTTGAATCGAAGCGTGTAGAATTTGGCGAAGCATTTCCAAACGTGTTGCGTAGACTTCTTCTCCAGGTCGTAGATGCATTCTGGCTCGAGCATCTTGAAACGATGGAGTACCTGCGTCGCTCCGTATCGCTGCGCGCATACGGACAACGTGACCCTCTTATCGAGTATCGACGCGAAGGTCTCATGCGATTCCATACGATGGAGTCGGCAATCAATACCTCACTTGCGGAAGCGCTCCCGCGCATCCGTCCGGCGGATGATTCGCGCATCAAGGCAGAGGAAGCGAAAGTCCGGAAAACAGTCCTTGCCGCAGGCGCTTCCGAGTCCTCCGGAATACCGGTACAAAAAGGCGAAACACCCGGTCGAAACGATACGGTGACGATACGAAACGGCGAGCGGACGCAAACGATGAAATACAAGAAAGCAGAACCATTTCTCGCGGAGGGTTGGGAACTAGTCTAATTCACCATGGCACTCGTCGACGAAGTTCGCATACACGCACAAGCAGGACACGGAGGTCCGGGGGTAACCCGCTGGCTTCATATGAAAGGTAAGGATAAGGGCGGGCCTGCAGGGGGCGACGGCGGCCGTGGCGGTGACATTATATTTGAGGGAGTGCGCGACCTTTCCGCGCTCGCAACGTTCCGGTTTACAAAAAAATTCCGCGCAGAGAACGGGAAGCCGGGAGGCAATAACAACAAACATGGCGCCGACGGCGAATCGATAGTGCTTCAAGTGCCGGTCGGGACCGTGCTTAAGGTTACGACCACGGGCGAAGTATTTGAAATAATCGAACATGGACAGCGCGAGGTCGTCTTCAAGGGTGGTCCTGGAGGACGTGGCAATGCGCACTTCAAAAGCTCCACAAACCAGAATCCGGTGGTGGTAACGACGGGAAAATCAGGAGGGGTTGGGGATATCGAAATCACCCTTAAACTCATCGCGGACGTCGGTCTTATCGGGTTCCCGAACGCAGGAAAGTCTTCTCTTCTAAATGCGCTCACCCGTGCCCAGTCCAAGGTAGGTGCCTACCCGTTTACTACACTTGATCCGCACCTCGGAGACTTCTACGGTCACCTCATTGCGGACATCCCAGGGCTTATAGAGGGCGCCTCGTCAGGACGAGGTCTCGGTTCAAAGTTCCTACGACACGTAGAAAGAACCGGTCTGCTTGTCCATCTTGTCTCGGCTGAACAAGAAGACATCGCCGCATCCTATAGGGCCATACGGAAGGAGCTTGAAGCGTTCGGACGTGGTCTCGCAGAGAAACCGGAGCTCGTCGTGCTCTCAAAAGCCGACATGCTCGATGAATCAGGGCTTAAAAAATGCCTTGCCACCCTCAAGGAGGCGGTAGGGGAGCGGGAAGTTCTCACCATTTCCATACTCGATGATGACCTCGTAAAAGCCTTCGGCGACCGCCTGGCGAGCTTGCTCAAATCCAAAGTCTGAGACACGATACGGGTAATGGCAGCCCCATCATCCTACCGACCGACCATAGGGCTTGAAATCCATGCGGAATTGAAGACCCGCACGAAGATGTTTTGTGCTTCCAAAAACGAGCCTGAGGGCTCAAGCCCGAACGCACATACGTGCCCGGTCTGCCTTGCGCACCCCGGCACACTCCCGGTCATCAATCGCGAAGCGGTGAAGCAGGTGCTTCGCGTCGGAACCGCACTCAACAGCACGCTCGCCGAGTACACTGAGTTTGACCGCAAGAGTTATTTTTATCCGGATATCCCGAAGGGATACCAGATCAGCCAGTACGAGTACCCGCTCGTATCTGGAGGAGCATTGAACGACGTTGCGATAACCCGTGTGCATCTCGAAGAAGATACGGCGCGCTCAACGCACGAAGGCGGCAAGAGTCTCATCGATTTCAATCGCGCGGGCGTACCCCTCATGGAGCTCGTCACTGAACCAGTGATACATGATGCGGAGACCGCCGGACGCTTTGCACGTGAGCTCCAGCTCCTCCTACGTACGCTCGGCGTCTCCGATGCCAATCTTGAAAAGGGTGAGATGCGTATTGAAGCGAACATTTCCGTTTCGAAAGACGAGACTTTTGGAACGAAAGTCGAAGTGAAAAACCTGAACTCGTTTCGGTCGGTCGAACGCGCGATTGCGTATGAAGTCGAGCGTCAGTCAACCCTCATAGATTCCGGAGGCAAAGTGGTTCAGGAGACCCGTGGTTGGAACGAAGGCACCCAAGAGACCTTCCACCAACGCTTCAAGGAAGGGAGCGCTGATTACCGCTATTTCCCAGAGCCGGACCTTCCGAAGCTCGTGCGCTCAGAGCTTGCGGAGCTTTCTTCCGAAGTGCTTGCAGCCTCGCTCCCTGAGTTGCCTTGGGAACGACGCGCGCGTTATACGGCACTCGGACTGAAAGAAGAAGACACAGAAATATTCCTGCAAGACGAATCCCTCACTGCATTGTTCGAGGGGGTAGTGGCGCACACCAACGGTGATAGCGAGATTGTCCGTCTGACCGGCAACTACATTCTTTCCGACGTAGTGAGGCTCCTGCGCGACAGTGATACGAAGGGAAACGTCGAGCACCTGCGCGCAGACTACTTCTTCTCACTTATGCAGATGATCAAGGAGGGGAAGATATCGTCCCGCGGAGCAAAGGAGATTCTCTCGGAAATGTACCTCTCAGGCGGTGCTCCCGAAGACTTAGCGGAAAAGAACGGCCTCCTGCAGGTAAGCGATACCGAGGCGCTCAGAGCGGCCGTACTTGAGGTCATTGCCCTTAACCCAGCGGTCGCCGAGGAGTTCAAGGCAGGCAAGGAGAGTGTCATACAGTACCTGGTCGGGCAGGCAATGAAGGCCACTAAAGGGGCAGGAAACCCCGGGGTACTCAAGGGTCTGCTTGAGGAGGAACTTAGAAAGTAGGAGACACCGTAGGCTTGAACGGCCTATTTAGTCATATAAAATTCTCTGTTGATAATCACTTATATTCGAGACAAGATAGCTATATACTTACTATATTATTCAGTGCCTATCAGGCCTAAACGAGTAGCGGAGTTACTATAAACCGATACCCAATAAGCCTATTTTCTTATAAAAAACCTATGGACGAACTCACAATAGACGGAAAAGTATTTGTTTCCTCAAAAAAAGCCGCCGCATTGTCGGGCTACGCTAAGGACTATGTAGGTCAACTTTGTAGAGAGGGGCGTGTGGAATCGAAGCTTGTGGGCAGAAGCTGGTACGTGTATGAACCATCCATACGGGAGCATCGTTTCAATGACGAGCGTTCAAAAGGGAAGGGTGGAGTCGAAAGTGACAGTGTTTTTAATGCAAAAACATCCGAAAACACTAATATTCAGGCCGTTTGGCAGCAACCAGCCTATACCTCTGAGTCCTATGAAAATCTGCCTGTTCTTTCTGAAAATGAGGTCGTACCAGTAGAAAAAAACGAACCAGAAGCGCCAAAGGCCGTATCGGAAATGCAGTCCACGTGGCAAGAATGGTTTACTGAACGGAATGTCGGATCGACCTATCCGCAGCACCGGAAAGAGCCTGAACCTACCGTATACGAAGAAAAGCCGGTAGCGGAGCCTATACGAAGGGAAGAATCAGTACCGGTACGCATGATAGTAAGCGATATAGAGCCTATAAAGCCCCAGTATCCTTACCGGACTGAAGAGCGGCCTGTACCACAGGCATTCGAGCCTATAGAGCGTGCTACACAGGGAAGAGTGCTCTCTCCAAGAGAAGAAACGTATCACGTACCAAATACTCGAAAGCACCAGAAGCAAAAGAAAGACCCGAGTATGGTAACGAAAGCATTCCTTATCGGAGTAATAGTCATAGTCGCCAGTATCACGCTCGTATCGACTGGATTCATCGATGAGCTTCATCTCACTGGAGTAAGTAACTCATCCATACTTCAGTATCTTCAGGGTTCAAGCGTAGTAAATAAATAGCGTATTTACTATATATCTCGTCTCGTATAAACAAGATAATAAAATAAAGAATAATAAACATCCTGTACATCTACAGGGTGTTTTTATTTTCTTTAATAAGATTTGGTAAGAAATGAAGGATTTTTCGTATAAAAACCTTAGTAATTCCCCTTCATGGTGCTTTATTAGGTGGTCCTCAATCGAAAAATATGGCTCGTGGCAGCTCTATTCCCTTTCATAACGTGAAAATCTATTGATTAAGAAGAAATTCCGCAGAGAAGTGCCTCTTTTGGCTTATGTTTTTAATTTTTTTCACGCAAAGCGCTGTGCTATCGCGATTTTTCTCTTCAAAACTCTTTTTTCCTATGTTCGTGTGTCATTCAGATCCTCTAAAACTTTTAAAAGGGAAGTTTATTAAAAAATGTAGGTATTTAAGTCCGCGTTACTCAAAATTTAGAGAATTTATTTTTGAAATAAAAATATTTTTATCCCCACACTTTTCTAGGATGGAACGAATATAAGGTTATAAAATATAGCTACTTCGGATATCCGACATGGATTCACTCCTCAACCAAAACATAATCACGACCCGCGAGGCTTCGGAACTGTCCGGATATCATTCGGATTATCTCGGTCGTCTTTGTCGTGAAGGAAAAATATCTGGAAGCCGTGTCGGTCGTTCTTGGGTCATTGATCGTGCATCGCTTTTACAATTCGTTGCGGAACAGGAGCAACAGAAAAAAATAAATGCAGAGCTTCTTTCGAAGAAGCGCGAAGATGAGTATAAGGCGATACAGTCGCAAAATACGGCTAATATACAGCCTATTTCAGCTCCTTCTGCGCCTATCGCCGTTGATACTGAAGCACTACCTTCCCCAATCAGCATTGATGCTGTTGTCGCGCAAAAGCGTACGTACACCGCTCCAATTCCAAGTCCGTTTTTTGCCGCAACCGAACTTCGCGAAAAGCTTGTAGCGCTCTTTATCGCGCTCTTCGTTGTCAACGTTGGACTCTTTGGGGCGCATGTTGGAATCGTTGAAACTGGTGCCCGAATTTCTATAAATACCCTTAAAAACACTAGCGATATCGGAACCCGCGCTTTGGCTGAATTCGTCGATATCGAGCATGGTCCGGCCGCAAAAGTGGCCACATTGACCCTGCATCTTGGTGATCGGATGCTTGGCTTCGCCGACACGAGCCTCGCACTATATAAAGGTACGATTATTTCCATTTCCAACCCTTCTGAAGGGCAAAATGGCCTCTTAGAAGCTCGAAACATGCTCGCAAATGCGTTTGACGCTCGTATAACCGCCTCCACTAGTCAAAATATGCCTGTATTTGCGCTTGGGGCCTCTTCAGAATTACTCAATCCAGGCCGTTCTCTCGCGCTTTTCACGTACACGAGCATAAATAACCTCTTTAGTAGTGTTGGGAACACAATCGCAAGCCTCTTCAAAGGCTCCTCAATCGCCTTTATCCCATCAGATACGCGCCCGACCGCTCAAGGAGTCACTTCCATCGTAGAAATAAACAGAACGGTGAATGAAATAACCAATACTGTCACGAATACCCCCGTTCAGTACGTATATGGAGGCGTAACGATGGAATATGTACGTACTGCTATCGATAATGTCCGCAGAGACCTCGCAAAACGCTCAAATTCAGGCGGAACAACAGGTCTTACGGACCTTTCGGGCTCTTCCATAGAGGATTTGAGCGATGTGGCGGCCATGACGAAGGCGTATGGGGACGTATTCCTCTGGAATGGGACGGAATGGACAAATGTGGCGACCTCATCTCTAGGCATAGGGGCGGGGACGGGGAGCCCGGGAGGAGCGCTCGGTACCGTGCAGTTCAATAATGCCGGCTTCTTTGCCGGAGATCCGGCTTTTACGTTTAACAATACGGCAGGTCGCCTCACCGTCACCTATGCGTCTACTACGGGCCTCAGCACTTCCTACGCATCCACTACCGTACTCCAAGCAGCGACCGCGTTCATTGATTCTCTGACTGGTACGCTCGCAACGTTGACGAATCTTATCGTCACGAACTCTACTTCGACGAATGCAACCTCGACCAACGTTGCGATAATGAACTCGTTTGCTCTCGGCGCCGATCGCATCACCGACCTCACTGGTCCTGGACTCACGACGACAACAGGTGCGCTCGCCGTTGATGACGTAACGCCAGCAATGCTCCAGGCTGCCGACTTCGGCGCATTCACCTGTAACGGCACTAATTGCGTGCTTGATGCGACTACCGTATCCGACACCAACATCAATTTCGGAAGCCTTACGCTTGCTGATTTTACGAACGATGCCGGATTCCTCACTTCTGCTATTACGTCGGTTGGGCCGGCTGGGGCGCTTCAGACCGGAAGCGCTCTTACGCTTGCAACTTCCTCAACCGCGTTTAACGGCCTCACCGCCTCTACCACCATCACCGCTTCCGGCAATATCATCACGTTTGCCAATACGCTTTCGGGTCGTCTTGGGGTCGCAGGCGGCGGTACCGGAACGACCACCGCGCCGACCTACGGACAGCTCCTCGTCGGTGACGGACTTGGAGGATACACACTCCTCGCCACCTCTTCACTTGGGATTAGCGGGGGTGCTGGAAGTCCGGGTGGTTTAAACGGTCAGGTACAGTTCAACAACGGCGGAACGCTCGGTGGCGACGCAGGCTTCTCGTATGACGCGGCAAATGACCGCATGACGGTCACGTACGCTTCAACGACCGGCATCAGCTCTTCCTACGCTTCATCAACAAATCTTTTTGCAGGAAACCTTACACTCGGTTCACTTTCAGGAATTCTCCGCGCAACAGCCGGAGTCGTTTCCACCGGACTCGTAAACCTCGGAAGCGAAGTTTCCGGCATTCTCGGGGTGGCAAATGGCGGTAGCGGTTGGAACTCCATTCAAGCGAACAGCATACTCCTCGGTAATGGCTCAGGTGCCTTCGCCACGACCTCGGCAGGCATCAACGGTCAGGTTCTGGCGCTTGTAAACGGAGTACCAACCTGGGTAGCAACCTCATCCATACAAAACGGCGTATCTTCGCTCCAGCAATCGTTCGGCTCTGCACAGACAGGGGCAATTACGCTCGCTACCTCTACCACCGGTTCTGACTTTGGCATTACGAATTCAGGCGGAACCTTCTCCTTCAACCTCCCATCCGCTTCAGCAACCGCCCGCGGTCTCCTCACCTCTGCTGACTGGACTGCGTTCAACAACAAGGTCTCTTCAACGTCTCTCTCAGGAGGCACCGGCATCTCATACGTCCCTGCAACCGGCGTCATCACCAACACCGGTGTGACGAGTCTTGCCGGCACTGCTAACCAAATCACCGCATCAGCAGGTACGGGCGCCATCACGCTCTCCATCCCAACGCAGTTCAACATCGCGAACGCTTCAACCACGAACTTGAGCGCCAACACCTTCGCCGTTGGAGGAACCGGCACCACCTCAGTCTCTTCAACCGGCGCACTCTCGACACCATCCCTCACGGTTGCTGCACTCACGGGTCCGCTTCAGGCTATCAACGGACTTGTCTCCGCTTCCTCAACTATCTCAGTGGCATACGGAGGTACCGGACTTTCAACCGCACCAACCTTCGGTCAGATACTGGTGGGGAACTCTTCTGGCGGATACACCCTCACCGCAACCTCCTCCCTTGGTCTCATCACCTCAG